>PWLA01000155.1 GCA_003559555.1 Gemmatimonadota bacterium | reverse complement strand
CCGTTCTGCATTTTGCCCGGAAACCGGGGGAAATGTCGAACGGAACGTTGCGGAGGGGGAAGAATTTCACATTTTGCCCGGGTTGGGGGGCCACCATGGTGTGGGAGCGCCCGTCGCCCTCCGGCCCTCAAGCCTCACCACCACGATGCTCCGGGGGCCATCTCGGGTGGAACAGGGGTGGTGCTTCCTTGGAAGTGAGGGGCCGGCGAGCTTCCAGAGGTGGGAGGATGGGTCCGTGCGGACACTGGTTCGCACGAGAGGCCGGGGATACCTTTTGGACCGGGCGCGCCCCTCATCATCATTCTGCTTCCTTTCTTTCACGGGACCTCATCCATGACGCCAGCACGCGAGCCGGACGGATCTCGCCTCCACCCCGAAGGGCCGAAGCCCACCGGGCCGATCCGGCAGACCGTCCCTGGGCGGTGGGCGTGAGTACCCGGAGCGTGGGGGCTTCGGCCGAAGAAGCGAAGCGGATGGCCGGTGCGGCGGCGGTGGGGGAGGTGGAGTCGGGCATGACCCTGGGTCTCGGCACCGGGAGCACCGTGAGGCACTTTCTGGACGCCCTGGCCCGTGAGATCCAGGGGGGACGTCTGGAGGGAATCCGGGGTGTGCCCACCTCGGAGGACACCGACGCCCGGGCCCGGACGCTGGGAATCCCCCTGGTGGAGCTGGCCGAGGTCCGGGAGCTGGATCTGGCGGTGGACGGCGCCGACGAGGTCACAGACGAGCTGGAGCTCGTGAAGGGGCTCGGAGGGGCCCTTCTTCGGGAGAAGATGGTGGTGCAGGCCTCCCGACGTTTCGTGGTGGTGGCCGACGGCTCCAAGCGGGTCAAGCAACTGGGGACCCGGGCCCCCGTGCCGGTGGAGGTGGTCTCCTTCAGCTGGCCGGTCCACCTTCCCTTCTTCCGGGAGCTGGGTGCCGAACCCGAGGCTCGGCGGGACGACGCGGGCCGCCTCGTGATCACGGACAACGGAAATCCCATCGTGGACCTGCACTTTGACGGCGGATTGGAAGACCCGGCCGAGGTGGACCGGATCCTGCACGAACGGGCCGGTGTGGTGGAGACCGGTCTCTTCCTGGGGGTGGCTCATCTGGCGCTGGTTGGGACCGGCCAGGAGGTTCAGCGACTGGCGCGGGCCGAGGGGAGTGCATGAGGCGGCCGGTGAGGATCGCCCCGTCCATTCTGTCGGCCGACTTCGGGGCGCTGGCCGCCGATGTGCAGCGGGCCGCGGCGGCGGGGGCGGACTGGATCCACGTGGACGTCATGGACGGCCACTTCGTTCCGAACATCACCATCGGCCCAGCCGTCACCCGGGCGGTCCGCCAGGCCACCGACCTGCCGGTGGACGTGCACCTGATGATCGAGGCGCCGGAGCGGTACATCGGCGCCTTCGCCCAGGCAGGCGCGGACTGGATCACGGTGCACCAGGAGACCTGTCCTCACCTCCACAGGGTGGTACAGGGGATCCGGGAGGCCGGCGCCAGGCCGGGGGTGGCGCTGAACCCCTCGACCCCGGTGGAGACCCTCCGGGAGGCGGTGGCGTGGGTGGACCTGGTCCTGGTCATGACGGTGAACCCGGGATTCGGAGGCCAGAGCTTCATCCCCCGATCGGTGGACAAGCTGCGACGTCTGAAACGGCTCCTGGGAGAGGAGGGGCGGGACGGCGAGGTGGAGATCCAGGTGGACGGCGGCATCGACCCCTCCACCGCTCCGGCGGTGGTGGCGGCGGGAGCCAACGTCCTGGTGGCGGGCTCGGCGCTCTTCGGCGCAACGGACCCGCTGGGAGAAGCCATGGCCCGGCTCAGGGACGCCGCGGCGGGTGCCGGGAGGACCCGGGCATGAGCGGGTCGTCCCCGGGGGCCGGCGCCGACGTCCCCGAGTCCGATGGCCGCGTGGTGGATCAGGAAGCCATCAGCCGGCTGCGCTCCTGGGGCGGAGACGCCCTCCTGGGTCGGATGATCGGGCTCTTCATCGAGCTGGGCCCCGAACGGACCCGGGCACTGGAGGAAGGGGCCGCCAGCGGTGATATGGAGCGGGTGGAGCGGGCCGCGCACTCCCTCAAGTCATCGGCGGCCAACCTGGGAGCGGACGACCTCCGCGAGCGGGCGGGACGGCTGGAAGCGGCGGCGGCAGGGAAGGGGGACGATGGCCAGGTGCCTCGCCTGGTGGATGAACTCCTGCAGTCCTACCGGGCCACCGTCGGGGCCCTGGAAACGCTCCGTCCCGACGAGCCCGAACCCTCGAAGGGAGATGAGACCTGATGGCGACCATTGCAGTGGTGGAGGACAATCCCGACAACCGGCTCCTGGTGCAGGCGATCCTGGAGGATCTCTACGATCTGGTGGAGTACGAGACGGGCACGGACGCGTTGGAGGGATTCCAGGAGCACGTGCCCGACCTGGTCCTCCTGGACATCTCCCTCCCGGGGATGGACGGGAGCGAAGTGCTCCAGAGGATGCGGGGAGATTCCCGGCTTGCCGGGGTCCCCGTCATCGCACTGACGGCCCACGCCATGGCCGGGGATCGGGAACGCTACCTGGCTCAGGGATTCGACGAATATCTCACCAAGCCCATCGTCGATGAAGAGGTGCTCCTGGATGCCATCGCCCGGAGGCTCGAAGCCGGGAGATGACCCGCCTGGAGCAGGACGACGGCGCGACCGACGGGATAAGCCCGCTCACCGGGCATCACGGGCTCCCGGACCGGAGCCGGCGTCGACTCCTGAGCTACCTGCTGCTGGTGGTGGCGTTGGTGTTGGGCGCCGTCTGGGCCATGGGCGACCCCAGAAGCCATGGCGACGATCTGCCGACGCTCCTGGAAACAGCAGCCACCGTTCTGGCCCTGGTAGTGGGTGCTCTGGCGCTGGTGCGCTACTACTCGTGGAAGCGGCGCACCTTCCTCTACATCGGAATGGGCTTCCTGGGAACGGCGGTCCTCGACGCCTACCATGCTCTGGTGCTGACTCCGGCCCTCTCTCCTGGACCCACAGCCGGGCCGGAGGATGCTGCAGCGTGGAGCTGGCTCGCCTCCAGGCTCTTCCTCTCCCTCTTCCTCTTCGCCAGTTGGCTGGCGTGGGTCCTGGACCGCAGGACGGCAGAGGAAGAGGAGGAGGCCGGAAGGCACCTTCCCGGCGAAGGGGTTGTGGGGCCCGGCCGTGAGCTGTCCATCTACTTTACCGCGGCGGCCCTGACCGGGGTCATTTTTGTCTTCTTCTACGCTGGTCCCCTGGGATCGGCCTACTGGCCCGGAGCCTTCTTCGGTCGCCCTGCTGAGCTGATTCCTGCCCTCTTCTTCGCCGTGGCCGCCGGAGGCTACCTGCACCGGGGCGGCTGGCGTCGAGATCCCTTCGACCACTGGCTCGTCTGCGCCCTCCTGGCCTGCGTGCTGGTCCAGGTGGGGTTCGCCGGCCCGTCGCAGCTCCCGCTGGACCTGCCGGAGCTGGCCGGTCGAGTGGTCAAGCTGGGCAGCTACGGCTTGGTCCTCATCGGTCTCATGGCCAGTGTCCACATGGCGTTCCGGCAGCAGGTGGACACCTCCCACGTGGTGGTCACGGCCAACGAGGCACTGGCCCGGGAGGTTCGGACCCGGCGGCGAGCCGAGGCGATCCTGCAGGAGAGCGAGGAGCGGCTCCAGGATTTCCTGGACCATGCCAACGACCTGATCCAGAGCACCGATCCCGAGGGCCGGATCCTCTACGTGAACCAGGCATGGAAGCGAATCCTGGGGTACACGGACGAGGAGGTGAAGGGGATGAACATTCTCTCGGTCACCCACCCCAGATCCCGGGAGGCCTTCAAGGAGATCCTCCAGCGGGTGCGCCGGGGCGATGCGGTGCGGGACTTCGAGGTGGTCTTCCAGACCGCCGACGGAGAGGCGGTAGCGCTGGCCGGGAGCTCCAACTGCCGCTTCGAGGACGGCAAGCCGGTGGCCACCCGCACCATCTTCCGGGACATCACCGATCAGGCGCGGGCGGAGCGGGATCTGGCCCGATCCCAGGCGAACCTTCGGGCGCTTTTCGAGAGCACTGGCGACGCCATCTGGTCCGTGGATATCGATCACCGGCTCGTGACCTTCAACACCGCCTTCGCCCTCACGGTCGAGGCGCTGACGGGACGAGCACCTCAGCCTGGCGACGCGGTGGAGGAAGTGGTGGCGCCCTGGGAGGTGGGCTGGTTTCGCAACTGCTACGACCGGGCGCTGGCCGGCAACCGGTTCGTGGCCGGCCGCGAAGAAAAGATCGGCGACACCGTGCGGGTCTACGAGCTCTACTTCCATCCCTTCGAGACTCCGGAGGGCCCTGGAGGCGTGGTGGTGTTCAGCAAGGACATCACTCGCCGGCGGGAGGTGGAGGAGGCGTTGCGGCAGGCCAAGCGCGACGCGGAGGAGGCAAACCGGGCCAAAAGCCACTTCATGGCCAGCATGAGCCACGAACTCCGAACTCCCCTCAACTCGGTCATTGGCTTCGCCAACCTCCTGCTGCGACGGGGAGGGGACGAGATGCCCGCCCGGGACCGGGAGTTCCTCGAACGGATTCTGGCCAACGGAAAACACCTCCTGAGTCTCATCAACCAGATCCTGGATCTCTCCAAGATCGAGTCCGGCAAGATGGAGCTGGAGGTGGAGGCGGTGGACCTGAAGGAGCTGGTCCCGGCGGTGATTCAGGAGATGGAGGGTCAGGTGGCGGAACGGGGCGTGGAGCTGCGCCACAGCTGGCACCTTCCTCCGCGCCCCCTCCAGACGGACGCGGGCAAGCTCAAGCAGGTGCTCATCAACCTGGTGGGCAATGCCATCAAATTCACCGAGGAGGGCAACGTCGGGGTGGAGGTGGAGACCGATCCGGAGACCGCCGAGCCGAAGGCGATCCATGTGCGGGACACCGGGATCGGGATCCCCGAGGACCGACTCCAGCGGATTTTCGAGGCCTTCCGCCAGGCTGACGGGAGTACGAGCCGCCGATTCGGGGGGACGGGGCTGGGGCTCACGATTTCCAGATCTCTCTGCGCACTCATGGGCCACGAACTCTCGGTTTCCAGCGAAGAGGGCAAGGGCTCCACCTTCAGCATCCGCTTGAACGTCGGCCCCACCACCGAAGAGAAGCACGAGGAGCCCGTTCCTCCCGGCACGTTCCCGAAAGCGGCATCCCCCCGGGCCGAGGGGGAGCCCCGTCCACCGACGTTGGACCCGAAGGCGCCATCCCGAAGAGCCGTCCATCCGCCGAGCGGGGGACCCGCACACCCGGCGGCGAAGCCCTCGGCGCTGAAGGACAAGCACGTGCTGGTGGTGGAGGCTCACGTGGATTCCCAGCAGCTCCTGGCCGAGTACATGGAGAATCTGGGCTGCCAGGTTCGGACTGCCGCCAGTGGTGAGGAGGCGTTGGCCAAGGCCCGGGATCGGCGCCCGGATGTGGTCACCTCCGACCTGATCATCGGAGGAATGAGCGGATGGGAGCTCCTGGAGGAGATGCGCAGGGATCCGGTGCTTGCTCCCATCCCGTTCGTCATGGTGGCCATGTCCAGGGGGGGAGCTGCCGGCAACTGGGCACCGGGGGTGGTGGATGTGGTGGGAGATCCGCCGGAGGACCAGGAGATGGGGAGGGCCCTCGAGCGGAGCGTGGGTGCCGGGGCGAGTCGGGCCCTCCTGGTGGAAGTGGGCGGGGAGACTCGGCTTTCGGCGCAGCGGATCCTGCGCGAGGCGGGCCTGGTGGTGCACTCGGTGGAGGAGGCTGATGCCGCCCTTCGTTTCGTCCGGCGGGTCGACGTGGACCTGATCGTCGTGGACCTCCGCCCCCCGGTGTTGGAGCGATTCTCAATGGTGGATCGACTTCGGATGGCGTCCACCGAGGGGGGCGTGCCGGCGATCTTCCTGATCCGCAAGGATCTTCCCGACCAGGAGCGGACCGGGCTCGCCAGAGCACCCGCTGGGACGGTCTACAAAGACGGAACCGTGGCGGAACGACTCAGCGCCACTCTGGCTCGACTCCTGGGCGATCTCCGGGGTCCCGATCCCACGGGTTCCGAGAGGAGCGATACATGAACACAGCCTCCGTGTCGGGCCCGCCCCTCCAGTCGCCATCCCGACGGGCCCGCCTGCGGCTGGTGAACGAAAAGCCCGTGCGAGACAGTCGCCGATGGGTCCTCTACTGGATGACTGCAGCGCGGCGCCTGGAGTGGAACCAGGGGCTCGAACGAGCGGTTTCGTGGGCCCGACACCTGGGGCTTCCGCTCCTGATCCTGGAGGCGCTTCGGGTGGACTACCGGTGGGCGTCGGCCCGGCTGCACCGATTCTGCCTGGACGGAATGGCCGAGCACCGGAGTCGATTGGACGGTGCCCGGGCCGGGTACTACCCGTATGTGGAGCCCTCGGTGGGCGCCGGAAAGGGGCTGCTGGAGGCGCTGGCTGCCCAGGCCGGGGTGGTGGTCACCGACGACTTTCCCTCCTTCTTCCTCCCCCGCATGGTGGCGGCTGCCGGCCACCAGCTGGACGTCCGCCTGGAGGCGATGGATTCCAACGGAGTCCTTCCCCTGGCCTGGCCGGACCGGGGGTTCACGACCGCCTACTCCTTCCGACGTTACCTGCAGAAGGTGCTCCCCGAGCACCTGGAGGTGGGGCCCGGGGAGCATCCCCTGGTGGGGGACCCGTTGCCCGCCTTCCCCGGCCTTCCCGCCCCGATCACGAAGCGGTGGCCACCGGCCGGCGACCTGCTTCTGCGGGGCTCAGGGTTGGGCGGCCTTCCCATCGATCACGACGTGCCCCCCGTTCCCGCCGCAGGAGGTCGGACGGCGGCTCGATCCCACCTGGACCGATTCCTCGACGAGGGACTCGCCGGATACGCCGAGGAACGGAATCATCCGGACCGGGGCCGGACCAGCGGACTCTCACCCTACCTCCACTGGGGCCACATCTCGAGCCGCGAGGTGGTGGAGGCGGTCCTGGATCGGGAGGGATGGACCCCGGCGGACCTCTCGGCTGAGACCCACGGAAAGCGGTATGGATGGTGGGGCCTGTCAGCCGATGCGGAGGCCTTTCTGGATCAGATCGTGACCTGGCGGGAGATGGGGTACTTGACGGCATGGCAGGACCCTGACCACGACTCGTGGGAGACCCTCCCCGACTGGGCTCGGGCCACCCTCTCCGACCACGCCGACGACCCCCGGCCCCACCTCTACACCCGGGAGGAGTTCGAGGCGGCCCGGACCCACGACCCCCTCTGGAACGCCGCTCAGCGGGAACTCCGGCACTACGGCGTCATTCACAACTACCTCCGGATGCTGTGGGGCAAGAAGATCCTGGAATGGTCCCCGCATCCCCGGCAGGCGCTGGAGACCATGCTGGAGCTCAACAACCGCTGGGGGGTGGACGGACGGAACCCGAACTCCACGTCGGGGATCTTCTGGGTGCTGGGGCGCTACGACCGGGGCTGGCCCGAACGTCCCGTCTTCGGCACCGTTCGCTCCATGACGTCGGACAGCACGCGCCGCAAGATGGATCTGGACCGGTACCTGGAGCGCTTCGGCGACTGATCGCTCCCTCCTCCCTTCAGAAGGCCAATGCCATGCCCGTCTTCAACCATCGCATCGAACTGGACCATCCGGTGGAGGAGGTCTTCGACTGGCATACCCGGTCGGGGGCCTTTCAGCGGCTGACTCCACCCTGGGAGGAGGTTCGGATCCGGAGTCAGGATACGGGGATCCAGGAGGGGAGCCGAGTGGTGCTGGGCCTCAAGAAGGGACCTGCGGAGTTGCGCTGGGAGGTGGAGCACACCGAGTTCCAGGAGAACCGACGGTTCGTGGATGAGCAGCGCTCCGGTCCCTTCGCCCACTGGCGGCACGAACACCGATTCGAACCACTGACCGACGGCCGAACCGCGGTGGAGGATGTGGTGGACTGGGCGCCGCCGCTGGGTTCGCTGGGCCGAACCTTCTCCGAGGGATTCATCCGACGAACCCTCCAGCGGCTGTTCGCCTTCCGCGGGCGACGGCTGGCCAACGACCTGGAGCTCCATCGACGATACCGAAGGACCGGCGCCCTGAAGGTGGCGGTGACCGGAAGCACCGGAATGATCGGCTCGGCGCTGGTGCATTTCCTCCGAAGCGGGGGGCACCAGGTGACCCGGGTCAGCCGAAGCCAGAAGGAGGGAGGCGACTGGGTCCATTGGGATCCCGCCGCCGGGGAGATCGACGCCGGCGGGCTCGAGGGAATGGACGCGGTCGTGCACCTGGCCGGCGAACCCATCGCCGGCATCCGGTGGACCCGGGCCAAGAAGGAGGCGATTCTCCGGAGTCGCGAGGACGGAACGGCCCTCCTCAGTCGCACCCTGGCCGAGCTGGACCGTCCGCCCCGGACGCTGATCTCCGCGTCAGGGGTCGACTACTACGGAGATCGGGGCGACGAACCATTGAATGAGGGAGCAGCGCCCGGAACCGGATTCCTGGCCGATGTCTGCCGAAGGTGGGAGAAGGCGACGCACCCGGCCCGGGCCGTGGGGATCCGCACGGTGCACCTGCGCACGGGGCTGGTGCTCTCACCTTCCGGGGGCGTGCTGGGTACCATTCTTCTGCCCTTCAAGCTGGGACTGGGCGGCCGGCTGGGGTCGGGCCGACAATATGCGTCGTGGATCGATCTGGACGACCACGTGGGGTTGATCCTTCACCTCCTGGGCACGCCCGAGGTCAGGGGAGCGGTGAACTCCACCGCGCCCAACCCGGTGCCCAATGCCTCCTTCACCGACACGCTGGGGCGGGTCCTGGGTCGCATGACGATCCTTCCGGCACCGGCACTGGCCATCGAAGCGCTGCTGGGCCAGATGGGACGCGAGCTCCTTCTCCAGGGGCAGCGTGTCCTCCCGGAGAAGGCGTTGAGCTCCGGGTACGCCTTCCTCTTTGAAGACCTGGAGGACTCGCTGCGCCACCAGCTCGGAAGGACCGGGGACGAGCAGTAGCCACGATTCTCCATCAGGGCTTGGAAAGCGCTCCGGTAGGTTCGGATGGCCAGTGCTTCCACGCATCCTCTCCCCAACGTGCCAGTTCCCGGTGGATGGCCTCCAGCGCATCCTGGACGCGCCGTTCGACCTCCGCCACCTCGGCCTCCTCGTCGGCGGGAATCCGGAGTGGCGCCGTGGCATGGATGAAGGCCCGGGGAGCCAGATGGTTTCCCTGCTCCAGGTGCAGCCCCAGGCCCACCACAGTGCACGGGGCCAACGTTCGGGTCAGTAGCCCCAGGCCCGGCTCGAACCCCAGCGGTCGGCGAAAGGAGGGGTAGATCCTTCCCTGGGGGAAGAACGCCACGACGAGCCCGTCGTCCCGGACATCGGAGAGTGCGCGGAGGACGCTTCGCAGGCTCAGGGGCCGATTAGGATCGAACCCCATGCCGCCCAACGCCCGGAGGGTGCGGGAGCGCTTCAGCTCCGACGCCAGCATCAGCGTCCGAAACACGGCGTCCGGCCGAAGGTGTCGCTGTGCCTCCCGTGCCAGGAAGCCGTCGAACCAGCTCACATGGTTGGCCGCAAGAACCACCGGACCGGATCCCAGGGATTCTGAGGGGGGAAGCCCGGCCACATGGACGCCCCGGAGCCGTCGCCGCAGCCATGGTTGAAAGAAGAGCTCGAAGGAGCGCCAGACCAGGGGATGGCCACGCGTCAGCACGGGGTCCCCGCCGCTGCCCTGGCCCGGAACCCTGGACCGGCTTCGGGGGTCGGGAGGGTCCGTCGGTTCGTCACGCTGCCCGAATCGAAGAGGAGTTCCATTGCCTACCCTGTCAGACGTTGAGACCATCGACTGCCACGCCCACGTGGGCAGCTTCGAGGGATACGACCTGTCCGAAGGGACCCTTCTGGCCGAACTGGACCAGGGCGGGGTGGCGCTGGCGTTGGTGTCAAACATCGACGGTGCCGCGGTGCCTGGAAAGACCCGGGGCCTCACCGAGGAGGAGGCGAACCGCCGAACCCTGGAGTTCGTCCGGCGGCACCCCTCCCGCATTCGGGGGCTCCTGTGGGGCCGGCCGGAGTCGGGCTCGGCCTGCCGACTGGAGCCCTTCCTGGACGAACGCCTGTCTCCAGACGCGGCCAACGGCTGGACGGACCGGGTCTTCGTGGGCATCAAGCTGCACCCCGAGATGAACGGTTTTGAAGCTGACGATCCCCGGGTGGACCCCTACCTGGAGCTGGCCGGGCGTCATGGGATCCCGGTGGTGGTCCACTGCGACGGAAGCCGAGATGAAGCTTCGGCGTCCCGGATCCGCGCTCTGGCGCGGCGTCACCCGCAGGTCCCGGTCGTCCTCTACCACATGGGCTTCGGAGGTCCCTACACGCCTGCCATCGAGGCCGTGGCCAGCGCTTGTCGAGAGGGCGACGCGGAGCTCTACCTGGATACCGCCCAGACGCCGGTGGAGGTGGTGCTGGAAGCGCTTCGGGCCGTGGGGACGCACCGGGTTCTCTTCGGCACCGACGCCACGTATTTCGGGGTGGGTCACTACCAGCGCTACAGCGCCCTTCGGGCGGCCCTGGCCGGAACCCTGTCCGGGGCCGACCTGACCCGGGTCATGGCCGACAACGCCCGAGACCTCTTTCGCCTTTCTGGAGATGAGACCACGTGACCAGCCCCACCACCCTTCCCCCCCTGCGCGCCAGCCTCCTCACCGACGACCCGCTGGAGCTCTTTGCCCGCTGGTTCGAGGAGGCCCGGGAACTCTCCCGGATGGAGTATCCCAACGCCATGACCCTCTCCACGGTCACACCCGAGGGGATGCCGGACGGGCGGATCGTGCTGCTGAAGGAGCTGGACGCCCGGGGTTTCACCTTCTACACCAATTACCGATCGGCGAAGGGCAGGGCACTGGCACAGCACCCGAAAGCGGCTCTCACCTTCTACTGGGACGACCTGGCTCGGCAGGTGCGGATTCGGGGGCCTGTGGAGCGGGTCTCGTCGGAGGAATCGGAGGCCTACTTCCGGACCCGTCCCCGGGGGAGCCGGATCGGAGCCTGCGTGTCGGACCAGAGCCGACCCCTTGGAGGGAGGGAAGCGCTGGAGGCCCGGTACCGCGCGATGGAGGCCCGCCTGGAGGGAGGGGAGATCCCCCGACCCGACCACTGGGGGGGCTACCGGCTTCTTCCTGCCGAGATGGAGTTCTGGCAGGCCGGAGGGAACCGGCTCCACGACCGCTTCCTTTATCGAAGGAACGGGGACCACTGGGCGGTGGAGCGGCTGGCCCCCTGATTCAGGTGGCGTTCGGGAGCTCTCCGTCCGGTCCCAGTTCGGGGTACGCTCTGCCCTGGTCCCGGTACCGCCTCGCCAGCTCCGGGTAGGCCCATTCAAAGAGAAGGTCCCGGTACCGGTCCGGGGGAAGGCGGCTCTCGGCGTACATCCCTTCCACCTCCCGCTGCCGCTGGGCCTCGTAGAGGAAAAGGGCGGTGGCCACCGACACGTTCAGGGAGCGCACCATTCCCAGCATGGGGATGGTGGCGGCCAGGTCGGCGGCCTCGAGGGCCTCGTCGCTTACGCCCCAGAGCTCGGCGCCCATGAGGAGGGCGGTGGGCCGGGTGTAGTCCACCTCCCGGAAGTCCACGGCGTCGTCGGCGGGATGGGCCGCCACCACCTGGTGGCCCCTGGCCTGGAGGCTCTCGATGGCGGCGGCGGCGGCGGGGTGGCGCTGAACCTGGATCCACTTGGCCGATCCTCCCGAGGTGTCGTGGTGGAGGGTGAGTCCACCTTCGGGCGGGACGGCGTGAGCCTCCAGCACGCCCACCGCATCGCAGCTCCGAAGGATCGCCGAGAAGTTATGGGCCTTGTTCACCCGCTCCATGACCACGGTCAGGTCGGGCTGGCGGCGATCCAGAACTCTGCGAAGGCGGTGGTAGCGACGTGGAAGCATGATAGAGGCAGTGAATGACGGGAGGACCGCCACGTCCGGCGTGACGGGAGCCACCGACCCCTGTCGCGCTGATGGCCCTGAACAGTAATATACAGGCTCACCCAGCACAGCAGGACAACCCAGATACGGCATCCAACCGCCCGGAGACCCATGACGATGCAGACGAGACGAAGGGACCCCCGAACGGAGCCAACCCGACCCGCACGTCATCAGAAGGGCCAGGCTCGAGCGGCGTTGGAATCCTCCCGCAGAGGAGAGATCTGGCGAGCCACGGTCCTGGCCCTTGTGGGCGCCTTCCTCCTGACGCTGCTGGCGGCTGGCGCCCTGGAGGGCCAGGCGACGGGTGACGGGGAACCCCACCGGATCGTGGCGGAGCCTTCCGAGCTGGTCCTTGAGCGGGGGGCCACGGCACCCATCCAGTTGCGGGTGGAAGACCGGGATGGGAACGCGCTGGATGTGGATCTCCGGGTCGTGGGACCCCGGGGCGCCCTCGGCTATGCCGACGGGATGGTCCGAGCCGAGGGGGTGGGAAGCCACGCCCTGGTCGTCACGGAGATCGTGGATCCCGGGAGCGACCGGGAGCCCTTGAGCCTCCGGGTGCCCGTCGAGGTGCAGTGGCCCCCGGTGACCGAGGTGCGGGTGGAGCCGGCTTCCGAGCACCAACTCTACCAGGGGACCACGCAGCGCTTTCAGGTGGCGGCCTTCCATGCCGATGGTTCCCAGCGGCCGGAGGTGGTGGAGGTCCGGTGGGCCATCCCAGGGGATTCGCCCGCCCGGGTGGACCGGTTCGGAAACGTCACGGCGCTGGAAGCAGGTCCGGTGCAGGTGGAAGCCACCTTCGAGGGGGTGACCGGGGTGTGGGCCGACCGGGCTCCGGCCTTTCCCGCAGCATCGCTGGAGCTGGAGGGCGGCAGCCCCGAGGTCCGGACCGGTGACGTCCAGACCCTCAGGGCCGTGGCCCGGGACGAAGCCGGGAACGTGTTGGAGGACCTTCCCATCGAGTGGTCGCACCGGTACCGGACGCCTGCCGACATCCGGGCGCCGGCGGCTCCGGGACAGGTGGCCGACGGCCGGGTGGTGGCCGACGTGCCTGGAGAGCACGCAGTGGTGGCCACTGCCGGCCCCCTGAGTGCCCGCCACACCTTCGAGGCGGTGCCCCGGGAGGTGGTGCGCGACCTGGAGGTCTCGGGGCAGGCGCGACAGGACCACGTCAGGACCACCGACTTCTGGGTCTTCGAGGGCGTTGACGGGCGGGATTACGTGATCACCGGCGCCAAGATGTCCGACGGGCAAGCGTACGTATTCGACGTGACCGACCCCAGCAACATGGTGAAGACCGATTCCATTCAGGTGGACGCCCGCTCCATCAACGACGTGAAGGTCTCTCCCGACGCCCGCTTCGCCACCCTGACCCGGGAGGGCGCTTCGGACCGGGTGAACGGTCTGGTGATCCTGGATCTCTCCACACCGGCCCATCCCACGATTGCCACCGAGTTCACCGAACGACTCACCGGCGGTGTCCACAACGCCTTCCCCACCGATGATCATGTCTTTGCCCTCTCGGCTGGGGAGAAGTACGTGATCCTGAACGTGGACGACATCTACAACCCCTACATCGTGAGCGAGGTGCAGCACGAGGACTGCCGTATCCACGACGTCTGGGTGCACGACGGGGTGGCCTACTCGGCCCAGTGGGGATGCGGAGTGATCGCCTACGACGTGGGGAATGGGGCCTGGGGCGGGAGCCTCGAAAACCCGGTCTACATCAACTCGTACATCGTCCCCGGCGGGGCGACCCACGCGGTCTTCCCGTACCACCAGGAGTCCACGGGGAACTTCTACCTCTTCGTCGGTGACGAGATCATGAACCGCCGGGGGCTGGCGTGGCAGGGTGTGCCGGGCAACTACCAGGTGCCCTATGACCCGGAGACGGGCACCGGCGGCACCATCCTGAGCACCGCCGGCTATATCCAGATCATCGACTTCACGGATCCCGACACTCCGGAGATGGTGGCCCGTTACGAGGTGCCCGAGTACGGCACCCACAACATCTGGGTGGAGGACGATGTCCTCTATCAGGCCTACTACGAGGGGGGGCTTCGGGTCGTCGACGTCTCCGGCGAGCTCATGGGGAACCTCTACACGCAGGGCCGGGAGATCGCCGTCTACCGGTCCGCTGACCCCATCGGGTATGTGCCCAACTCGCCCATGGTCTGGAGCGCCATGCCCTTCAAGGGTCTGATCTTCTTCAGCGACACCAACTCGGGGGTCTGGGCGGTGGAGCTGGAGGGTGAAGGCATCCCGGTGATGTAGCCGGACGCGGCGAGGGCTGGAGGCGGCGATGATCTACCGGATCCTGGCCGAGCTCACCATGTTGGCCCACTTCGCCTTCCTCCTCTTCGTGGCGTTGGGGGCCTTCCTGGTGCACTGGCGGCGTTGGATCGCGCTCATTCACGTGCCGGCCTTCCTCTGGGGGGCCCTCATCTCGCTGATGGGGTGGATCTGTCCCCTGACGCCGCTGGAGAACCACTTCCTCCGGATGAGCGGGGTGGAGGGCTACGACACCGGCTTCATCGAGCAGTACATTGCCGGCGTGCTCTATCCGGCAGGGCTGACCCGGATCCATCAGATCGTCATGGGCGTAGCGGTCCTGGTCCTGAACGCGGGCCTCTACGCCTGGATCTTCATGGGGCGGGAGAAGGCCTGAGCTCCTCCTATTCGTCCTCGCCCTGTGCCAGTCGGCCAGCGATCTCATCAAGACCGTCCTTCCGGGCGAGATCCAGAGGGGTGCGTCCCTCCTGGTCGGCCACCCCGGGGTCGGCGTCGTACTCCAGGAGGAGCTCCACCATCTCCCGGTTGCCGAACATGACGGAAAAGTGGAGGGCGGTGGCGCCTGCAGGGTTGGCGACGTCTGGATCGGCCCCTCCGGCCAGGAGGCTCCGGGCGGCGGCGGCGTGGCCCTTGAAGGCGGTTCCCATGAGGGGCGTGTTTCCGCCCCCGTCCGGACCGTCGGGCTTGGCACCTCGATCCAGGAGGAGCTCCACCATGGCGGCCTGATCGTTGTACGCGGCGATGGTGAGAAGGCCGAATCCCCGGGCGTCCCGCAGCTCCGGGTCGAGCCCCTCCTTCAGGCAGGCCTCCATGACCTCGGTGTCGCCTCGCCGGGCGATCTCGTGGAAGTCGACGCGTTGTGGGTCGATCATGTGTTTGGTCCCGTCATGATGAGAACCGGCAGGCCGTCGAAGCTCCGGTAGTTGGGCCGGAGCCGCTCCGGGCGGTAGAAGCGTTCCACGTCCACCCTCCGGGCCGGCTTCTTCACCACCTCCAGAGGCACACTTCCGTACACGCCGTCCCGCACATTCAACAGCCGTCCCGAGGTCCCCTCGAGGATCAGGTCCAGTGCCAGATTTCCGAAAGCCATGGGAGCGATGGAGTCCATGGCGTCGGGCTCCCCCGAGCGGACCAGGTAGCCCAGCCGCTGGTTGACCACATTCACCCTCCGCCCCTGGTTGAATCGGGGGGAAAGCTGCTTCAGGAGCGCCGAAACGTCGTCCCCCACGCCCCCCAGCTTGCGATGCCCGTACATGTCCGGTTCGTCACCCTTGAAGGTGAGGCTGTCCTGGTGCTTCATCCGGGCCCCCTCAGAGATCAGCACCACCGAATAGGTGCTGGGGTGGCGTCGGCGATCGTACGACAGGAGTTCGGCCAGGTGCTCGATGTCGAAGGGGTGCTCGGGGATCACGCATCGATCCGCCGCCCCCGCCATGGTGGGGAGGAGCGCGGTGAAGCCGGCGTACCGTCCGAAGACTTCCAGGACCAGGAACCGCTCATGGGATCCGGCGGTGGTCCGGAGGCGGTGGGTCAGCTCGATGGTGCGGGTCACGCAGGTGCTGAAGCCGATGCAGTAGTCGGTACCCGGCACATCGTTGTCCATGGTCTTGGGGATGGCCACCACGCGAACCCCTTCCTCATGCAGCCGCTGGGCGTAGCTGAGGGTGTCGTCACCGCCGATGGGGATCAGATGGTCGACCCCCAGGAAATCCAGGTTCTCCAGGACCACGTCGGTGAGGTCGTTGGCGCCTTCGGTATAGCGGTCCTTGAGGCGGTCGGGCACCAGGGATCGGGGCAGGGTGCTGGGTCGGGTCCGGGACGTATGGAGGAAGGTACCGCCGGTGCGAGCTGCCCGGTTCACCACGTCCTCGGTGAGAACCTGGAAGCACGTGGAGTTGTCGGCGTCGGACTCAGGTGTCAGATCCACCAGACCGGCCCAGCCCCGACGGATCCCCACCACCCGGTACCCCTCCCTGAGAGCTCGGATGGTGATGGCCCGGATCGCCGGATTCAGGCCGGGGACATCTCCTCCGCCTGTGAGGATGCCGATGGTGCCTTTGCGATCGCCCACGATGCCTCCAGGTCTTCCGAGTCTCCGACTACGAGCGGGCCTCTTGGGCCCACCTGCCCCGACCTACCCCGGCAGCCGGCGGACCGTTCGACCGGGAGCCTCGATCCACCGCGACGGACTCAATCCGTCGGCACCGACTCGGGCTCATCGCCGTTGGACCCTTCCACCGGAGCAGGTGCGGCGGGGGCCATCCGGGACTGCCGCCCGACCCCGGAGAGCAGGTCCTCCAGGGAGAGACCGGTGTAGCCGGTGACTTGCTCCATGAGCCCCGCCGCCGCCCGGAGGCGCTGATTGGTGGCGTTCTCAACGGCGTTCCCATCGCCCTGATCCATGACGAACAGTCGCTCGATGGCGATGTCCCTGGTGGAGTCCACCGCGGTCCGGAGGAGGTCCGGGAGCTTCTCCAGGGCCAGGACCGTGATGGCGTCGTTCCCCCCATCCCTTATGCGGCGGGTCAGGAGTTCCAGCACCTGGGCCTCGGCTCGGCCCCGCTCGATGATGGGAGCCGCTTCTGCCTTGGCCCTCTCCTCGGCAGCTTCCCGCTCGGCCCGGGCCGGCCGGATCACCTCGGCGTCCAGGCGGGCCTGCTCGGTCTCGGCCCGCTGCGTCTGGGTCTCCAGGCGGGCCTGTTCCTCGGCGAGCTGGGCCCTCTGCTCCGCCGTACGCTCGCGACTCATGGCCTCCTCGTCGAACTCCGCCTGCTTGACCCGGAGTCGGTTCTGCTCCTCGGCGATTGCCAGGTCGGCCTGCGCCTTGGCCACATCGGCCCGGCGGACGGCGTCGGCCTCCCGCTCCTTGGCCTCGGCGTCGGCGTTGGCCTGGGCGATCCGGGCCTGGCGGTCGGCTTCCGCCGAACGCTCGCCCGTCTCGGCATGCGCCATAGCTTCAGCGATTTCGGCATCCCTGACCACCTCGGCTGTCTTTCGGCGCCCCACCGAAGCGAGGTAGTCCACCTCGTCGGAGACGTTCTGGATCCGAATGGTGTCGATGGTGAGCCCCAGAGTGAACATGTCGTCGTGTGCTTCCTTCTGGAGCTCCTCGGCGAACTTGATCCGGTTCTCGTTGACGTCCTCGGGGGTCATGGTGGCCAGGACGCCCCGGAGATTGGCGGCCAGTGTTTCCTTCGCCTGCTGCTCCACGGCATCCCGGTTGAACGGAAGGTGGCGCTCGATGGCGTTGTCGAAGGCCTGGGGCGGATCCCAGGCGATCTTGATGTTGGCCACGGCCTGGACCGACAGGGGGATGTTCCCCTTGGAGTAGGCGTTCTGCACCGTGACCTCCAGGGGGATGGTGGACAGGCTGATCCGGTCCACCTTCTCGATGATGGGAACACGGAGGGCCCGGCCACCCCGGAGGGTCCGGTAGCTCCGCTTCTGATCCCCGGTACCCGTGCGTCGACCCGTGATGATCGCCGCCTGGTTGGGGGGGACGATGACGATGAGGCTCTTCACCGTGAGCACGGCGGCGAGGATGACGATGACCGCCACCACGCCGACTGCAAATGCGATCTCAAGCATTGTGGTTTCCCGTGAAGGAGGTGGATGGGTGGGAGGGACGAAGCTGGGTCATGGGCTGAGGCTAGCGGGATTCGGGGGGTCTTCTCCTGTCTGCCCGGTCAGGAATTCTCCTGCGGGCTGCACCAGGAGGATGCCGTGGCGGGCCTCCACATCCACCACCAGGACCCGACGCCAGTTAGAGGGGTCGGATTCGGGTTCACCCAGGGGACGAGCCCGGAGAACCAGGGTGCGACCCCCGTGTTCGATGGCCACGCTCCCCGGCGCGTCCTGTCGGATCGGGACCCGAACGGTTCCCACGGCTCCGATGTAGTCGTCGGAAGGGGCGGAGAAGCCCCCTTCCGATTGGCGGAGCCAGCGAAAGAGCATCAGGATGAAGGCACCGGAGGCGACCCCCATGACCAGCGCCACTCCCAGCGTCACCAACGCGGGCGCGTCCAGATAGGTGAGGAGAAGGCCAGTGGCTCCGAAGCCTGCCATGAAGTAGGCGGCAGAACGCATGGATAACCACTTCTTCCACGAGCTGTCCAGACCGCTGGCGTCCAGGTCGCCATCCAACTCGAGGTCGAGCTCGAACTCGTCGGGGCCGCCCTCGCCACCCAGGGCACCCAGCGCCAGGAGCGAGAGTCCCACCACCGCCGCAAAGACGTAGAGGGCGAGCATGTGAAGACCTCCGGAGGAAGTGGACTCGTTCGGCGGCTCTGGCCCGTTCCGCATCCCCCATACGTGTGGAGGTGTGGGGTTCCTTCATTCTGTACCGCCAGGCCTGGAAGGCCGTTGAGGAAGGGCAGGGACCACCGGGACGGGGTCTTGCGCGTCCTGGGCAAGGCGGGTCGCTGAAAGCGATGCACTAGCCATCGGTGAAGCGGCCCAACGAAGATCCAGGGCCGCAACCCCCCGTCCCCCTTCGGGTTGAGGCCGCAGGGGCCCCAGTCGGTCGTTGGTTCGCCTCGACGTAGCGCAAGGCTATGCCTTCGACGAACCGCCTACGATTGGGGCCCCTGGGGCTTCCCAACGGTGGCGCCCTGCCCTTCTTCAACGGCCTTCTACTCTACGCTGCTCAGTATGGCGGAACACGGTCCCCTCCGCCAGGCGAGCCCCGGGAGTACGTGCATTGCCGAAAGGCCCAATCCCCGATAGGCTGTCTCCATTCACCTTCATCGCGAGACTTCGTAATCCACGTCGCTCGCGGGGTCGCATCGGATGGACGGTGCGCCCCGAGCGGCAACCCGGACATCCGCCATGCCTGCACCTGTTTCTTCCGGCCGATCCAGCCGGTCGCCTTCGCGCCGGCCTGCTCAGCCCCGTCACGAGGGTCGGCGTTCCATTTCTACGAGAGCCGAGATCGTCCGGCGCACCCGAAGAGCTGTGCGAGTCGCCGTGGCGACCGCTGCCACGGGCCTCCTGGTCGCGGTGGGGGCAGCGGCGGCTGGGGCTCAGCAGCCCGGCACGACTCAGCTCACCACCCATGCCGAACGGACGGGCTGGAGCGAGCTTACGCCCCACGGTGAGGTGGTGGCCTTCTACGAGGAACTCACGGCCCGCTCCCCGGATGTTCGCCTCCGCAGCATCGGGAGCAGCGCCCAGGGCAGGGAGCTGCTGGAGGTGACCCTCTCCCGCCCCTCGGTGGCCACACCCTGGGAAGCTCACGGCTCCGGAAAGCCGGTGGTTCTCATCGGGGCCCAGGTGCACGGCGACGAGCCGGCGGGCAAGGAGGCGCTGATGCTTTTTGCCCGGGAGCTGGCGGAGGGCGAGCTGAACGGACTCCTGGACGAGGCCATCTTCGTGCTCATGCCACAGATCAACCCGGACGGGGCCCAGTCCGGTGACTGGGGGACCCGGTCGAGCCAGCGGGGCCGGAACTTGAACCGGGACTATCTCCGGCTGGACAACCCCGAGACCGGGGCCTTCGTGGAGCGGATGGTGGCGGCGTGGCGACCTCATGTGATCGTGGACGCTCATGAGCTGGTGGGTCCGCCCCGGATCTACGATTTCTATACCAGCTTTCCCCGGGACTTCCATGGTCCCACCCACGCCTTCGAGCTGACCCGCTCGGAGATCGTCCCGGCGATCGTCGAGGCGCTGGAGTCGGAAGGCTACTCCCACTTTCCCTACCACCGGGTGCCCAGCGGGCTCGTGGACGACCCCTCCATCGGGGTCTCGGCCGGCACGTATGGCGCCCGGGCCCTGTCATCGTACGGGGGCGCCCAGGCCGCCATCTCCATTCTGTTCGAGAGCGTACGACCCCGGGACGCCCGGGAGGAGCTGGAAGACCGGACCCGGCGCCACCAGGTCGCCATGGGATCGGTGGCCCGCTTCGCCGCGGAGCACGGGCCCCGGGTGGTGGCTACCGTAGCAGAGGAGCGGGCCGAGCTGGTGCGGCGGGGTGCCCGGTGGGACCCGGCGGACTCCATCGCCGTGGAGCTGCGGCAGGTGCCGAGTCGGGAAGAGGACTACCGGATGGAGTGGCAGGGCGAGCTGGTGGAGCTCCGCGTCCCGATTCTGGACAGCGCGGTGGTGGAGTCGGGCCGGGTGCGTCCAGTGGGCTACCTCATCGAGCCCCACCGGGCGGAAGTCGCCCGGCAGGTGGCCCGACACGGTCTGAAGGTGGAGCGCCTGGAGGTGCCGGCCACCGTTTCGGTGGAGAGCTTCCGGGTGGAGTCGGTGGAGCGCGCCTCCTCGCCCTATGAGGGCTACGTGGAGCGAAGCTTCCGGATCTCACTGGATCCGGATGAGATCGAGGCCCCGGCAGGATCGTTCATCGTCCGGGCCGACCAGCCCAACGCCCGGATCGCCTTCCACCTCCTGGAGCCCGACGACGAGAACTCGTTGGCCGCGGCCGGTTGGCTGGCCACCGACGAACGCTCCGGGGCGACGCTCCCGGTGCATCGCCTGAGGGCTCTCCCCCAGACCCCGACCGAAGTAGTGACCCGGGCCGACGCCCGGGGCGCACCGCACTGGATCGAGGGCGTGGCGACCGCACCGCCCGAGGGCGCCGTGGGCTTCCCCTCCACCCATGCCGAACGGGTGGGCTGGAGCGAGCTCACTCCCCACGACGAGGTGGTGGCCTTCTACCGCTCCCTGACGGCGGCGTCTCCGGCAGCGCACATGATGGAGATCGGCCGGAGCCGCGAGGGGCGGGCCCTGCACCTGGTGGTACTCTCGGGATCCGGGGTGAAGAGCCCCTGGGAAGCCCACGCGTCGGGCAAGCCCATCCTCTTCATCGGGGCCCAGGTCCACGGCGACGAACCGGCGGGGAAGGAGGCCCTCATGCAGTTTGCCCGGGACCTTACCGACGGCCCCCTCGAACCTCTCCTGGACGAGATGGTCTTCCTCTTCGTGCCACAGATGAACCCCGACGGTGCCGAGGCCGGCGACTGGGGCGCCCGGGCCAACGCCGCTCGCTACAACCTGAACCGCGATTACCTGCGTCTGGACAACCCGGAGAGCCGGGCTGTGGTGGAGGAGATCCTGGTGCCCTGGCGGCCCCACGTGGTGGTGGACGCCCACGAGCTGGGCGGTCCGCCCCGCGTGTACGACTTCTACACCTGGCATCCGACAAACCCCCATGGTCCCCGGGCTCCCATGGAACTCTCCGGCGACCGACTGATCCCGGCCATCGTGGAAGCACTGGAGGCTAATGACTACTCCCACATCATCTACCATACCCCGGGGGGGCTGGCCCAGAACCCGGAGGGCGGAATCTTCGTGCCGGTCTACGGACGAACCCTGAACGACTACGCCGGTTCGCAGGGGATGGCGACCATCCTCTTCGAAAGCCTCCGGGAGAGCGACGCCAGGGTGGGGATCGAGGACCGGACACATCGGCAATACGTGGCCATGGAGGCGCTGGCCCGGGAGATGGCAGGAAACGCAGCCGGAGTCATCCAGGCCTTTCGCCAGGGTCGCCAGGAACTCCATGGGCTGGGAAGTACCTGGGACGAGGCCGACGAACTGGCGGTCCGCCGGGAGCCGGCGGCGAGCCGGACCATCGGCTACGAAGTAGCTGAGTTGGTCGAAGTGGAAACGGACGAGGGCACCCGACGGGAGTGGACCGGAGGGACGATCACCGTCCAGACGCCCCTCTACGACAGCGCTACGGTGACATTGGCCCGAACCCGGCCAGTGGGCTACGTGATCGAGCCCCAGCGGGGCGACCTGGTGACCCAGCTCCTGACCCACGGGGTTCAGGTCGAGCGCATACTGCGGGAGACGGAGTGGCAGGTGGAGGTGTACCGGATCGACGATCTGGATCTCTCAGGATCGCTGTACGAAGGGTACGTCCCGCAGCGCTTCGAGACGACGCTGGAGCCTGAGACCCGGAGGATCGCCGCAGGAAGCTATCTGGTACGGGCGAACCAGCCTGGAGCCGCGCTGGTGGCCCACCTCATGGAGCCCGAGGACGAGAACTCCTTCGCCATCACCGGCGAGTTCCTCACCGAGGCCCGACCCGGCCGCATTCTGCCCATCTACCGGGTCCGGGAGATTCCGTCGGTACCGGTCCGGCAGGTGCAGGCGGTGGAGCGCTAGCGTTCTCCTACCAGGAGATCGCGTACCCGATCCCCAGGACCTCCACTCCTGGATTCCGCTCGCCCAGGCTGGCGTTGGAGAGATGATAGAGAAAGAGTGAGATCTGGTGTCCACCGGCCAGTGAGCGGCTCAGGTCGATGCCCGAGCGAAACTCGAGGGTGCTTCCCAGGTCCGGCCCGTCACCCCTCCGGTAGGCTCCGGCCCCCAGCGACGGGGTGAGGGTCGTTCGGTCCGTAACGGCGAGGGGGAGTTCGATGCCCCCATAGCCATAGCCGGCGCCCCGGGCGGTGAGCATCCCGCCGAAGCGAGCGCCGACCCGCCAGCGTCGCAGGCGGTCGGGCCGGTAGGTGAGCTCCAACGCTGCCGTCTCATCTTCCTCACCTCCGACAGCGAAGTATGCGGCGCCCACCTGGAGGGCCATGGGCTGGCTCTGAGCCTCCAGGTCTGCGGTGGGGCCGAGCAGCCCTGTGGCCACCAGGATCAGCGCGCTACATCGGAGAAGGGACGAGGTCGTGAGGCGTGACTTCATTCAACCGTCCTGTACCAGGCCACCGATGGGCGGTCGTTCGTCCGGCCCCCACTCGACGCTCGGGCGATCCCACCCTCCGAGCCTTGCCGCCGCATCGTAGGTGGATTCCAGGAATTGCATGAGCTGGTCGTCAGGAGAGCGGGCGTTTCGGGTCTCCTCGTAGGGAAGCACGAATTCCGAGAGATCGGAGTCCCATCGTGCCGCGTCCGGTCTCACCGCAGCTTTGGAAAACCCCTGGGGGTTCGGGTAGGCGTAGGAATAGAAGAAAGGGTGCGGGTGGGATTCGCCACCGGGCCAGAATCCGGCACTGCTGACCTCGTGTGAGTACGCTTCCCGCGTGACCCAGTCTGGGAGATGTGGGATACCTCCAGGGTGTTCCGGAGCCCGGCGTCCACTGAACCGGGTGACGGCAAGATCCATCGCTCCCCAGAAGAAGTGCACGGGGCTGCACTTTCCGATGTACCCTCCCCGGAAATCCTCGAAGACGCGGGCGGTGTTGGACACGACGCGGAAGAACCGCTCCACGTACTCCTGGTCGTACTCACCGTCTCGTTCATTCTCTCGAAAGGGAATCGGATCCGCCACCTCGTTGGGAGACCCATGGATGTCGACCTCGATCCCCATGCCCTTCAGTTCGCTCATGAGGGCGTGATAGAACTCCGCGACGCTTCGGGGCTTCAGAGCCACTCGCCCCTTCCGACCATCGGACTTCGAAACGAGCAGGTGATGGTCGAGAAGGTCGAAGTCGATCTGAAAGGTGCCTCCGTCACACGGCATCGGGCGACTGGTCATTCCCCGGGAGGTCACGTGGAGGGTCACATGCCATTGATGATTCACCCACGGGACGAGAGCCACTCGGATCTTTCCCACGATCTGCAACCACATGTGAAATGTGCCCAGAGTCCCGCTCCACTTTTCATACGGAAGCGCCGGCCACAACTGGGGACCTTCTTCAAAGGTGCCTGTCATCTTGCCGGCGTCTCCTTTCAAGGTGAAACGGCCCCCTTGTCCACACGGTGACTCATGCCACGTGAACCCGTTCATTTCGCCGCTGGATGGCGGCCACTTTGGCCAAGGGCGCCTCTTGCAAAGCCGATGGTGGATGCGGGTTCAGTCCGGAGCGACGTTCAAACAACCCGGCTGGTCGTATGAGGGTTCCGAAGGGTAATGCAAGATCCTTGCGCGCCCCGCGACAGGAGGGAACATTGGAAATCGCTCCGGGGCGCAGGGCTCCCGGAAGTCCCTTCATTTTCTTCGGGAGTTGCGATGATGGGTCCGATTCGTCTTCCTTCGGTCCTCGGTTCGTGGTTGTCCGATGGCCTGGCGCTCCTGCCGGTTGTCCCGCTGTTGTGGCTGACTGCGTGTGAACCGGCAGAGGAGCCCGGAGACCCGCCGTCGGGTCCGGAGTCGGCCGAGGTTTCCGATGAACCCTTCGAGGTCTGGATCGTGGATCAGGCCGACAGCGATCACGCCCAGGGGTTCGGCGGGTGGATGTACGTCTTCGACGGAGCGGATCTGATGGGCGAAGACCCCGGATCCGCTGATGCGGTTGAACGACTGGATCTGGCTGGAGCCACTTCTGCTCTCTGCCAGGAGGCGACCGGAGTCAATCCCGTCCGGCCGCACATGCTCCTCTTCAACCGGGAAGGGTCGCACGCCGTTCTCTCGTTCGTGGGAAGCGGTCATGTGGTGATCTACGATGCAGCCACCCGAGAACCCCTGGAGTGCTTCCGGACCTCGGAGGGGGCAGGGGGATCGCGACAGGCCCATGCAGCCTTCCCGGCACCGGACGGGAGCTACATCGTGGTGGCCAACCAGAACGGCAAGCTCCTGGAGCGGATCGACACCGATTTCGCGAGAGGGGAATTCATGCACAACACCCAGGCCACGCTCGATCTGGCGGAAGGCGACACCCCGGCCGGCCTGCCTCGACAGGATCCGGAGCTTCGCCCCGACAACGCGCCCATCTGTCCCGTCATCGACGAAGACTCCCGCTATACGTGGGTGACGCTGCGGGGGGGTGGGCTCTTCGTGGTGGACTCTCGGGCCACACCCATGCGCATCGTAGCCGAGTACGACCGGGAGACGGTGAAGGGGAATGGGTGTGGGGGCGTCCAGTCCCGGGAGATGATGTACCTGAACTCCGGGGGAGCCCCGGTGAACCTCCAGGGAGCGGAGCACGAATTCCTCCACCTCCACGGGTTCGAGGTCTACCGGTTCCCCCTGTCGGGATATGGGAACGGGACGGAGCCCAATACGCCGGCTCCTGAACTGGTCTTCGCTGCCGACGGAGAACGGGATTCCCACGGGATGGCACCGGTCCGGGATGGAAGTCGCATCTGGGTGCTGGATCGAAACCAGGATCTGGCCGAGGTCGTGGACGCCCCCTCCGGCCGTCACCTGAATACCGTTCCACTAGCCGGAGAGCTGTCGGAGAACCCCGCACCGGACCTCGTCGACGTGGCGCCCGGGGGCGCACGCCTCTTCGCCTCGCTCCGAGGCTCGGTGCCACTCACCGGTGATCCCCACAACGCCACTGGGGTGACACCGGGACTCGGGATCATCGATGTGGACGAGGACGGCGTGGAAGGCAGACTCCTTGGAATCGTCCACTTCATGAACGATCGGGACGGAACCAACGTCGCCGACCCCCACGCCGTGCGGGTGCGGGTGGTACGATAGTCTGGTCGGGAGAAGCGGCGTGCTGCTGCGGCGTCAGAACACGAACCCCAGCCCCACCCGGACCACGGTGTCGCCCTGATCGTCGAAAATCCGGTGGATCCCGGCGCGGCCGTAGACCGGCCCGATGTGAACGGTGGCACCGGCGTCGAGGAAGAGGTCCGACCGGTTCCCGTCCCGTTGGAGTACGAACGGTCCAGCCGACGCCTCGCCGCTGAAGCGCTGGTGAAGGAGCCCGGCCCGTAGCGAAGGAATGAGCGTCGCGCTGCCAGCCCCGTCTCCCACTCGGGAGCCCACGGCCAATGCTGCCGGGAACGCCCAGCGGGAGTAGTCGAAGTCGACCCCACCCGAGGTCCCGCTCCAGAAGTCGTGATCGACCCCCACCACCGGACAGAAGCTGAGGGCGCCTCGACCAGCCAGGTCGAAGGCCACGTCGGCGCCCACCGAGGTGATGTTGTCGTCGGTGTCTTCCAGGTCGATGGTGCCGATCCGAGCCCCCATGGCGACCCTGCCCGGGAGGTTGGAGCGGGAATCGACTCCGTAGACCGTGCCTGCATCGGGGAAGGCACCATAGCCGCCCAGGGTGAATTGGCTGGTCATGGCGGGGCTGCCGATGCAGGTCTGAGCTGCAGCTCCAGCGGGGATCAGCAGGAGCATGAACATGAAGATGACTGCGACTCCGATCCCCGGTACGACTCCGGACCCCGAATGGTGGGGGTTCGGGCCCGGGTTCCGGGGCCGCGGGCCACAGGCGGACGGGTTCTCCTCGTATGACATTCCGGACCTCCTTTGTGTAATCCGATGTTCAGGTCGCCCTGCTCGGGTTGCAACGGGAAGGCCAGAAACGAGAGAGGTTCCTGTAACGCGCTACAGGACAAGGATGTACGGAGAGTCACAACCGGGAGTTGGGCGGGCGACGGACGGAGGCGGCCGGAATTTCCTTCCCCTGGAATCGGCAGTGTATCCCGGGTCTGAGTGTCGTGTGCGGGCCCGAGGTGTGGGAGCCCACTCCGCCAGGCGCGTGCGTTTGCACCCGCACCTCGGGGTCAGTCCCGAATTCCCATGCCGGAGGCCCGAATTGGCGGCTTCGGAGCCTGCTAAGGAACCACCACCCCTGTTCCACCCGAGATGGCCCCCGGAGCATCGTGGTGGTGAGGCTTAAAAGGCCGTTGAAGAAGGGCAGGGACCACCGGGACGGGGTCTTGCGGTGTCAGGGT
>PWLA01000365.1 GCA_003559555.1 Gemmatimonadota bacterium | reverse complement strand
CGGCGTCGGCCTCATCTCATTCCGGTGGGACGGCACCGACCGCCGGACCCACCTTCGGGTGACGGGGCCCAGCTCTCCGGGCGGAAGCGGGAGTCCCCCTGCGTCGCTGGTGCTCATGTCGCCCGACGGCGAGCGGGCCCTGGCACAGCACCGGATGGAACTCTACACGGTGCACGTGCCCCGGGTGGGCGGCGACGGGCCTACCATCAACGTGTCGAACCCCGAGAACGCCGCTTTCCCCGCCCGCAAGCTCACCGACATCGGCGGCCAGTTCCCGGCCTGGGGCCACGACTCCAACACCGTCCACTGGTCCATCGGCAACGCCCATGTGGTCTACGACCTGGAGGCGGCCCGGGCCTTCGAGGACTCCATCGAGCGGGCGCGGGAGGAAGAGGAGGAGGACCCGGCCGACGACCCCGCCGATCCCGATGACCCGGATGCCGAGGACCCCGATGCCGAGGAGGAGGCCGACGAAGACGACGAGGACCGCTACCAGCCTCCCGAGCACCGGGTCGAGGTCACCGCCACCCGGGACCTTCCCCGGGGTGAGCTCCTCCTTCAGGGCGCCCGGATCGTCACCATGGCCGGAGACGAAGTCATCGAATCCGGCGACCTCCTGATCCGGGACAATCGGATCGCCGCCGTCGGCCCCGCCGGGTCGGTGGAGGCGCCCGAAGGAGCCCAGGTCATGGACCTGACCGGCCACACCATCGTCCCGGGCTTCGTCGACACCCACGCCCACCTCCGGGCGCCCTTCAACATCCACCGCGACCAGCCCTGGTCGTACGCGGCCAACCTGGCCTACGGGGTCACCACCACCCGGGATCCCCAGACCGGCAGCACCGACGTGCTCTCGTACGAAGACATGGTCCGGGCCGGGCGCACGCTGGGGCCCCGGATCTACTCCACCGGCCCCGGCGTCTTCAGCGGCGAGCGGATCACCAGCCTGGACCGGGCCCGGGACGTGCTGACCCGCTACGCCGAGTACTACGACACCCAGACCATCAAGATGTACGGCGCCGGCAACCGGGAGACCCGCCAGTACATCATCGAGGCGGCCCGGGAGCTGGAGCTCATGCCCACCACCGAAGGGAGCCTGGACCTGGCCCTGAACATGACCATGGGGCTGGACGGCTACTCGGGGATGGAGCACAACATGCCCGGCTTCCCCCTCTACGGGGACGTGGCCAACCTGGTGGCCCACTCCCGGATGGCCTACACCCCCACCATCCTCGTCACCTATGGCGGACCCTGGGCCGAGAACTACTTCTACGTGACCGAAGACGTCATCGGTGACGAGAAGCTCCGGACCTTCACACCGGTGGAGGAGGTGCAGCAGAAGGCACTCCGCCGCAACGCCGGGTGGTTCCACGAGTCGCAGCACACCATGCACCTGGTCTCGCACTTCGTGGGGCAGATCATGGCCGCCGGAGGTCGGGTGGGGGTGGGGAGCCATGGTCAGCTCCAGGGGCTGGGCTACCACTGGGAGCTCTGGGCCACCCAGATGGGCGACATGTCGGAGCACGACGCGCTGCGGGCCGCCACCCTCCTGGGTGCCGAGTCGCTGGGGCTGGACGGAGACCTGGGGTCCATCGAGGAAGGGAAGCTCGCCGACCTGGTGATCCTGGAGGAGAACCCCCTGGAGAACCTCCGGAACACCAACACCATCCGCTACGTCATGCTCAACGGGCGCCTCCACGACGGCGACACGCTGAATGAGCGCTGGCCCCGGGAGCGGGAGGTGGGTCCCTTCTACTGGCAGGAGGCGGAGGTGCTCATCCCCGAGACTCCGGCAGGCGTGGGCCGGTAGCCGCCCGCCCGGAGGTGCGTCGCAGGCCCGTTGGCGGTCGGGGGGGGTCACACTCTCCGGCCGCCGCTCGTTTCAGGGTTGATGACACCAGAAATCCCACCGGGACCCAGTGAGCTTCGAACAACTCTTCGACGACGTCTATCCGCGGTTGCATCGGTACTGCACCCGGATGACCTCCGATTCGGATGTGGCCGAGGATGCGGCCCAGGAGGCCTTCGTACGGCTCCTGGACCGGAACGTCAGCGGCGACCCCTCCGGGCTCAAGTCGTGGCTCTTCAAGGTGGCGACCCACCTGATCCGCGATCGAGTGCGGGTGGAGGAGAACCGGGCTCGCCTCCTGGAGGAGAATCCGGTCCGCCCCCCTCCGGTGGACACTCCCGCCGAGGAGCTGGAACGGAGCGAAGACGTGGCACGGGTTCGCGAGGCGCTGGATTCGCTGGCGGAACGTGACCGCACGCTCCTGCTCCTTCGGGAGGAGGGCTTCTCCTACCGGGAGCTGGCCCAGGCGGTGGACGTGAAGGCCAGCTCGGTGGGCACACTTCTGGCCCGGGCGAGGGAGCGCCTGGTTCGGGCCCTGGACGACGAGGACGAATCATGACCAATCATCCTGACGACGGCCGCCTGCAGACGTACCTGGACGGCGAGCTGAGCTTCGACGGCGCCGAGGCCGTGGAGCGTCACCTCCTGGGGTGCAAGCCGTGCCAGGAACGGGTGGAGGTGTTGCGGGGAAGGGAGGCGCGGGTGCAAGCCGCCCTCTCGCGCCTGGACCAGGAGGTGGATCCCCAGGCCGCCCTCTGGCGGGTTCGGCAGGCCCGGGCCCGCCGCCGCTCGGCGAGTCGGCGTCAGCGGCTGGCTGCAGCCGCCGTGGTGGTTCTCCTCCTGGGCGCCGGTGCAGCCGTCGCCATGCCGGGCTCTCCCATCCGGGGCTGGATCGCAGGCGACGACGAGCCGGTACAGGTGGAGACCACCGCCGTGGACGCCGAGGGCGCCGCCCTGAGCTTCCAGCTCCGGAACGGGGAGGGTCGCGTGGAGGCGGTGGGCCTCGGTGACGAGGTGGAGCTCCGGGTCCGGCTCACCGACCGGACCGAGGTGTACGTGGGAGCGCCGGCAGGTGCCTCCTTCGAGACCGGCGCCGGTTGGGCCCGGGTCACCGGAGGCACCCGGGGGGCGCTACAGGTGGAGCTTCCCGCCGACGCCCGGTCGGTCCGCCTGGTGGTGGATGACCAGCTTCGGGTGCATCTTCAGGAGAGGCTCCTGGAGGTGGATGGCCAGGCGGTGGATCCCGGCCTCCGGGCCGATGAGGACGGCTGGATCCACCTTCCCCGGACTCCTGAAGGGGAGAGCGGGGGTATCAGTGGGAGCGGAGCAGGCCACCAGCAGGACGCGGAGGACCCATGAAGACCAGCCCACGAACCAGCCCCCCGGGAGCACCTGGCCTCCTGGTCGCGCTCATGGTCATGGCGTGTGTCGGCTTCGTCCTGCCCGGGCAGGTTTCGGCGATGGAGACCGACGATCCGGTCCTCTTCGGCGTCGTCACCGCCGACGGTCTCCGGGATGACGGCACGCTCCCCGGCGCCCTCATCGAGGTCCACCAGGGTGAACGCAACCGCACCGTCGTGGCCGACCAGGCCGGACGCTACCGGGTGGAGGGGCTGGCACCCGGCGAGGCCCGGATCCGGGTCTTCCACCTGGCCGTCCACCCCCTTCATCTGCGGATCCACCTCCCCGAGTCAGGCGAGATGGAGCTGGACCTGGAGCTGGAGCGCCGGGTCCTGAGCGTGGCACCCCTGGAGGTTCGAGGACACAGGAGTCTGGCGGAGATGACCCGCCGGGCCGGCCAGGTGGACGCCGAAGGCGTGGCCGTGCGGCTGCAAACACTGGACGGCTCCACCGGGATGGTGGAGTCGGGGCTCGCGGGGATGCTCCGCTCGCTTCCCACCGACGAAGACGGCCCCCGGGACCGGGTTCTCTTCATGCGGGGCTCCACCGTGGACGCCCGGACGGTTCTCCTGGACGGCGCTCCGGTCCTGACGCCCTTCCACGTGGGAGGGCTGGTGTCGCCCTTTGAGAGTGAGCTGGTGGGCGATGCGGATCTCTTTCTGGGCGGGGCACCCTCCCGCTACGGTGGCGGGTTGTCGTACCTCCTGGACGTGTCCACCCGGACGCCCGCCGGCGACGGGGTCACCGGCAACGTCTCGCTGGACGGCCTCTTTCTGAAGGGAGCGGTGGAGAGTCCGCTTCCCGGCGGTGGAGGGGCCCTGGTGGGAGGGCGTCTCCTCCACGGCTTCCAGTCCAACCTGGAGACCGGCGAGTTCCCCTACCGGTACGGGGATCTCCTGGTACGATGGGGGCTCCCCCTGGCCCAGGGGCATCGGGTGGAGTACACGTCGTACCACAACCGGGAGGGGGTCCGTCTGGACGAGGTCCTCATGGATACTGGAGAGGCGAGCTGGGGCAACACCGCCAACTCGCTCCGCTACACGGGGCTGATCGAGCAGGTCCGGATCTCGGCGGTGGCGGCCGAGAGCTCCTATGACTCCCACCTTCCCCTGGACTGGGAGGATCCGGTCATGGCCCGGGGCGAGACGGAGCATCGTCGGGCGGGGGTTGATGTGGAGATGCCCCGGGGGGACGTGGACATCCGGCTCGGCGTCTCGGCGGACCAGGTGGGCTACCACTACGCCCTGGAGCCCCGGGCGGGACCACAGCAGACGGCCATGATGGAGCACCCGGTGGGACTGAGCATGGGCTGGGGGGCCGGATACGCGGAGCTGGCGGCGCCGCTGGGCGATCGGTTCTGGGTGGAAGGGGGCCTCCGGGCCCAGTACTTTGGCGGCGGCCACGGTCTTCGCCTGGCGCCCCGAGCGTCGGCCCACCTCCTCCTCACTGAGGACGCCCTCCTCTCGGCCTCCGCCGGCCGCTATCACGAGCCCATTCCGATTCCGGGACTCGTGGGCCATCGGACCGAGGAGGGAGCCGACATCCTCCGCTGGAACCCGGAGTTGCCGGTGGCGTCGGCCAGCCACCTGGTCCTCTCGCTGGAGCAGCGGCTGGATGAGGATCTCCACCTGGGTGTCTCGGGGTTCGTGAAGGGGTTCGACGGGATCGAGGCCACCGGACTGGCCCGGGTCCGCTCCTCCGGCACCGATCTCCGGGTCTCCCGGCGCGGAGATCGCCTCCAGGGCTGGGTGGGCTACGCCCTCTCCTGGTTCTGGGAAGAGGAGGTGGGGAGCAGCAGCACCTTCACCGGCCGGCACCTGGTGAGCGCAGGGGTGCGGAGCGAGTTCCGCGACGGCCTCGAGGTGGGACTCACCCTGGGGTATGGAGCCGGGTTGCCCCTCTCGGCGGTGGCCATGACCGAGTCGGTTCGCGACGGGGGGTTCGGGGCGTCTCCCGATTCGGAGGGCGGGCGGGACTCCAGCTCGTTTCCGGTGGAGCGACTGAGTGCCGGCGGGGCCCCGGGCGTGCCCCTGGAGGTGGCCCGGGAAGATGACTTCCTGCGGGTCGACCTGGAGGCCTCCTGGCGGACCCGGCCCTCGCTGGCGGGCCGGAGCACCGAGCTGCGTCCCTACGTCCGGATCCTGAACGCCCTGGACCGACGCGACGCCCTCTTCCACTACTTCGACCGGTGGCGGGACGGGGACGTGCAGCCGGTGGCTGAGCGTCCCTTCCTCCCCGTCGTCGGGGTCGAGTGGCGGTTCTGAGGGCTGGGTCGCACTTGCCACGAGTGGGGGGATGGGGACACGATTCAGTAGAAGGGAGCGTCTGCCGCTCCGCTCGCTGAATCACTCCGCATCTTCCCGAGGTGCCCCATGTTGCCTTCGCCCGATCTCGCTTTCCTCATCGCCCTGCTGACCCTTGCGGTCGTGCCCGCAACGGCTTCGGCCCAGGCTGCCCAGGAGGCGGACCCGCACATGGAGACGGCCCTCCGGGTCCTCACCACGACCCCGCTCATTGACGGGCACAACGACCTTCCGTGGCAGATCCGTCTGAACGAGGATGCTCCCATGGACGTGAGGGCGTACGGGATCGAGGGAAGGCAAGAGGGGCACACCGACATTCCCCGCCTGAGGGAGGGCCGGGTGGGAGGCCAGTTCTGGTCCGTGTACGTCCCCACCTCCGCCATGGAGACCGGGGCGGCCCGCTTCCAGCTCGAGCAGTTCGACATCGCCTACCGGATGCTGGAGGAGTTTCCGGAGCACTTCGAGCTGGCCCTCACCGCCGACGACGTCATGCGGATCTTCCACTCCGGCAAGATCGCCTCGCTGCTGGGCATGGAAGGGGGGCACGCCATCGAGAACTCGCTGGGAGCCCTCAGGGCCTACTACGACCTGGGCGCCCGCTACATGACCCTCACCCACAACGCCGACCTGGACTGGGCCGGCGCCAACAGTGCGGATCCCGACGCACCGGGGCTCAGCGAGTTCGGCCGGGAGGTGGTCCGGGAGATGAACTGGCTGGGGATGCTGGTGGATCTGTCCCACGTCTCGGACCGGAGCATGGCCGATGCCCTGGACGTGAGCGAGGCCCCCATCATCTTCTCCCACTCGTCGGTGCGGGCCCTCACCGACCACCCGCGGAACGTGCCGGATCACATCCTTGACCGACTTCCGGCCAATGGGGGGGTCGTCATGATCACCTTCGTGCCCTCGTTCGTCACCGACGACGAGCCCGCCACCCTGGATGACGTGGCCGACCACATCGACTACGTCCGGGACCGGATCGGGGTGGAGTACGTGGGGATCGCCGGGGACTACGACGGGATCGTCACCGTCCCCCAGGGGCTGGAAGATGTCTCCACCTACCCCTATCTCTTCGCCGAGCTCTCCCGCCGGGGATGGAGCGAAGCCGAGCTCCGGATGCTGGCCGGCGAGAACGTCCTGCGGGTCATGCGGGACGCGGAGGCGGTCTCGGCCCGGATGCAGCGGGAGCGGGGTCCGTCCCACGCCACCATCCAGGAGTTGGACGGGGGCGGGGACTGAACTCCGCTCGGACGCGCCGGCCTCAGCTGCCGGTGGCGTAGCGGGCGGCGATCTCCTCCAGCCGGCTCGAGATGGCCTGGCCGTCGAGCCAGCGCCCCTCCACCATGACGCCCTCCAGCTCCTGGAGCGCGTCGACGCCCTCCAGGGGGTTGGCTCCCACCAGGATCAGGTCCGCCCGGTTGCCCACCGTGACGGTGCCGAAGTCACCGGGCTGACCCAGCGACTCCTCCACGTATCGGGCCACCTCCCGGGTGCCGCTCACCAGGACCTCGTAGGGGCTCATCCCCGCGTCCACCATGAGGGGCAGCTCCCGGTGGAGGGCGAAGCCCGGGACATTGAAGAGCTGGGGTGAGTCGGTGCCCATGAGGATGGGGGCGCCGTTGCGATGGGCGGCGGCCAAAAACTCCTGGCGCATCTCGGCGTGGGCCGCGTGGGACTCGGGGGTGATCTCCGGATTCTGCCGGTTCCGCTCGGCCCGAGCCCGGTAGTTCTCACGCTGCTGGGGCGAGATGTAGCGAAATTCCGGCTTGGCCAGCATCGAGTCGGGGTCCACGTAGCCGTTCAGGTGGTTCCAGAGGTACTGGGTGGGCACCAGCCAGACGTCGTGATCGGCCAGCTTCCGGGTCAGGGCGTCCAGCTTGTCGGGGTCGGTGGCCCGGTACATGGCCGTGCGCTGGTCGAAGCTCAGCCCGTCGATCCGGGTCGCCTGGACGAAGCCGTCCAGGTGGTCCACGGTGGCCATCCCGGTCTCCATGGCGTGGTGGATGCCCACGTCGGCGGGCACGTGGCCCCCGTAGGTGATCCCCACCTCCCGGGCCACTTCCACCATCCGGTCCCACGCATCGAGGGGCACGCCCGGATGGATCTTCAGGAAGTCGTAGCCGGCGGCGTGGTGCGCCCGGACCAGCGAGTCGGCGGCTTCAGGGGTGGGAGCGGTGTTCCCGTTCACCGACGGTGCGCCCACGTAGAAGCGGGGGCCGACCACCTCTCCTCGCCGGAGCTCCTCCCGCAACTCCAACTGGTAGGGCGCGCCCAACATGCCCCGGATGGTGGTGACCCCGCCGGCCAGGTACAGGAAGAGCGTCTCCTCGATGTCCTCTCGCGGCGGGTCCTGGCCCGGAGGCACGTGGGCGTGCATTTCGGCCAGGCCCGGGAGGAGGTAGCGCCCTTCGCCCGGGATCACCGTGGCATCGTCCGGGGCGG
>PWLA01000031.1 GCA_003559555.1 Gemmatimonadota bacterium | reverse complement strand
TTCTTCCAGGCGCTGCCCTCGGAGGACTGGAGGGTATTGTCCGCAGAACCGCTGGAAGGCTGTTGAAAGGAGAAAACCATGCCGAGTGAGGAAGCTGGAAAGGCCAAGACTGAAGGGCTGGTGGAGCGGATCGACCGTCACAAGGACGGGAATACCCGGGCCAAGGGACAGACTCTGGACGGAGAGCTCCACGGATATTGGGAGTGGTACCGGAAGGACGGCTCCCTCATGCGCTCCGGTTCCTTTGACCGGGGGGATCAGGTGGGAACGTGGACCACGTATGCTCGGGACGGGCGCGTGGTGAAGGTCACCGAGTTCTGACAACCCGGGGGACGTGGATGATCCCCCGCCAGCCGGCCCGCCTAGGAGGACGGTCCTCAGGCCATTGGTGAGGCCGGCCCTGCCAGGAACGAGTGAGGGGACGGGGCCCGAAGGCCGCCGTCCCCTCTGTTCTGGCTCAGCTCGGTCCACCCGGGCTCCCCCGTTTCCTTGAGGGGCCTTCCTCTCCACCGGGCTTTCTCCTGCGACCGGTGGCGGAAGACGACGCCGGGGCGCCGACGAAGCCTACTCCTCGGTGAAGCTGGGCGGGAGCAGCAGACCCTGGATCACGTGGAGCACACCGTTGCTCCCGTCGATATCCAGGAGCTCCAGGTTCAGGGTGGCCTGACCGTCGTTGAAGACGATGTCACCGTCCACCACCGCGATGGTCAGCTCCTCACCCTGGGCCGTCTCCACCGAGATCTCCCCATCGTTTTCCTCCAGGAGCGCGACGAGGGCAGCGGAGAAGATGGGTGCGTCACCGGCAACCACGTGATACTGGAGGACTGCCTGGACCTCCTCTTCAGAGAATCCGCTCAGGTCGGCCTCGGCGAAGGTGGCGTTGTCTGGCCCGAAGACGGTCCAGTTCTCCGCTCCCACGAAGGCGTCGGCCAGGCCGAAGTCCACCACCACCTGGAAGAGGGTTTCGGTCTCGTTCACGAAGGCCACCACGTTCCCCAGATTCTGGTTGCCCAGAAGGGCCCGATCGATGACGTGGATGACCCCATTGTCCGCGGTGATGTCGGCGGCAATCACATTGGAGCCACCGATGGAGACATTCCCCTCGCCATCCACACTCACGGTGAGCTCGTCACCGGCCAGGGTGGTGACGGTCGCCCCGTCCTCCAGGTCCCCGGACTCGATGGCGGCGTCGGGAATGACGTGGAAGCCCAGGACCGATGCCAGCGCCTCAGGCTGATCCAGGAGCGCTTCTACGTTGATGGGCCCGAAGGCGTCGTTGTTGGGCGCGAAGACGGTGTAGGTGGCTTCTTCGTCAGCCAGCGCCTCGGCTAGCCCCGCCGCCTGGACGGCAGCCAGGAGGGTGGAGAAGTCCTCATCGCCGGCCACCACGTCGGCGATGGTCTGGCTGGGCCGGTACGCCTCGGGAAGAAGGACGCCGTCGATGAGATGGATGATGCCGTTGGAGGCGAAGTAATCCAGGTTGCCCAGATCCAGGCTGGCCTGGCCCCCGTTGAAGGAGATGGAGCCATCCCCCTCCTGCGAGATGACGACCTCCTCACCGGTGGCGGTGGGAACGGAGATCTCCCCGTCGTTGGCTGCCAGGAGGGCCAGGAGGTCCGTCGAGTTGGTGACGCCGTCAGGAAGGACGTGGTACTGGAGGATCTCCTGGATCTGCTCCTCTGAAAGCTCGCCCAGCGTCTCCTCAACGGCAGCGAAGGCGGCGTTGCTGGGTGCGAAGACGGTCCAGGCCTCAGCACCGGCAAAGGCCTCGCCCAGGCCCACACTCACCACCACCTCGAAGAGGGAGGAGGTGGCGTTCACGGCTCCGGCCACGGTGGCCAGGTTCTGGTTGCCGACCATGACCCGGTCGATGACGTGGACGACCCCGTTGTCGGCCATGACGTCGGCGGTGGTGACCCGGCTCCCATCCACGTAGACGTTCCCTTCGATGATTCGGACCAGGAGGTCGTCACCGGCCAGGGTGGTCACGGTCTGTCCGTCGGAGAGCTCGGAGGATTCGACAGCGGCTCCCTCTACCACGTGGTACTGGAGGACCTGACCTAGGACCTCTTCGTCCCCGGCCAGCGCATCCACGTTGTACGGGGCGAAGGCGGCGTTCACCGGTGCGAAGACTGTGAAGGTGGCCTCCCGGTCGTCCAGCATCTCCACCGCCTCAGCGGCCTGCAGGATGGAGAGGAGGGTGGAGAATTGACCGTCGGCGGCCACGATCTCGGCGATGGTGGGATCCTCTTCGGCCGGGGGCGGATCCGGCGAGGTGGAGTCGCTGTCGCATGCCACCAGCACCATGGCCAGCGCCATGGCGCCCAGGAGCGCCGTCAGCCGCTGGAGGCTCAGGCGAGTACGTCCAATCATGATCAGACCTCTGTTTACGAGTTTGTGTTGGGAGCTTCAACTACTTTGGGCGGAGGCCGCCATCGGAGGCGGTTCCGCGTGTTCTTCAATGCTTCAACACGTGAGACGGGGGGAGTGACCAGTCAGGTGGAGAGGTGCGCCGCGGAGCAGCCGCATGGGTGGGTTACGGACGGAGGACCGGAAGGGGCCGAGGCTTCAGAACCCCACCCGCAGGGTCAGGGCCAGGCTCCGTCCCGCCAGCTTCCGGGGCTGCCGTTGGTACCGGTCCTCGTCATCGGTGATCCGCTGGAGTCCGTAGTCCAGGACGTTCTGACGATCCAGGGCATTCAGAAGGTCGGCAGAGAGTCGCAGGTCCCAGTCGCCGACCTGCCCACTCCACCCGGCTCCCAGGTCCAGCTCCAGGAGGGCCGGCAGGGTCTGGCTTCCCGGCTGTCCCAACTCCAGCTCCGGCCGATCTTCCCGGACGCCCAGGAGATCGTAGTAGGCCCGCCGGAAGGCCCAACTCCGTCCCCAGGTGCCGCTGGCCCGGCTCCGGACCGAGACTCCCGCGCCCAGGGGAGCGTCCAGGAGGAGGAGGGCCCGGTGGGGGGCGTCGCCCGGGCCAGGGACGGCCTGTCCGCCGAAGCGGGTGGGGAAGGTTCGGCGGCTTCGCATTCCATCGTAGCCCACCTGGGTCTGGAGCCGCTCACCGGTGTGGCGGACCCGGAGTCCGATGCCGACGGTGGAGCCGTCCGTGGGGGTGGTCAGGAGTTGGGGGGGGACCATGATCCGTTCCAGGTCCTCTTCCGCTGCCTCGCCCGTGCCCACAGGCGCGCGCGGGGCCGGGAGTTCCGAGAAGAGGGCCCGGTAGTCCAGGACGGGGAGCTCCTGGGTGCGTCGACCGAAGAGTTCAGCCCGGATCTCCCATCCGTCCACAGGGAGGGCGGCCACCTCCAGGGAGAGGTGCTGGGAACGAGGGGGTGGGGCGTCCTCGGTGGCAGGGAGCCAGAAGCGGACCGCCGGGACCAGGGCGCTGGGTCCGGGATTGGCCAGCTCGTACTGGTTCACGAACTGACGGTAGAGCCCTCCGGCCAGCCGAGTGGTGGTGGGTCCCAGGACGGGGGCCCGGCCCTCCACCTCCACGGCGGCGCGGGGCTCGTGAACCAGCCCCTCCAGCTCGGAGACCCAACTGGATCGAAGCCCCCCCTCCAGGGTCACCGCACCCCGGCTCCAGCGGTCCTCCACGACGCTGGTGATCCGCGAGTGGCCCGCTTCGGCCTGGAGACGGGGAAAGGCCCCGCCATCCAGCCTGAGGGAGCCGGTGGCATCGGCGACTTCCAGCCCCACGAGGAGTCTGTGCCCCGGACCCAGGGCCCGCTCCAGGGAGAGCTGGACCCCCACCTCCTCCATGGCGGACCGATCGGTGAGGAGTGGAAGCGTCTCCACTCTTTCACCCAGCTGGTTCTCCGGCTCGGTGACGCCTGAACCGTCCGGAGGGCTCTGGGCCATCCTGAATCCGCCGGCAAACCGGTGGCGGCTCCCGTGGAGTTGGATGGAGGTCGTGGTCCGGTCCCCCCAGAGACCGTCGTAACGCACCCGGCCGGCCAGGTTGGACCAGTCGTACCCATCCTCCACCATCATGAGGCGATCGGCCACGGGGTGCCCCTCGTGATGGCCGGCGGCCAGAAGTCGGGTGGAGATCTGGTTGGATCCTCGGTAGAGCGATGTCTGAACGGACCGGCCTGGCCCGGTTGGCATGCGAAGGGCCAGATGGAGATCCGTCGAGCCCAGCTCCGATCCATGGCCGTGGTCCTGGTAGAGGACGGCCTCGCTGGGGGTGATCTCCCCCTGCTGGACCGCCGATCCCTGTAGCGCCCGGGTCAAGAGGGGATCCACCTGGTTCCAGTCCCGGAGCATCTGGTCCAGCGCCGACACCTGGTAGAGATCCCAGAGGGACGTGCGGGCCGTGAAACTCACCGCACCGGTCTGACCGCGGGCCGGGAGGGGAAGCGCCAGACGGCCGTTCACGTTGAACGGGTCCACCATCACCTGGCCGCGGCTCTCTCCCACGGGATGGGTGGCGTGCTCCAGGTCCAGGATCCCGGCCGTGGCGCTCCCGTATCGGGCTGGGAAGCCGGCCTTCCGGACCGAGAGCCGTTCCATGGCCAGAGGGCTGAAGGTCCCTACAATGCCCTCCACCGTCAGAGGGTTGTAGATGGGAACCCCGTCCAGTCGGAGCTGCTGGGTCACCGATTCGCCCCCCTGGATCAGCACGTCTGAGAGGAAGGGGCGTTGGGCCACCCCCAGGATCCGGGGAAGGGACCCGTCCAGGCCCTGGCCGCCCCAGATCTGGGCCAGGAGCTCCTCTCGTTCCACAGCGGAGCGGGTGGCCAGCCGGGCGCTCATCCATCCCGGATCCAGGCCGTCGACTACGATGGGCCGGGCTCGGTAGGGCTCAGGTTCCAGGGCGAAGCTCACCCGCCCCAGGCCTCGTTCCGGCACCTCCACCGTGGTTCGGAGGGGACGGTAACCCTGGGAGGAGACCAGGACCTGGTGTCGGCCCGGCAGGAGGGAGGTGAGAGAGAAGATGCCGCCAGCGTTGGAGCGGACGGTGGCCCCTGGAGTCTCGATGCGGATCCGGGCCTGGGGAAGGGGCTGACCGTTCCATCCATCCGTCACGATGCCGGTAAGGGAGCCGTACTGGGGAAGGCCTTCCGGTCCGGCGATGACCACGTAGGTTCCGGACGAGAGCCGGTAATAGTCCAACTCCGCCGACGCCACCACGCAGGCCAGGACCGCTTCGGCCGGACGTTCCTCGGCCCGGCAGAAGACTCGTCGCTGGGCGGCCAGTTCAGCCACCTCGGCGCCGTACAGGAGGTCGATGCCCGTGAGGATCGCCACCCGTTCCAGGGCCTCGGTCAGGGGGACGTCCCGGAGCACCACCGAGTAGGTGTCTCCGTCGGAGGGGTCCGGGGTCTGGGCCTGGAGGGGGGCAGGGCGAAGGGGCGTCGCCACCATCAGGACAAGGAGTACCAGAGACAGCCCGCCGGTGGACCGTGTGACGATCCCGCCTGCGACCCGTGTGGTCAGCCTACCTGCGAGCCACCTGGACAACCCGCCTGTGAGCCGTCTGCCGGGCCCGGACGGGGGGAGGAGAGCAAAGATCCGACGCAAAACGGGGCCTCAGTAGAGTTCGTAGCCCTGGCTGGTCTCCCGGAAGCGCAGCCCCCGGGCCGTAGCGATATCCCCCAGGATACTCCGAAGATCCCCAGCTTCCTGGTAGTGGAGGGTGAGACGGTCGGTGGGATCCACCTCCTGCCCCAATCGGATCTCCACCCCGTAGCGCCGCTCCAGCTCCGCCACGATCCCTCCCAGGGGCCGGTCCAGCGCCGCGAATCCCCGGGTCCTCCAGCTGAGGATGCGTTCCAGCTCCGTTCCTTGGGGCGGGGTTGGGTCCAGGGCCCCCACCGCCACCATGGAGCGCTGGCCAGGCGCCAGCTCCACCTCCACCGCGCTTTCGTGGCCGGACATGCGGACCCGGCCCGACTCCAGGGCCAGGTCGGTGCCTCCACCAAGTTCGTCGCGAGCCCGGAGGTTGAAGCGGGTCCCCAGGACCGTCACCCGGGCGTTGAAGGTCTCCACCACGAAGGGGGCGTCGCCGGCCGTCACGTGGAAGTAGGCTTCTCCCTCCAGGCGGACGGCCCGGTTGGGACGGGCCCACGGCGGCGTCCAGCGCGGAACGGAGAGGGTGGAGCCGCTGTTGAGCTCCACGGCGGAGCCGTCCTCCAGGCTCACCATTCGCGTCTCGCCCGGGCCCGCTTCCAGTACGGTGTCGCCCATCGTTCCCAGCCCCAGGGCCAGGATGACGACTGCGGCGGCCAGCGCCAAAGCCGGCCCCCAGCGGCGGAGGCTCAATCGGGTGACGGGAGCACGGCCGGCACCCCCGCGACCTGAGCTGGAGGAGGAACGACGCCCTGCCGCCGACTCCAGGCCCACCCGCTCGCGCACCTCGTGCCACGCCCGGTCCACCTCGTCCGGAGGGGATGTGGGCGTGGGGTCGGCCAGGAGGCTCCAGACCTCTTCCAGCTCCCGGGCATCGGGCTCATCCCCCAGTTCAGGGGGGAACGGGTGTCTCTTCTCGTGTGGCGCCATCTCTATCGTTCCGATCTGGGGGACGGACCGTCCTGGTCGATCCGATCCTTCAAGGTCCGGAGAGCCCGAACCAGGTGGTTGTTCACTGTCCGGGGCGACAACTCCATCACCTCGGCGATCTCTTCGTGGGGGAGCCCATGGAAGCGGCTCAGGGTCAGAGCTTCCCGCTGGCGGGGGGGGAGCGTCTCGATCCAGCCCTGGATGCGGTGGGCCAGCTCCTGACCGACCAGTGACGCATCGGGGCCCGGCGATGGGGTCTGGGGGGGCTCATAGCCCGCCGCCAGAAGCTCCTCCCTCCGACGACCGTCCCGGAGGTGGTTCAGGGCCAGGTTCCGGGCCGTTCGGTGAAGGAGGGCCCGGACGGACCCCGAGGGGTCGTGCTCCCTGCGTCGCTCCCAGAACCGGACAAAGGTCTCCTGTACCACATCCCGGGCCGTAGCATCATCTCCCACCAGCCTCCGGGTGTACCTCAGGAGATCGTCGTGGAGCGTTCGAAAGAGGGACTCAAAAGCCCCTTCGTCCGAGTTGACCACACGGCGGAACCATCTGGAGAGCAGGTCCGCCGGGTCGGCGGCCCGATGGCCGACGTCTCCCCGAGGGACAGGCTGCCCCGCGTCTCCCCGGGAAGCAGGCTGACGGGGACCGGCGGGACGGCTTTTTCGAGCCTGGGATGAGGCCGGAGGCATCTCGGGTCCGGTGAGGTCGTTGACGTCGTTGTTCACCGGGAGAACACCTGAGAAGGGAGCAGTGACCAGCCGAGGGAGAGGAGTCGTCCTCCATCCGTCCCTCCAAAGCATGGTCTGACCCTTCCAACGTGGAGGGGGAACGGGAGGGGGACAAGGCAGGGGTCACCCTAGGCGCGCCGGGGCCCTCGGGGCTCTGCTGGTCTTCCCCGCACCGGGACCGTAATCTATTGTCCAGGGCTCCAATTCCCCCTGGGACCTGACCCTTATCGACCATGTCCAAGACCCAGTACTATGCCGCAGCCAGCCTGGACGGGTTCATCGCCACCTCGGACCACTCCCTGGGTTGGCTCCTCCAGTTCGGGGACCCCGAGGACAGCAGCTACCCAGCCTTCATCCGGGAGGTGGGAGCTCTGGCCATGGGCGCCCGGACCTACGAGTGGATCGTGGAGCACCTGGTGAATCCGGGTGGAGAAGCCGAGTCTTCGTGGCCCTATACCCAGCCGGCATGGGTCTTCAGCCGAGGAGCCCTTCCAGTCACCCCGGGAGCCGATGTCCGATTCGTCTCAGGAGATGTTCGGCCGGTCCACGAAGAGATGCAGGCGGCCGCCGGAGGGAAGAACCTCTGGATTGTGGGAGGCGGAGACCTGGCCGGCCAATTCCATGACCAGGGCCTCCTGGACGAACTGATCATCCAGGTCACCTCGGTGACGCTGGGGCAGGGCGCCCCCCTCCTTCCCCGGGCCATCGTTGATCCACCCCTTCGCCTCATCTCGGCCACCCCCTTCGGTGAGGCCTTCGTGGAACTTCGTTATGAGGTTCC
>PWLA01000089.1 GCA_003559555.1 Gemmatimonadota bacterium | reverse complement strand
GCCGGATCCGCTCCCGGAGGGATTCGCCCTCGATGTAGGGGGTGACGTAGTAGAGGTAGTCCCCGGCCTCGCCGGAGTCGTGGAGCGGGAGGATGTGGGGGTGGGCCAGAGAGGCCACCAGCCGGATCTCCCTGAGGAAGCGCTCCGCTCCCACGGCGGCCCCCACCTCGGGCCGGAAGACCTTGAGGGCCACCTTTCGGTCGTGGCGAAGGTCGCGGGCCAGGTACACCGTGCCCATGCCGCCTGCCCCGAGCTCACGCTCGATCTCGTAGCGGTCGGAGAGGGCCTGGGCGAGTGGGTCGGGAACGGTCATGGGCGGCCTTGGCGAATGATCGACCCGGAGGGGAACGTCCTCCCAGTGACATCGGCCGAATCAGACATCTCTCGTGAGTATACGGTGCCGCGACTCCGCGCTGCAACAAGCGTCACGGCCGGTGGATCAGAAGCCAAACGCCGATGGCGGCCACGATGCCCTGGTACCAGGCTTCCGGATCCCCGGTCGAGAAGGCCTTCCGCCGGATCCCGTCCCGTGGGTGTCTGTCCGGATTCTGATGCGCTCGCCAGCGTGAAGGCCACTTCGTCGGAGGCCAGGTCATGAGGAAGAACCTTCACCGCCACCAGGCGCTTGAGGGCGGGTTCGCGTGCCAGGAGAATCCTGGCCATGGCTCCCTTCCCCAGGAGCCGGCCCACCTCCAGCTCTGGGGCCAGTTCGGTCCTCATCCGAGCCGGCCACTGATCGGAACGGGAGGGGCTTTGGCTCATGAATTCGACGCGACAGGCTACAACCGCAGCCCACATCGGCGGGAGACCCCGGGAGGCCGCCCCGTCCGGTTGTCGCGGACCACGAAGTCAGACGTGCCGCGGAAAATGGTATCGAGGAGGACGGGTTGGTTGGGGATCGAAGACACCGGTCTCATGCAACGCCAAGCTACTGGCGAATTCCCGGCTGGCAACGAAGGGGAGTCGCACCGAGAGACCGGATTCCGGACTCTCCATCACTGGTGGTGGACGACCGAACGGAGAGCCGGGCTCGCCGAAAGCTTTGCAGCTCTCCGGCTTCGCCTGCGGCCCGAGCCTTCACGACCCTTCACACGTCGAGATGCCGCCGGAGAAACGCCACCTGCTCGTCACTGGTGACCTGAAAGGCTTCGTCGAAGTAGAAGTCGAAGTGCCCGTAGGGGTGGAGCCGGAACTCCCCTCGAGGCGCCCGTTCCGCGGCCTTCCGGGCCGGCTCCGGTGGAGTCAGCGTGTCGTGCTCTCCTGCCTGGATCAAGAGGGGACAGGCCACTCGGCGAGCCGACTGGACGGGCCGATACAGGGGAACCGCCAGCGCGATGCGAGCGCACACCCGGTTCTCCCACGGCTGATCTCCGTAGAGGCGCTCGAACCCGGCCACCGCCTGGTCCAGCGCCATGGCCGCGGCCCTGCCTGGAGGCGCCACCAGGGGCATGGTCACCGGCGATCTTCGCAGAAGCGCCCCCTTCAGCAGATCGGCTACACCCAGCGCCCCCGCCTTCACCGCCGAGCTGAAGGGCAAACGGAGCGCGGTCTGGACACCATCCATGAAGGGGACCTGCGAGACCACGGCCGCGATCCGGCGATCGGCGGCAGCTACCCGGAGGACGTGCCCTCCCGAGAACGACGTCCCCCAGAGAGCCACCCGCTCCGGGTCCACCATGGGATGACTTCTGGCGAACTCCACAGCCGCCGCCCAGTCCTCCAGCTGTCGACGAATGGAGAGGAGCTGCCTGGGGCGTCCCCCGCTCTGGCCGAAGCTCCGGTAGTCGAAGGCCAGGGCCACCATCCCGGCCCGGGCGAACGTTTCCGCATAGCGGTCTAGGCCGGCGACGCGCGTGCCGCCAAAACCGTGCCCGAGGACGATGGCCGGACGAAGGGGATCGCCGCCAGCCGGGCTGTGGAGCCTGGCGGCGATCTGGTCCCGTCCGGAGAGGAAACGGACATCGGTGTGAGTGATCATCCCAGGAAGACCGTTGAAGGTCAGGCAAGGTAGGACGTGCCCGGGGAGGGGGCAACCAACGGACGGACGGGTCGATGGTGCCGGATTCCAGCACCGGAACCCGGGGGTGGCGGCCGGGTCTCCACCTCTGCGAGCGACGAACATCGTCGATGGGAGGAAGAGCCGTGCAAAGCCTGAAGGGACAGCTCCTGATCTCCGCAGGTGGACTCTATGATCCGAACTTCCGCCACACCGTGGTGCTCATCGGGGAGCATGACACCGTGGGTGCGGTGGGCGTGGTCCTGAATCGCCCGATGGATACGACCGTGGCCGAGGCGGTGCCCACGCTGGCCGACCTGGTCGAGCCCGGTGCACCCCTCTTTGAGGGCGGGCCGGTGGAGCCCGACCAGGCCGTGCTGCTGGCCGAGATGGCCTCGCCCGGCCAGGTGGACATTCCGGTCTTCGGGTCCGTGGGGTTCCTGACCGGGGACGTCCCGGCGGACGCGAGGGAGCTCGTGCGAAGGGCCCGGGTCTTCGTGGGGCACGCCGGTTGGGGCCCCGGCCAGTTGGAGGCCGAAATGGCCGCCGACTCGTGGATCACCGAGGAGCCCACCGCGGACGATGCCTTCACCCCGTCACCTGACGGGCTCTGGCGCCGCATCCTGGAGCGGAAGGGGCCGCCCTACAGCACCATGGCCCGGATCCCGTTCGATCCATCCATGAACTGAGGGGGCACCGTCACCGGTCGGCCCGGAACGTGGTGAAGCCCTGGAGGTCCAGTGTCTGCACCCGGGCACGAGCCTCCAGGTGGAAGGTCACGAAGCTCCGGCCCAGCCAGGTGTTCCGCCACACCACCCGGAAGGTGTCGTGGTGCCAGTGCTCCAGGTCGGCCACGTATTCAGGGGCATAGCGGAGAACGAGCCCGCCGGCCCCCATCTCGATCTGAAGGTCGCCGTAGAGGCGGTCGGTGTATGAGCCGACATACTCCTCCAGCGGGAGCGAAGGCTCGGTGTCCTCCGTCCGGGACTCCCGCCGCTCCTCGGCCTGGGCTGCCGACCGCGCCGCCGACCGGTCCGCCAGCTCCAGGTACTCGCTGCTCCAGTCCGTCTCCGGGAGCCCCAGGAAGGCATCGAAGACCCGATGCATGAGCGCCGTCTGGAGCTGGCTCGTGTTCAGATTCGCCATGACCACCACCCCGAGGCCTTCCGAGGGGATCATCCCCACCTGGGTCCGCGTGTAGTTCACCGACCCGGTGTGCTGGACCACCTTCCGCCCGTGGTAGTCCTGCATCCGCCAGCCGAGGCCGTAGGCGGAGAAGTTGCGGGTGGGAAACATCCGCTGCTGGGTCGTGTCGATCTGCATGACCACCTGGGGAGAATGCATCTCTGCCAAAGTGGACGTCTCCAGGAAGCGCTGGCCCTCGTAGCTGCCGCCGGCCAGGTGAAGTCGGATCCACTGGGCCATCTCCCATGCGCTTGAGAAGACCGAGCCCGCCGGGCCCAGCGCGTCGTAGTCGCGGCGCCCCGCCACCATGAGCTCTCCGTCCCGAAGCACGTGGGACGAGGTGACGTTGTCCCGCGTCTCCACGACTGCCGAGCGGGGGGTGCTCCGCGTCATGTTCAGCGGCCCGAAGAGGCGCTCCTCCATGAACACCTCCCACTCCGTCCCCGCCACCGCGGCCAGCACCTCGCCTGCGGTCATGTACATGATGTTGTTGTACCGGTAGGCCTCCCGGAATCCGTTCGCCTGCGACAGGTAGCGGGCCCGGTGGACGATCTCGTCCCGATCCAGGGGCGCGGCAATCCACACCTGGTCGTCTCTGGACACTCCGGTGCGATGCGTCAGCAGGTCCCGGATCGTCACGTGCCGGGTCACGTACGGGTCGTCCAGCTGGAAGCCGGGGAGGTGCTCGGTGACCGGGTCATCCCAGTCCAACTCGCCTCCGTCCACCAGCATTCCCAGGCCCGCCACCGTCATGGCCTTGGTGGTGGACGCGATTGCAAACAAGGTGTTCTCGTCCACCGGTTCTCCGCTTCCCAGCTCCCGCTCCCCGTACCCCCGGGCGAAGACCACCGAATCGTCCTTGACCACCGCGATGGCCAGCCCGGGGATCTCCCAGTCCACCATGGCGGCCCGGATGTAGGATTCCATCCCCTCCAGTTCGGGCGTCTGGGCGAGGGCCGGGCGGACCGGCAGGAGGAGGAGAACGAACAGGAGGGCCGCGACGGCCCGGAGAGAATTCGTCGGGTGCATATACCCAAACTATGCTGCGCCTCCGGTTCCCGCACGGGGCGGATCACCGGCACATGCGAAAGCCGCCCTGCTCGAAGTGGAAGTGGTCGTGGTGGGCCGGATTGTAGTCCGGGCCGAGGGCACCGTCGAAGATCCGGCAAGCGCCCCGGTGCAGCTCCCGGAGGAACTTCGCCTCCCTCTCCTCGCCCTCCCAGCCGCTCAGCACCCGGACGCGTCGTCCGTCCTCCAGGACGAAACCGGCGATGTCGATGGCGTCTGCGGTGGCATGTCGGCTCATTCGCCCATCGTCGCGCCCGGAGACGGTCCGGCAGGCGTAACTCCCGAAGTGCTCCAGCTCGGCCACCGGGTGTCCGAAGTGCGCCCGGGCGGCAGGCTGAAGCACGTGCCGTTCCCAGATCGCAAGGGGAACCGCGGTACGACACGAGAGGGTGAACGGCTCTCCGACGCCGGCACTCGTGGCCTGGATCCGAACCGCGTTGGAGAAGCCGCAGCCCGGCGCCGTCACCTCATCGGGTACGGGCCGGTAACGCATCTCAGCCCCGGCAAGGACGTACTGACAGAGCCCGTCGTCATCAGACAGTCGCGCCAGCTTGAACGGGGTGAGCCAGTTGGGAGAGTCCGCGATGCGAACGGGTGCCCACGGATTCCAGGCGTCCGGGACCTCGATGGCACCGGAGTACAAGGCGTAGCCGACCGCCAGCAGGGCGACGGTGAGGAGAAGCAGGACGGCTTTGAGGCGCATTGGACGATCGGGTTCGATGACTGGCCGTTGGCGCGCGGTTGGGTCCCTGTGGTATAGTGCCGGCGTATAGTTCTGGATTCCCGTGCGAAGCGTTCCCCTCCCCTGAGCCCGACCACCGGAAGATCCCATGCCGAATCCCCCTTCGACCCTGCTGTTCCTGCTGATCTCCGGGCTTCTCCTGGTGGCCTGCGACCCGGGAGCCGACGCGGCGGACGAGTCCGTCCACGACCTGGTGATTCTGGACGGCCGGGTGATCGACCCGGAGTCGGAACTCGATGAAGTCCACAACGTGGGAATCACCGATGGACGGATCGTCCGAGTGACCGGGGAGGCGATCGCCGGACGGGACACGATTCCGGCGGAGGGGCTCATGGTGGCTCCCGGCTTCATCGACATGCACTCCCACGGCCAGAACCAGGAGAACTACCCCTTCAATGCGGTGGACGGGGTGACCACGGCGCTGGAGCTGGAGGTGGGGACCGCCGACGTGGATGGATGGTACCGGGAGCGGGAGGGGAATGCCCTGATCAACCATGGGGTAAGCGTGGGGCACATCCCGATCCGTATCCAGCTCATGGACGACCCGTCCGACTTCCTCCCCAGCGGCCCGGCGGTGGATACGGAAGCCTCCGACCAGGAGATTGCGGTCATTGGCGGTCGCATCCGGGACGGGCTGGCGCAGGGTGCGCTGGGCGTAGGCTTCGGCCTCCAGTACACCCCGGCGGCTTCCCGGTGGGAGGTGCTGGAGTCCTTTCGGGCCGCCGCAGAACACGGTGCCCCGGCCTTTGTCCACATGCGCTACATGGGGGACCGTGACCCGGAGGGAAGCGTGGCGGCACTGCAGGAAGTGCTGGCCGCATCCGCCATCACCGGAACACCGCTGCACATCCACCACGTCCATAGCATGGGCATCGGCGCCACCGAGCAGCTCCTCCAGATGGTGTCGGAGGCCCGAGAACAGGACCTGGACGTGACCGCCGAGGTCTACCCCTACGTGGCCGCCATGACCTCCATCGAGTCGGCGATCCTGGACGAGGGATGGCAGGAGATTCTGGGGGCGGACTACGAAGACCTGGAATGGGCCGCCACCGGAGAGCGGCTCACCGCTGAGAGCTTCCAGCGCTACCGGACTGAGGGGGGCGGGGTGATCATGCACTTCATTCCCGAGAGCGCAAAGCACGCCGCGCTCCGGCACCCCTGGGTGGTGGTGGCCAGCGACGGACGCCTCAGGGACGGTGTGGGGCATCCCCGGAGCGCAGGCACCTTCAGCCGCGTGCTGGGCCGATTCGTGCGGGAGGAAGGGATCCTGGAGTGGTCGGAAGCGATCCGGAAGATGAGCACCCTCCCGGCTCAACGCCTCCAGGGGCACTCACCGGCCTTCGCCGCCAAGGGGCGGGTGCAGGAGGGCGCCGACGCCGACCTGGTGGTCTTCGACCCTGCGGAAATCATCGACCGGGCCACCTTCGAGGAGCCCGCCACCTTCTCCCGAGGGATGCAGTGGGTGCTGGTCCACGGGGTGCCGGTGGTGCGGGACGGGGTGCTGCAGGACGACGTGCGCCCGGGGCGGGGGGTGAGAGGGCCAGCAAACGACTAATGCGCCCGACAGGATTAGCCTTCGGTGATCCTGTCGTGCTACCTGCATTGGGTTTCAACAACCAGTGCGCCCGACAGGATTCGAACCTGTGACCTTCGGCTCCGGAGGCCGACGCTCTATCCAGCTGAGCTACGGGCGCGTTTGGTACGATTCGGCGTGCGAATAAGCCGAGTTCTGTCCCCGCATGCGCGGGGGGGATCATTTCTCTAGGGCCCGCATTGCTGCGGGCCTCGAGCAGCCGACCCGGGACTCGGATGGAGCGGGCCGCTCCTCGTCCCTGCTTGGCCTTGCTCCGGGTGGGGTTTGCCTTGCGACCTTCGTTGCCGTCGGCCCGGTGCGCTCTTACCGCACCCTTTCACCCTTACCTGTGCCCTCTCCGTGTGGAGTGGGCCATCGGCGGTCTCCTCTCTGTGGCACTGTCCATCGGCTCTCGCCGCCCGGGAGTTACCCGGCACCCTGCCCTGCGGAGCTCGGACTTTCCTCCGACCGTAGCTCGAAGCCCGGCCGGCGATCCTCACTCGCTCGCCATCATACCCGTTCTGTTCCTACCCCTGGACACCCATTCCTGTCCATCCACCGGATCTGTCAGGTGCAGAGGTCAGGCCAGGAATTGTAAACAGTCGGTGGGGTCCGGTAAAGGCTTGGGCCTGATCCGCACGGATCGACAGGCAGCGGACACGTTTCATCTGTAACGTTCCTGGGCGCTCCGCACGCTGAACCGGTGGCCCCCAACCGATCCGCCATCCCAACCCCTCCGCCATCACAGCCCACCCGATATCCCTGCCCGACCGAAGTCCGCTCCTGGACTCCCGCGCCAGGCCCCGACCTGCGATCCCGGCGCCCTACACGCTCGAATCCTCCCTCGTCCCGTGCGGCCATCAAGCGTTCCCCCTCGATCCCCCGCTCGTCCCGTGATGCCATCAAGAGTTCCCAATCAGCTATGGACAGCTTTTCCGGGAAGGGAGTCGGGGTGGTCCGAGATGCCTCTCAAACACCGCCAACGGCCGCCCTGCCCGCTCGCCTGAGCCGCCTGCTTGCCCCGTCCGGACACCGTTGACCTGGAAGACCCACGTTTGCCGTCCAGCGCCGGCTGAGAGGGCCGCCAAACCCCTGGTTATATTTAGTGCAAGCAGATGGCGGACTTGTACTTGGAGGGTGGCGACATGGGTGAGGGTATGCGTGGCATGATGACGAGCGAGGTGACGGCGGAGTACGGGTGGGATCGGACCGAGCTGACCGTTGTGGGGCCGTCGCAGCCGGACGGATCGGGCGAGGTCTCGGGGCGTCGCTGCAGGTCGGCAGCCGCGGGCGTGTCCACGGACGTTTCAGGTGGAACGTTTCGGGGGGAGTCCGGGCAGCCTGGACCCGATCTCTGGGTGATCCGGGAGAAGGGGCCGGAGGGTGAGCGCCAGCCGAAGTCGGAGCCCCAGCCGGATGAGGGCACTGCGCCCGAAGGCGAGGCGGAGGACGCCTCCCCCGAAGCGG
>PWLA01000198.1 GCA_003559555.1 Gemmatimonadota bacterium | reverse complement strand
GCGTAGGAAAGAGCCATCTCGCCGTGCCGGTGGTGGTGACCGTAGGTCTCACCGTCGGTGGCGATGTGGCTGAGGGAGTCCGGCGTCCCCCGACCGCCGCCGGCCTCCAGGAGCCGCTGGGCCAGCGCGGCTCCGTCCACGAGCAGGCGCTCGAAGGCCACGGCCCGGGAGAGGCCTCCATCGTAGAAGAAGGCGACGATCTCCCGCCCGGAAGGGAGGGCCACCCGGTAGCCCCGCCCCGGATTCACCCGCTCGCCCTCCACCCCTTCCCATTCGTCGTGCCCCGGGCCCCGGACCGCCTGGGCCTGGCGTGGGGCGAGGACGGTGAACTCGATGCCCTCGGCCGCCATGAGGTCCAGGGTCTCCAGGTCCACGGCCGTCTCGGGAAGCCACATCCCCCGGGGATCTCGTCCGAAGCGGTGCTGAAAGTCCCGGATTCCCCAGTGGACCTGGGTTCCCTTGTCGCGGCTCGTGGCCAGGGGCATGATCATGTGCCCGAAAGCCTGTGCCATGGCCGAGCCCTGCCCCGAGAAGCGCTCGGCGCTCCGACGGTCCGCCTCCAGGATCGCCCCGTAGGTTTCAGGGGCCTCCTTCTCCATCCAGCGCAGGAGGGTGGGGCCGAAGTTGAAGCTGATCCGGGCGTAGTTGTTCACGATGCGCTGGATGCGGCCCCGCTCGTCCAGGATCCGGGAGAAGGCATTGGGGGCATAGGCCTCCTTGGTCACCCGTTCGTTCCAGTCGTGGAAGGGCCGTGCCGATTCCTGGCGGGCGATCTCCTCGAGCCAGGGGCTCTCCCGGGGGGGCTGGTAGAAGTGGCCGTGGATGCAAATGTAGCGATGGCTCATGGGCTCTCCTCGGGCAACGGGGCCCGGAAGGCCACCGCGGCCAGGGGTGGCAGGGTCACAACCAGGGACCGGTAGCGGCCGTGAGCGGGAGTGGGAGCCGACTCCACCCCACCCATGTTTCCGACCCCCGATCCGCCGTACTCGCTGGCGTCGGTGTTCAGGATCTCGGTCCAGAAGCCGGCGCTGGGGACGCCGATCCGGTAATTCTCCCGGGGGATGGGGGTATGGTTGAAGACCACCGCCACCGGCGGACCCGGGGGACCGGCCACATCCTTTCGGAGGAAGGCCAGGACGCTCCGGTCCTCATCGTGGAGCTCGATCCATTCGAAGCCCTCGGGGCGGAAGTCACTCCGATGGAGGGCCACCTCCCGGCGGTAGAGGTGGTTCAGGTCCCGGACCAGACGCTGGATCCCCTCGTGGCCCGGGTCGTTCAGCAGCTCCCACTCCAGGGTACCGTCATGGTTCCACTCGGCACGCTGGCCCAGCTCGCACCCCATGAAGAGGAGCTTTTTGCCCGGTTGCAGGAACTGGGAGGCAAGCAGGAGCCGGAGGTTGGCCCGTTTCTCCCAGTCGCTGCCGGGCATGCGGGTCAGGAGCGAGCCCTTCCCGTGCACCACTTCGTCGTGGGAGAGGGGGAGCATGAAGTTCTCGTTGAAGGCGTAGACACCCCGAAAGGTGAGCTCGTGGTGATGGTGCCGGCGGTGGACGGGATCCCGACCCATGTACTGGAGGGTGTCGTGCATCCAGCCCATGTCCCACTTCATCCCGAAGCCCAGCCCGCCCAGGTAGGTGGGCCGTGAGACCATGGGCCAGGCCGTGGACTCCTCGGCGATGGTCTGCACGTCAGGGTGGCTCCCGTAGACTTCCTCATTCAGCCGTCGGATTAAGTCGATGGCCTCCAGGTTCTCCCTTCCGCCATACCGGTTGGGGATCCACTCTCCCTCCTTGCGGGAGTAGTCCAGGTAGAGCATCGAGGCCACGGCGTCGACCCGAAGACCGTCCACATGATAGTGGTCCAGCCAGAAGAGGGCACTACTCAGGAGGAAGGAGCGGACTTCGTTGCGACCGAAGTTGAAGATCAGGCTCTCCCAGTCCGGGTGGAAGCCCTGCCGGGGGTCGGCGTGCTCGAAGAGGTGGGTGCCGTCGAAGTACGCCAGCCCGTGCTCGTCGGAGGGGAAGTGGGAGGGCACCCAGTCCAGGATCACCCCGATGTCCTGCTGGTGGAGATGGTCCACCAGGTACATGAAGTCCTGCGGTGAGCCGTGGCGACTGGTGGGGGCGAAGTAGCCGGTGGTCTGGTAGCCCCATGACCCGTAGAAGGGATGCTCCATGATGGGCAGGAGCTCTACGTGGGTGAAGCCCTGCTCGACCACGTAGTCCGCCAGCTCCCGGGCCAGCTCCCGATAGCCCCGCATCCGTTCGGGGTCGTCAGGGTCTCTCCGCCAGGATCCCAGGTGGACCTCGTACACGGAGATGGGCGCTTCGCCCCGATTCCGTTCCCTGCGGGCCTCCATCCACTCCGAATCCCCCCACTCGTACTCCAGGTCCCAGACCACCGAAGCGGTGGCCGGGGGGTGCTCGTGGCGGAAGCCGAAGGGATCGGCCTTCTCCACCTGGTGGCCCCCCTGTTGGGCGCGGATGTGGTACTTGTAGGTCGCTCCCTTCTCCACCCCGGCGATGAAGCCTTCCCAGATGCCGGACGCCTCCCGGGGCTCCAGGGGGTGAGCTCCGGGCTCCCAGTGGTTGAAGTCGCCCACCACCGAGACCTCCCGCGCGTTTGGTGCCCACACGGCGAACCGGGTTCCGGGCGGATCGCCATGGGGCTGCCAGTGGGCTCCCAGCTTCCGATAGAGCCGGGTGTGGCTGCCCTCGTTGAAGAGGTACACGTCGTCTGGGGAGAGGGCCGATGCGCGCGGATCGGTGGATTCGTCGGTAGACACGCCTTCACTCCTTCGTTCAGTGGCGTTCGTGGGGGGCGAGGGGGTGAGGGGGGAGGCCTGGGACGGGCGCTCCCCCCGTCGGATCGCCGCCAGCGACTCCAGGCAGCGGAGGACCCGGGCGTCGGTGGTGAGCTCCTCCAGGGTCCGAGTGGCCTTCCGCCGCCAGTTGGCCGGCGCGGCGGTCCCGGGCCGGTTCTGGGGACGTTCCTCCAGCCAGAGGTCCTCCAGGTTCACCAGGACCAGGCCTGCAGGTCCCATGCCCAGCCACTGCAGAATGCGGCGGAGCACCCGGAGGGCTTCGGGCCAGTCCGCGTCGTCCACCGGCACGTGCTCCGGTTGCCGGGCCGCGTCCACGGCCTCGCCGATGCCCCGGAGGCGTTCCTGGACCTCGGACTCACTCCAGAGCGCAGCGAAGGGTGCCGTGTCATGGGTGTTGAGAGCGGCTACCGCACCCCGGGGAATGGGGCGGGCGTCGGGCTCCTGGGGATCCTGGGGTTCGTCGGAGAACTCGAACGGGAGGACGTACATGCGTCGCAGTCCCCGCCGATCCATCTCGTCGCGGACCTCCGGTGGCACGGTTCCCAGGTCCTCACCCACCAGGATGGTGCGATGCCGGTGGGATTCCAGCGAGAGGATGGCGTAGAGCTCCTCGTGGGGGTATCGGACGTAGGCTCCGCGGCGGGGGCTTTCGCCGGCGGGGACCCAGTAGCGCCGGTGCAACCCCATGACGTGGTCCACCCGGAGGTACCGGGCGTGCGGCAGGAGACGGGCCAGGATCTGGCGGATGTGATGGTGGCCGTCGGCTCGGGTCGTTCCGGGTCGGATGGGGGGAAGGCCCCACCCCTGGCCGTCCTCGTGGAAGCCGTCCGGTGGTGCCCCCAGCTCCATCCCGTCGCCGAAGAGGCCCGGGTGGGCCCAGATGTCGTAGCCCTGGGGGTGGGCCCCCAGGGGGAGGTCCAGGTACAGTCCGGCTCCCTGGCCGTGGGAGGTGGTGGCGGCCGCTGCGAGTTGCTCGGGGAAGCGGAACTGGGCGTAGAGGTGTCGGTGCATGTCGCCCAGGCGATAGGCGTCTCTGGGGATCCCGGAGCGTCGCCAGGCGTCGGGCCATGCCGGCCAGCTCTCCTCGCGAGCCTCGAGGGTCGCCCGGAACGCCGCGTACTCACCGGCGTCGGGGCAGTTGGTCCGGTACTCCCGGAAGGCTGGACTGTCGAGTCCGCCGCTCTGGATCCAGGCTTGCGCGAGGGAGTCCAGAAGCCTGGACTGGATCTGGTGGACGCCCCGGAGGTCCACCTCATCGGCGTTGCGGAGCTCTCCCACCCGCTGCCGGAAGGAGTCCGAGGCCGCCGTCCGTCGGGCTTCGTCGGAGAGGTGCCACTCCGGCAGCTGGGTCGGATCCAGGTAGATCTCGTTCCAGAACAGCCGGCTCACCGGCGAATAGGGACTGGGTTCCAGGGGATCGTCCAGGAAGGCCGACATGAGGGGAAGAGTCCCCACGGCCGTGCCACCCCGCTCGGCGGTCCACCGCACCAGGCGACCCAGGTCGGTGAGATCCCCGGCTCCCCAGTCCCGAACCGACCGCAGCGCGTTCAGGGGAAGGAAGACGCCCCAGGCCCGGTGGGACGAGGGCGTTCCATCGGGCGCATCCCGTTCCACGTCCTCCAGGGCCCCGAAAACCCGGGGCGGGGCCACGATGAGCAGCCCCGAGGCCGATCGGGACCCCAGCGTCACCTCCACATGGTGGTATCCGTCCGGCAGCCTCCCCGGCACCGGGATACCCTCGGGACCCACCTGGGCGAAGACCTCCCGGGTGGGCACCTCCTCGTGATTCGGCCCGGCGCTCTGGATCCTCACCTCCACCCGGCTCCCGGGGGAAAGGGCCGGACCGCACCGGATGACCACCGGTTCGCCGGACCACGACACGCTCACAGGCTCGACGAGCTGGGCGGCCCGCCGGGCTTCCGTCTCCCGGAGGAGCTCGGTGGCATTTGCCAGGACAGCATCGGGGTCCGGAGCCTCCCCACTCCCACTGCCCAGTGCGGACACGATTCGGGCCAGGGTCTCCGGGGCAGGCGTCACCTCCCGGTCGAAGCCGTCCAGATGACGGGTTTCCACGCCGTGCCGGCGGGCCAGCTCCCGGAGCGCTTCCACCTCCGGGGCAGCGGGTCTACGCTGTGGCATCCTCCTCCCCGTCTGTCCGGTCTGCGCGCTCATGCCCGTCCAGGAGGGACAGAATCCCCGCAAGGGGAATTCGGGCCCAGTCCGGACGGTTGTGGATCTCGTAGCGAAGCTCGTAGAGCGCCTTCTCCAGGAGGAAGAGGTCCAGGAGGTGCCGCCTTGACGCCTCCTCCCGGGGCAGCAGCGGGGCCACTTCGGCGACGGCCAGGTAGCCGGCCAGGAATTCCACTGGGACCCACCTGGCCCAGAACCGGGCCAGCGCCAGGGCCTCGGGGTCGTCGGGGCGGGCCACCAGCCCATGCTCCGGGAGGTCCCGGAGGGCGGTCCGGGCCGCGTAGTCAAAGGAGCGGAGCATCCCCGCCACGTCCCGAAGAGGAGAGCGCTTGATTCGCCGCTCCCCCAGGGGCCGATCCGGTTCTCCTTCGAAGTCGATGATCTGGAAGTCCCGGCCGGTGTTCAAAACCTGCCCCAGGTGATAGTCGCCGTGGACCCGGATGCGATGACCGTCGAACTTGGCGTCCAGGAGTGGCTCGAACCGTTCCAGAATCGTCGGCCGGGCGTCCAGGATCGTGCCGGCCATCTCCCGTTCTCCTTCGCCCAGAGCCTGAACCTGGCTGGCCAGACTCTCCAGCGATGTGCCCAGAAGGTTGCGGATGGACTGGTAGAGTGAACGCTGATAGAGGGTGGAGAAGGGCTCGGGCCGGAAGGCCTCCGGCTCGTTCCGCGAGGCCAGGGCCACGTGGAGCTCGCCGGTGCGGCGTCCCAACGAGCGGGCGCTCTCCAGGTAGGGCTCGATGAGAAGTCCTACCTCCTCGGGCAGCTCCTCTTCCTGGAGGCGACGATGCGCCCGGGTCAGGATGTCGCCGGGAAGGGGCAGCCGGGAGAGATCCACCTCCGAGGCGAGCCCATCCTCGAAGTACCGCCCCAGGGCGTCCAGGGTGTACTCCCAGGCGTCACCCTCGTTGGGCACGTAACGGTGCAGGACGCCCAGGGCGGTGGTTCCCCGACCCGAGTCCTGGAGCTCCAGGACCCCGGTCAGCTCCGGCGTCCCCTGGAAGCCCACCTCCCGGAGAAACTCTCCGATCTCCCGGTCCGGGTTCACCCCTCGTTCCACGCGCCGAAAGAGCTTGAGAATCCACTGGCGACCGAAGATCACCGAGGTGTTGCTCTGCTCGGCCCGACCCGGTATGGGGCGAAGACTCTCCGGGTCGCCCCCCAGGATCTCCTCTGACTCCACCAGGGGGACGCCCACCAGCGTGCAGCTCTCGCCCGCCACCCTCTCTCCCCGGGCCAGAACCTCCAGGAGTCGCCTCGAGAAGTCGGGATGGACGGTGGCGTCGTGGACCAGGCCCTCCTGGCCGTCCACCGAGGAGCGCCACGCTACGGCAGCCGGCCGGTCCTCGGCCAGCTCCAGCATTCCCTCTCCCCGGCTGAGGGAGAGAGGGACCAGGTAGGTCTCCGGGTCGGTGCTGACGTACTCCACGCTCAGGAGGATCAGGCGCCCCGCCCCGGGTTCGGGCCCCAGGGGCAGGACGTCGACGATGGTGCCCTTGCGTACCGCTCGGCCCTTCCCCGGGAACCAGCGCTGGGCCCGCACGTGGTCCACCAGGAGCTCCTCCACCTTCCTCCTGCTCCTTCCCTCGAGCGCCTCGGTCCACTCAGTGCGGGAACGGACCAGGGGAAGCTCATCCAGCTCCCGGACGCTGGCCGGGGGGACCTCCCGCCGGTCCAGCAGCGCGGCCTCAGTCTCCATGGCGAACCAGAGGAAGCCGTGAGGGGGAAGGGTCAGGGGATAGGGCCCCGATCCCACCTGCGGGAAGGCGGTGTGTCCGAAGAGCTCCAGCGGGACCATCCCCTGGAACTCCGAGAGCTCCAGCGCCACCGGCTGGGCGAAGCGGGAGAGGTTGGCCACCACCAGGATCACCTCCCCTTCGTGGCGACGCAGGAAGGCCACCACCTTTCCATTGGAGTGATCTACCCACTCCAGGGTGCCCCGACCGAAGGCCTGGTGCCGTTTGCGCAGGGCGATGAGCCGCCGCATCCACCAGAGGAGCGAGGTGGGATTCCGGTCCTGGATCTCCACGTTCACCGCCTCGTAGTGGTACTCGGGATCGATGATGACCGGGAGGAAGAGCTGCTGGGGATTGGCCGTGGAGAAGCCGGCGTTCCGGTCGCCGGACCACTGCATCGGGGTCCGCACCCCGTGCCGGTCCCCCAGGTAGAAGTTGTCGCCCATGCCGACCTCGTCGCCGTAGTAGAGGATGGGCGTGCCCGGCAGGGAGAACAGGAGCGAGTTCAGGAGCTCGATCTGTCGGCGGTTGTTCTTCAGGAGCGGGGCCAGCCGTCGACGGATCCCCAGGTTGATGCGGGCGGTGGGATCCTCGGCGTACACCCGGTACATGTAGTCCCGCTCCTCGTCGGTGACCATCTCCAGCGTGAGCTCGTCGTGGTTCCGAAGGAAGAGCCCCCACTGGCATCCCTCGGGGATCTCCGGCGTCTGATCCAGGATGTCCCGGATGGGGAAGCGGTCCTCCATCCGGGCCGCCATGAAGAGCCGGGGCATGAGGGGGAAGTGGAAGTTCATGTGGCACTCGTCGCCGTCGCCGAAGTAGGCTGCGGCGTCTTCGGGCCACTGGTTCGCCTCGGCCAGGAGCATCCGGTTCGAGAAGTTCCGGTCGACGTGGGCCCGGAGCTTCTTCAGGAATGCGTGGGTCCGGGGGAGGTTCTCACAGTTGGTGCCGTCGCGCTGGTACAGGTAGGGGATGGCGTCCAGGCGGAGTCCGTCCACGCCCATCTCGAGCCAGAAATCCAGGATCTGGAAGAGCTCTTCCTGCACCTGGGGGCTCTCGAAGTTGAGGTCCGGCTGGTGATGATAGAAGCGGTGCCAGTAGTATTGTCCGGCCACCGGGTCCCAGGTCCAGTTGGAGGGCTCGAAGTCCTTGAATATGATCCGGGCGTCGGAATAGAGCTCCGGGTCGTCGGTCCAGACGTAGAATTCCCGCTCCGGGCTCCCGGCCGGCGCCCGACGGGCCCGCTGGAACCAGGGGTGCTGGTCGGAAGTGTGGTTGATCACCAGCTCGGTGATGACCCGCAGTCCCCGACGATGGGCCTCCTCCAGGAAGGTCCGGAAGTCGTCCAGGGTGCCGTAGTCCGGGTTCACCCGGCGGTAGTCGGCGATGTCGTATCCGTCGTCCCGGAGGGGAGACGGATAGAAGGGGAGGATCCAGAGGGCGGTGACCCCCAGCTCCTCCAGGTAGTCCAGCCGTCGGGTGACGCCCTTGAAGTCGCCGATGCCGTCACCGTTGGAGTCGGCGAAGGAGCGTACGTGAAGCTCGTAGATGATGGCGTCCCGGTACCAAAGGGGATCGTCGGTCAGCGCCGGAGCGTGGGTGTCGATGGGATTCATTCAGGTGGCGGTCCCTTGGGGTCCGATTCAGATCATAAGTATTCGAAGTCGTGCTCGGCCCGTCGCCGTCTCACGATCTTGAAGATGTGGGCGGGCGAAGTGTCCGGGTCCAGCCGGACGAAGTTGGGGCCCGGCTCCCACAGATACCGTCCGCCGGCAAGCAGATCATGGAGCTGGTACGATTCTCCGGGCTCGAGTTCCAGAAGTCCGTGATCCAGCTCCACCCACCCGCTCTGCACATGGTGGGGATCCAGGTTCACCACCGTCACGATCCGGTTTTCTCCTCCGGGATCCTGCTTGCTCCAGACCAGGAGCCGGTCGTTGTCCGTGGGGTGAAAGTGGAGGGTGTCGTTCCGGTGCAGGGCCGGGTTGTCACGGCGGATCCGGTTCACCCGGCCGATGAAGTCCCGGAGCGTGTGGGGCTGGTCCAGCTTCCAGTGGCGGAGCTGGTACTTCTCCGAGTTCAGGTACTCCTCGCTGCCCGGCTCCCGAGGGGTATGCTCCATGAGCTCGAAGGGCGGGCCGTAGATCCCGTAGTTGGCCGCGAGCGTGGCCGCCAGGACCAGGCGGGTCATGAAGGCCGAGCGCCGGCCGGTCTGGAGGTACTCGGTGAGGATGTCCGGGGTGTTGGGCCAGAAGTTGGGCCGGAAGTACTCGGCCAACTCGGTCCGGGTCAGCTCCTCCATGTACTGCCTCAGCTCGGCGGCGTTGTCTCGCCAGGCGAAGTAGGTGTACGACTGGGTGTAGCCCAGCTTGGCCAGCCGGTACATGACCCGGGGCCGGGTGAACGCCTCCGAGAGGAGGATCACGCCGGGGTCCTTCGCCTTCAGCTCGCCGATCACCCACTCCCAGAAGGGGAAGGCCTTGGTGTGGGGGTTGTCCACCCGGAAGATCCTGACGCCCTCGTCCATCCAGTGGACGAAGACGTCGCGGAGGGCGCGCCAGAGGGCCTCCCAGTCCTCTGTCTCGAAGTCGATGGGGTAGATGTCCTGGTACTTCTTGGGCGGGTTCTCGGCGTAGCGGATGGAGCCGTCGGGGCGCTGCCGGAACCACTGGGGATGCTCGGCTACCCAGGGGTGATCCGGGGAGCACTGGAAGGCCACGTCCAGCGCCACCTCCATCCCCTCCTCCTCGGCGGCCTCCCGGAAGGCCCGGAAGTCCTCCTCCGTTCCCAGCTCCGGATGGATGGCGGTATGGCCTCCTTCTTCCGAACCGATGGCCCAGGGGCTGCCCGGATCGTCGGGTCCGGCGGTGGGCTGGTTGTTGGGCCCTTTCCGGTTCGTGGTTCCCACCGGGTGGATGGGGGGCAGGTAGACGACATCGAAGCCCATGGACCGGATGTAGGGGAGCATCCGGCGGGCATCGTCGAAGGTGCCGTGCCGGTCCGGCTCCGGCGAGGTGGAGCGGGGGAAGAACTCGTACCACGCGCTGAAGCGAGCCCGCTCCCGGTCCACCACCACCTCCAGGGGGTCACCGGGATGGTGCGTGGCGAACCGTCGATCCGGATAACGGTCCATGAGGGTGGGAAGCTCACCCACGAGGGGGCCGTCGGGCTCGGCCAGGGGAGAGGGGTCGGCGGTCAGGCCGTCGTCGTTGGCCCACCGACGCAGGCGGGAGGCCCAGCCCTTCAGTGCCTGGACGTCGGCTGGCCGCTCGCCGATGTCGTCGGCTCGCTCTGCGGCGGTTTCCACCAACGCGGCCCCCTCCTGGAGCTGGAGCGAGACGTCGGCTCCGGCCTTGACCCACTTCCCCATCTCGTTTCGCCAGGTGAGGAAGGGGTCCACCCACCCCGACAGGGCGTACTGGTAGCGGCCCACTTCCTCCAACTCGAAGCTGCCCCGCCAGCGGTCGTTGCCCAGGGGAGCCATGGGCACCTCCATCCACGCCGTCTCGCCCTGGCGCCGGTGGCGGAGTCGGGCGGCGATGCGGTCGTGGCCGTCGGCAAAGATGTCGGCTTCCACCACGAGCCGGTCTCCCGCCACCCGCTTGACGGGAAACCGACCGCCGTCGAGCTCTGGATCGATGCCCTCGATCTGGACTCGCCGCCGGCCGTTGGCCTCCCCGGGGGGGGAGGACGACGTCGACGGATCGGCGGAGGGTGGGGGTGGAGTCACGGTTTGCTTTCAAGTCAGAGAGACGGAAGGTGCGACGGAGCAGACTCCGCACATTGGAACTTCCCTTGGAAGCTCAGCAAGTTCCATGCGCTCGGCTGATTCACCGCGGACCGTCGAGGCCGGGTCCCGGGTAGTCCGGGGCTGATTCCGATATCCCTTCGACCAGCGACAGGAGTGTGAGATGGCGGCTTCCCCCTCCACGAATCCCATGTCCCCCCGCATTGCGACCTTCACCATGGAGATCGGGCTGGAGTCGGACCTGCCCACCTACAGCGGAGGCCTGGGGGTGCTGGCCGGCGACACCGCCCGGGGAGCAGCGGACCTGGGTCTGCCCTTCGTCGTGGTCACGCTGGCCCACCGGGCCGGATACTTCACGCAGACGTTGGACGAGGCCGGCCAGCAGCAGGAGGGTCCGGACGAATGGCGTCCGGAGGATCGTCTCAAGCCGCTGGAGCCCCGGGTGCAGGTCCAGGTGGAGGGCCGGACCGTTCATCTGCAGGCGTGGGAGTACACACTCGAGGGTCACGGAGGCGACCAGGTGCCCGTCTACTTCCTGGATTCCGACCTTCCGGAGAACGCCGCGGAGGACCGGCGGATCACCGACCACCTCTACGGGGGGGATCGCCGGCTCCGGCTCCAGCAGGAGATCGTGCTGGGGGTGGGAGGCGTTCGGCTGCTGCGGGCTCTGGGGTTCGATGACCTGCATACCTTCCACATGAACGAGGGCCACTCGGCATTTCTGACCCTCGAGCTCCTGCAGGAGGCCGGGGGGAGTGCCGGGATGGAGGGCGACGAGCTGGAGACCGTGGTGGAGGGGGTCCGTCGGCGCTGCGTCTTCACCACCCACACGCCGGTCCCCGCCGGCCACGATCGGTTCCATATGGAGCTCCTGAACCAGGTGCTGGGGCCGGATGGCACCGCCCTGCTGGGAGCGCTGGACCTGGTGGAGGACGGCGAGTTGAACATGACTCACGTGGCGCTCCGCTTTGCCCGGTTCACCAACGGGGTGGCCCTGCGGCACGCCCGCCTCTCCCGGGAGATGTTTCCCGGGCATACGATCCACGCCATCACCAACGGAGTCCACGCCGAGACCTGGACCGGCGAGCCCCTTCGCCGGCTCTTCGACCGGCACATCCCGGGTTGGCGGGAGGACCCCTTCCTCCTGCGGCACGCGGTGGCCCTTCCCCTGAACGAGATCCAGGCGGCTCACCGGGAGGCCCGCCAGACCCTCCTGGACGAGGTGCAGCGCCGGACCGGGCGCCGGCTGGACCCGGAGCGGCTCACCATGGCCTTCGCCCGCCGGGCCGCCCCCTACAAGCGGGCCGACCTGCTGGCCTCCGATCCGGAGCGGCTCCTGGAGGTGGCCCGGCGGGGTGGGGGCCTGCAGATCCTCTACGCCGGGAAGGCCCACCCCAGGGACGAGCGGGGCAAGACCATGATCCGAAGAGTGGTGGAGGCGTCCCGCGCTCTGGGCGACGAGGTGCCCCTGGTCTACCTGGAGGACTACGACATGGAGCTGGGTGCGCTTCTCACCGCCGGGGCGGATCTGTGGCTGAACCAGCCCCGCAAGCCCCTGGAGGCCTCGGGGACCAGCGGAATGAAGGCGGCGCTGAACGGGGTCCCCTGTCTCAGCATACTGGACGGATGGTGGATCGAAGGGCACGTGGAGGGGGTGACGGGTTGGGCCATCGACGAACGGTGGGAGGACCCGGTGGACGACGAGGCCGAGCTGGAGGCCACCCTCCGGAAGCTGGAGGAGCTCATCCTTCCCCTCTTCCACAACGAGCCGGAGGGCTGGGCGCGGATCATGCGGAGCGCCATCGCCCTGAACGGTTCCCACTTCCACGTTCGGCGCATGCTGCAGGAGTACGTGGACCGGGCCTACACGCCCTGAGCCCATGGCATCCCAACCGTCCCACTCTGACACGACCCCGGACGAGGCCCTCCAGGAAACCGATCAGGACCGGTCGGTGGAGTCGGCTCCGGCGTGGCATGCCCTGGAGGGCGATGCCGTCCTGGATCGGCTGGAGGTGGACGGCCGGGAGGGGCTGACGGACGACGAGGCTGCTGCCCGACTGGACCGGTACGGACCCAACCGGCTCCCGGAGGAGGAGGGGGAAGGCCCCCTCATGCGCTTCCTGAAGCAGTTCCACAACGTCCTCATCTACATTCTGCTGGTGGCGGCGGTCTTCACCGCGGCGCTGGGAGAGTGGATCGACACCGGGGTCATTGCCGCAGTGGTCCTGGTGAACGCCATCGTGGGGTTCATCCAGGAGGGAAAGGCCGAGGAGGCGCTGGAGGGGATCCGCAAGCTCCTCTCCCTGGAAGCCACCGTGGTCCGGGGGGGCGACCGCCGGACCGTCCCGGCCGAGGACCTCGTCCCCGGAGACGTGGTTCGGCTCGAGAGCGGGGATCGGGTACCGGCGGACATGCGGATTCTCTCGGTTCGGAACGCCCGGGTGGAGGAGGCCGTCCTCACCGGGGAGTCGGAACCGGTGCCCAAGGGCACCGAGGCAGTGGACGAGGAGGCGCTGGTGGGGGACCGGCGTTGCATGGCCTTCTCCGGGACCCTGGTGGCGTCGGGGCGGATCACCGGGGTGGTGGTGGCCACGGGCCGCGAGACGGAGATCGGTCGGATCGGCGAGATGGTCTCCCGGGTGAAGGGGGTGACCACCCCCCTGCTTCGCCAGATCGACGCATTCGGAAAGCGCCTCTCGGTGGCCATCGTCCTGGGCTGCGTGGCCGTCTTCTTCGTGGGGTGGCTCGTCCAGGGCTTTGATCCCACCGAGGCCTTCCTGGCGGTGGTGGCGCTGGCGGTGGCGGCCATCCCCGAGGGACTGCCGGCGATCCTCACCATCACCCTGGCGCTGGGAGTGCAGCGGATGGCCCAGCGACGGGCCATCATCCGGCGCCTTCCGGCGGTGGAAACCCTGGGTTCGGTGACGGTGATCTGCACCGACAAGACCGGAACCCTGACCCGCAACGAGATGGCCGTGGAACGGATCCTCCTGGGCCACGACGAGTGGGAGGTGACCGGGTCCGGGTACATCCCCGAGGGTGAGTTCCGGCGGGAGGACCAGGCGGCCGACCCCACCGAGGAGCCGGTGCTCATGGCGCTGATCCGTGTCGGCCTGCTCTGCAACGAGGCCGAGTTCTCCAAGCCGGCCGGGGAGGAGGGAGACCAGGAGGAACGAATCCTCCAGGGCGATCCCACCGAAGGCGCCCTCCTGGTCCTGGCAGAGAAGGCAGATCTGGATCGGGGGGCCGAGGAGCACGACCACCCCCGGCTCGACATGATTCCCTTCGAGTCGGAGCGCCGGTGGATGGCCACCCTGAACGAGACTCCGTCCGGCGAGAGGCGGCTCCTGCTCAAGGGCGCCCCGGAGCGGATCCTGGCCCTCTGCGATTCGGTCCGGACCCCCGAGGGGACCGAGCCGTTGGACGCGGCATCGTGGGAGCCGCGAATGGAGGAGGTGGCGGAGAAGGGATACCGGCTCCTGGCGCTTGCCGAGGGCGAACCTCCCTCTGTCGGAGGGGAGCTGTCCGAGGAGCAGGTGGAAGGGGGGTGCACCCTGCTGGGGGTGGTGGCTCTCATGGACCCCCCGCGCCCCGAGGCGATCGAGGCCGTGAAGAGCTGCCGGTCGGCGGGGATCCGGGTCATGATGATCACCGGCGACCATGCCGCCACCGCCCGGAGCATTGGCGCCCGGATGGGCATCGGCGACGGGACCCGGGCGGTGACGGGGGCACAGGTGGAGAAGGCCAGTGACGACGAGCTCCGGGAGCTCCTCGCCGACCACGACGTCATCGCCCGAGCCAGTCCAGAGCACAAGCTCCGGATCGTCCAGCTTCTGCAGGACGAGGGCGATGTATGCGCCATGACCGGCGACGGGGTGAACGACGCTCCCGCCCTGAAGCAGGCCGACATCGGCGTGGCCATGGGGATCAAGGGGAGCGAGGCCGCCAAGAGCGCGTCGGAGATGGTGCTGGCCGACGACAACTTCGCCTCCATCGAGCGGGCGGTGAACGAGGGGCGCACCGTCTACGACAACCTGAAGAAGACCATCCTCTTCATCCTGCCCACCAACGGAGCCGAGGCGCTGATCGTGCTGGCGGCGGTGGCGCTGGCCTTCGCCGAGTTTCCGGTGACTCCGGCCCAGATCCTGTGGGTCAACATGATCACCGCCGTCACCCTGGCGCTGGCGTTGGCCTTCGAGCCCGCCGAGGCCGGGATCATGGAGCGACCGCCCCGGAATCCGCAGGACGCCATCCTCTCCCGCTTCCTCCTGCGGCGGATCGTCTACGTCTCGGTCCTGGTGGCGGTGGGGTGCATCATCCTCTTCCACTGGACCCTGGGGCGGGGCCATGAGCTGGATTACGCCCGGACGGTGGTGGTGAACTCACTGGTTGCCGCACAGCTCTGGTACCTCTTCAACTGCCGGTTCCAGTGGAAGCCCTCGGTGGGCTGGAGCGCCCTGGTGGGGAACCGAGCGGTGTTGGTGGCAGCCGGGCTTCTCATCGTCTTCCAGGCCGCCTTCACCTATCTGCCGGTGATGAACACCCTCTTCCGGACCCAGGGGCTGTCGTTGGCGAGCTGGGGGCCGGTCCTCCTGGTGGGCCTGGTGCTGTACCTGGTGGTGGAGTCGGAGAAGGCGGTGGGCAGACGCCGGATCCGGAGGGAGCGGGCCGCCAGAGGCTGACGGAGCGGCCCGACGGGCCTTCGAATCCTTGGCCCCACCCGCCAGATCCCATAGCTTCTCCACCATGAACCGATCGTCCAAACGGATCCTGTGGGTCGACGACGAGATCGAGCTCCTGAGGCCGCACTGTCTCTTCCTGCAGCAGCGCGGTTACCACGTGGATGCCATCTCCAACGGCGACGACGCCCTGGCCCTCCTTGCGGACCATCCCTACGACCTGGTCCTCCTGGACGAGCAGATGCCCGGTCGGCGGGGCCTGGAGGTCCTGGAGGAGTTGCGTCGGGATGATCCCCACGTCCGGGTCGTGATGATCACCAAGTCCGAAGAGGACCGGACCATGACCGAGGCCATCGGTCGGCGGGTGGACGACTACCTGGTGAAGCCCACCAGCCCCCGTCAGGTCCTCTCGATGGTCACCCGGATTCTGGAGGGATCCTCCATCCGCCAGCAGCAGGTGGCCCAGGACTTCGCCGCCCGCTTTCCGCGCATCTCCCGGCTCCGGGAGGAAGCGGTCACGCCCGACGACTTCGCCTCGGTCTACCGGGAGTTGGTGGACTGGCACATCCGGCTGCACGCAGCCGGGGAGGACGGCCTCCTGGACACGGTTGACTCCCTCATGGGGGACCTGCGTCGCGATTTCGGTGCGTGGATCCAGGAGGTCTATCCCCGGTGGATGAAGGGCCAGGAGGAACCTCCCATCCTCTCCACCGACCTGGTGGAGTGCTTCGTTCTGCCGCTACTGGGCGACGATCCGGTCTTCCTGGTGGTGCTGGACTGCATGCGGCTGGATCAGTGGCGCACCCTCATGCCGCTTCTCTCGGAGTACTTCGAGGTGGAGGAGGACCTCCACTACTCAATCCTGCCCACAGCCACACCCTACTCCCGGAACGCCATCTTCTCGGGACTGTTTCCGGATGAGATCGCCGAGGCCAACCCGGGTTGGTGGGAAGGGAGGTCGGAAGACGGCAGCCTGAACGCCTTCGAGGACCGGCTTCTTCGGAAGCACCTGGAGGAGCTCACCGGACGGTCGGTGTCGGTTCACTATGACAAGGTGTTCAGCGACCGGGAGGGCGACCAGGTTCGGGCCCGGGTCAACTCCGCAGTCCAGAACGGGGTGGGGGTGGTGGCGCTGGTTTTCAGCTTCATGGACCTGCTGATCCACTCCCGCTCGGAGTCGGAGGTTTTCATGGAGGTGGCCCGGGACGAGATTTCGCTGCGGGAGCTGAGTCGCTCCTGGTTTGAGCGTAGCGTCCTTTTCCAGATCCTGCAGGAGGCTGCCGGAGAGGGGTTTTCCCTGGTGGTCACCACCGACCACGGCTCCATCCTCTGCAACCGGCCCACCACCGTGTACGCCCGCCGCGATGCCACCTCGAACCTTCGTTACAAGTTCGGACAGGACCTGCGGGCCAAGAATGAGAGCACCGTGTTCTCCACCAGCGACCCCACCGATCTGCGGCTGCCGCCTGGCCGGTTGGGCCTGAGCTACGTGATCACCCTGGAGGACTACTTCATGGTGTATCCCACCAAGCTCCGGGAGTATCAGAATCGGTACCGGGGCTCGTTTCTGCACGGTGGAATCTCGCCGGAGGAGATGATCGTGCCGGTGGCCACCCTGAAGCCACGCTCCCGGTGAGACGACGGTGAGCCTGTATCTCCGGATCCTCTCGTACCTGAAGCCGTATCTGCCCGTCTTCCTCCTCTCGGCAGCGGCCACCACGATCTTTGCGGCGCTGGACGCCTACTCCTTTGCCCTCCTGATCCCCTTTCTCCGCACCCTCTTCGCCGACGTGGACGCCGAGGGCGTGCAGGCGGCCGAATCCCCGGGGCCGGAAGGGGCTGCCGGTCCCACCGAACTGGCAGCCGAGAACGGTCTCCTGGAGCTCCTCCTCGATGGAACCGTCGGGCGCCTGGTGGACCTCTCGGCACCACCGGAGCAGGCGATCCAGGGGATCATCATCTTCCTGCTGGCCATCTTTCTGGTCAAGAACGTCTTCGACTTTCTGCGTAATTACCTGGTGGCGTGGATCGAGCAGGCGGTGACCCGGGATCTGCGCAACGAGGTCTACGCCCACCTGGTGGACCTGGACCTGGTCTTCTTCGGTCGGACCCGGGTGGGGCAGATCATCTCCAGGCTCACCCACGACGTGGAGCAGCTCCGAACCCTGGTGACCAAGGAGCTGGCCCGGATTCTCTCGTCGATCCTCGAGATGGCGGCCTTCCTGGGCCTCATGATCCTCATCTCGTGGCAACTCACCCTGGCAGCGGTGATCATCCTGCCCGGCGTATTCGCCATCTGGGGACCGCTCCTGCGGCGGGTGCGCCGGGGAGACCGGACGATCCTGAATCTGGCCGGGGAGGTGAACAGCCACATCCAGGAGACGCTTTCGGGGATCCGGCTGGTGAAGGCGTCGGCGGCGGAGGCCCACGAGCGGGAGCGCTTCAGCCGCCTGACGTGGAGCTACTTCAAGGCCTTCATCCGGACGGAGCGGTTCCGGGCCCTCTCCCACCCCATCACCGAGACGGTGGGGGCGCTGGGCACGGTGGTGATCCTCTGGTACGGTACCCGCCTCGTGCTCACCGGAGGCGTGCTGAGCGGCGAGGAGTTCATCGCCTTTCTGGCTCTTTCCATGAAGCTGTATTCGCCGGTGAAGTATCTGGGGAAGCTCCCGGCCATCATCCAGCCGGGACTGGTGGCCTCGGAGCGGGTCTTCGAGTTCCTGGACGCCCCCGTGGAGATCAAGGATCGGCCCGGCGCCCGGCCCTTCCCGGGGATCCGCCACGAGATCGCCTTCGAGGGGGTCTCCTTCCACTATCGTGCCGGCGAACCGGTCCTCCGGGACATCGACTTCGTCGCGCCGGCCGGGACCGTGACGGCCCTGGTGGGGCCCAGCGGCGCCGGCAAGACCACGCTGGTGGACCTCATCGGTCGCTTCTACGAGCCCACCGAGGGACGGATCCTCATCGACGGAAACGACATCCGGGAGTTCTCCCTCCAGTCGCTCCGGGACCAACTGGGGATCGTGTCGCAGGAGACGGTCCTCTTTCATGACACCGTCCGTTCGAACATCGCCTACGGGATGGACGATGTCCCGGACGAGGCGATCCAGGCAGCGGCCCGGGCGGCCTACGCCGATGGATTCGTCGAGAGGCTGCCCCAGAGGTACGACACCATAGTGGGCGAGCGAGGCACCCAGCTCTCGGGAGGCCAGCGGCAGCGCATCGCCATTGCCCGGGCCATCCTGCGTGATCCGCCCATCCTCATCTTCGACGAAGCGACCTCGGCACTGGACTCCGAGGCCGAGCAGCTCGTGCAGCAGGCCATGGAGCGCCTCCTGGCGGGACGCACCGTTTTCGTCATCGCCCACCGGCTGTCCACGGTCCAGAAGGCGGATCGGATCCTGGTGATGGAGGAGGGCCGGATCGTCCAGCGGGGGACCCACGAGGAGCTCCTCACCATGGGGGGGGTCTACCGCAGGCTCCACGACCTCCAGTTCCAGGACGGGGGCCCGATTCCCGATCCCGATGGGGCGGGTGTCGGGAGTGGTGAGGCCTCGGACGACTGATCGGTGTCCAAAGCGACGAAGATCCGTGTAGCCCATCGGCTCCAGAGTGGCCTGGTGGTGGGGGTGTCCCTCCTCCTCCGGATCCTTCCGGAGCCCGTGGCACAGGCACTGGGCTACAGCCTCGGATGGGTGGCCGGATCAATCCTGCGGATTCGCCGTGGCACCGTGCACCGGAATTTGCGGCGGGCCTTTCCGGATCGGCCCGAGGCGTGGCGCCGGCGGGTGGCCCGTCGGGTCTTCCCGCACATCGGCCGGGAGGGGGTGACCCTCCTCCGTATGGCCGGCCTTCCCTCCCAGGAGCTGCTTCGACGCACGCGGGTGGATGGGTGGGAGGTGCTGGAGGAGGCGCGGGCAGAGGGCAGGGGGGTCCTGCTGGCCACCGGCCACCTGGGGAACTGGGAGATTGGCGGGGGGGCCCTGGCGGTCCGGGGCGTTCCCCTGGACGCTGTGGTCCGGCGTCAGAAGAATCCTCTGGTGGACCGACGCCTTCGGCGCACCCGTGAGGCACTGGGGATATCGGTCATCTACCGGGAAGATGCACCTCGCCAGATCCTCAAGTCGGTCCGCCGGGGACGGGTGGTGGCGCTGGCTGCCGACCAGAACGTCCGGAGGGGAGGGATCTTCGTGGACTTCTTCGGAGTCCCGGCAAGCACGGCCCGGGGGCCGGCCTACTTCTCCCTGCGTACGGGTGCCCCCCTGGTCCTGGCGTTCTGCCATCGGATTCCCGGATGGCGTGCCCGGTACCTGGTACGCTTCCACCGCCCGCCTACGCCACAAACCGGCGACATGGAGGAGGATATCAGGACCCTCACCCGAAGCTATCTGGCCGTTCTGGAGGAGGAGGTCCGCCGCAGCCCGGAACAGTACTTCTGGCCCCACAAGCGTTGGAAGACCCGTCCGCCAGGCCTCGACGGAGGAGAGGAACCGGATGGCGATCCTCCTGTATGACGACGTGCTGAGGGGAAACGGTCTGCAGATGTGCCCAGCCACTCTGCGGTGCTCCCCTGTCCCTCCGGACAAGGAGTTCGCGTGATCTATATCGGTATTCCCGCACACAACGAAGAGCGCACCATCGGTGTGCTCCTGTGGAAGATCCGGAAGGTCATGGCGGACTTCGGTCGGGACTTCCAGATCCTGGTTCTGGACGACGCCTCCAGCGACGGGACCCCGGAGGTCCTGGAGCGCTACACCCGGGTGCTTCCACTCACGGTGATCCGTTCCGACGTCCGGCTGGGGCACGGCCGGGCCACCGAGCGGCTGCTTCGGGAGGCGTCGAACCGCACCGAGTATCCCAAGCGGGACATCGTGGTGACGCTCCAGGGCGACTTCACCGAGGACCCCGGCTCCCTGGTGGAGATGGTGAAGGCCATCGAAGGAGGTGCCGATCTGGTGGCGGGCCGGGTTGAGCCGGGAGAACTGCCTCGGGCCCGTCGGCTTTCCCGGCGCTTCGCCGGGTTGGTATTGCGTCGAGCTATTCGGAAGGCTCCGGTCACCGACCCCCTCTGCGGATTCCGGGCCTACCGGATCGTGGTGGTCCGGAAGAGCTTTCGGGCGTTGGAGGAAGGCGAGGATGGGGTGGTCACCCGGGACGGCTGGGCCGCGAACCTGGAGCTCCTGGCTTTGCTGGCTCCCCACGCGCGTCGGATCGAGGAGGCCCCCGTGGATGTCCGGTTCGCCCACCGCCAGCGGGAGACGCGCTTTCGTCCCTGGGCCTCGATCAAAGCCCTGCTGTCACTCCGCAAGGTGACCTGGCCCGCTGCGGCTCTCCTCCTGCTGCTCCTGGCAGGAACGATGGGCCCTGCCGAGCTGGTGGCCCAGGACAGGGAGAGATCGCCGTGGGCGGCTCCGGTGGAGAGCCAGGTGGCCCCGGTGCCCTTCGGTCCGGGTGAGCGGATGGTCTACCAGGTCAAGCTGGGGCCCCTTTCAGTGGGGGAGGGACAGATGGAGGTGCACGGAGTGGAAACGGTCCGGGGCGAGCGTACCTACCACATCAGCATGGGGCTGAACGGCGGGATCCCCCTGGCCAGGGTCAACAACCTCTACCAGTCGTGGCTGGATCTGGATCAGCTCGCCAGTCGCAGGTTCATCCAGGACCAGAACGAGGTTCGTTACGAGCGTTTTCGCCACTTCGAGTTCTTCCCGGAGGAGCGGCGCTGGGAGCGGGCCGATGTGGAGGAGGAGGGGGAGCTTCCCACTGACCTTCCCCTGGATGACATCTCCTTCGTCTACTATGTGCGCAGCCTACCGCTGGAGGTCGGCGAGACCTACACCCTGGATCGCTACTTTCAGGAGAGCGGCAACCCGGTGGTGGTGAAGGTGGTGCGGAAGGACACGGTGGAGGTGCCGGCAGGCACCTTCAACACCATCGTGGTGGAGCCCGTGATCCAGACCCGGGGGCTCTTCGGCGAGGGCGGCGAGGCGGAGATCCACTTCTCCGACGACGAGCACCGCCTCCTGGTACAGATGAGGTCCAACGTGCCCGTGGTGGGATCCCTCTCCCTTCATTTGGCCGAAATCCGCCACGGCGACAACCTCCGGGACTTCGATCCTGCCCTACTTCCCTGAGGCGTCCTCGGTTTCGGCCTCCATCAGAAACAGCGACGGGCCCCGGAGCTTTCGGCCTTTCACTCGTAGCTGGAAGGTGTAGCGACCGGGATGGGGGAAGACCACTTCCTCCAAAGGCAGGACCAGCCGGGTTCGCGGGGGAGGTCGGTGCTTCTCCCGGGGATCAACGTCGGTGTGGCCGTCAACGGTCAGGGTCGGGCGGCCGTCGGGTCCCACCAGGTCCACCTTGAACTTGTTTCGTCCCTGATCGCTCCGATCCCATTCGATGGTGGTCACCAGGACCATCCGTTCCTGCTTGGCGGGGAAGCCCGGGGCCATGAGGTCGTTGAAGACTCCTTCGATATCCATCTTGCCGTCGGGACGGATCCGGGCGTCGTCACAGACCAGGGCGAGCTGTACATGCATGGGCGTGCGTGACCTTGGGTTCAGGTTCTGGAGGACCGATCCTCCAAGGTAACCCTCCTGCAGAAAAGCTCCAGCGCGGAGAACGACCGGGCCTCGTCGATCCACCTTGTGTGAAAGCTTGCGGGTTTGCCTCGCTCGGGCCGGACCGTTATCTTTTTTTGCTGCTACGGAAAATCTTCGAGTTAGCGCCCCGGCTCCACCGTCGACGGCTTCGCCCATGGGCCCTCCGTCCGGCCCGAAGCCTGCCCCAGGCTTTCGGCTGCAGGTTTTCGGCTACGCCCGTTCCGAGTCAGCGGAGGTCAGCGGGATCCGGGGGATCGAACGACCAATATTATGGAGGCTACATGACTGATAAGAGCAAGCTCAAGGATCGCGCCCGAGACGAACTGTTCAGCCACATCAATCGGTGCGGGGTCCTGCAGGCCGCTGAGAAGGACCAGACCCACTGGATGGAAGAGACCATGGATTACCTGGCGGAGCGGTATCCGGACCTGTCCGATCCCGATCTGCAGGAGTTGTTCACCCTGGGTATGCGGTTCTGCCGGCCCGCGATTCCCCATGGCCGTCCCGTGGGTTCGGAGGATTCGGACGAGGGTTCGGAAGGGCAGGAGCCGGTGGCCGTGGGTTCCCCTGAGGACACCACCGCCAGCTGACCGAATCAGGGCGACACAGAAGCACAGAAGTGATGAAGCAGGGGCGCGCAGCACCGGTCCATGGACCGGGCCCGCCCCTGCTCTCATTGTGACCGACGGCCACCCTTTCTCCAGCGCTTCGGGGTCCTTAGATTCTCCACTGGTCCGGTTGCCATCTCCGGTTCCCACCCTCTCTGGCGGGAGAGCGCGAATGCCCCACCGATTCTGGAGTTCAGAGGAGTACGACGAGCGAGCGCACTCGCTCTACAACGAAGGTGACTACGACGGGGCCCTCGAAACGCTGAAAGAGGGCCTCGCTCTGTATCCCAATGCGGTGGAGCTCTACGTGGGGCTGGGCTACGCCCGACTGGCTCGGGAAGAGTTCGCCTGGGCCCGGCGCACCTTCCAGGCGGCCCTGGACCTGGACCCGACCCACGAGGATGCCATGGTGGGATTGGGCGAGATCCTCCTTCGCATGGGCGAAGGCGATGAAGCCCTGGAGCTCTTCCAGGCTGTTCAGGACATGGGTTTCGAGGACGACGCAGAGCTCATGCTCACCATGGGACGGGCCCTCTACAGGGAAGGGCTGTTTGCCCGGGCCATGGACATCTTCACCCGCATGGCCACCGTGCGTCCCGACTCGGCCGACGCCGTGGCCTCCATGGGCTACAGCCTCCATCGGATGGGTGACGAAGTGGGCGCGTCGCGCCACCTCCGGCGGGCCCTGCGGATGAGCCCCGCCCTCCACGAGGCCCGGGTGTACCTGGGGCACCTGCTCTACGACCGGGGCGATTGGGAAAACGCCCTCCGGGAGCTGGAATGCGTACCACCGTCCGAACACTGGGACCCTCTGGCGGTCTGGCGCCTCATCGAGCTCAAGCGTTCACTCTTCCGGGTCTCCGAGGGCGACCCCAGGGTGCGACCCTGGCAGGACCGACTCGAGGAGCTGGAGGGACTCGAGGCCGACCCTGTGAACCGACTTCTGGCCGAGATCGAGGCCCGCTTCGGAGCGGGCGAGGCCTGGCCGCTCCGGGATGAGAGCCAGCTGGAGCTGTTCCAGAAGGGGGAACGGTCAGCCTCGACGGCCGGCTCCCGGGTCACGGTGCGGACCCGGGCCGGCGCCGTCTTTCGCGGCACCTGGGATGAGGTGGTTCGCCAGATCCGCGACGCCGCCGGGTTCTCCCACGAATCCCCCGCCCACTTCATGCGCCGGTTGGCCGAGCGCTGGCACGAGCGATACGGCGTGCACATCCCCCTCACCGATGCGGAAAGCTTCCTGAGGGGGGCCGACGGAGCGGGCCTGTACCGTCTCAGCATCGACCCCCAATCGGGCACGTCTCCGGGGCCGTAGCCCCCGGGGAGTCCTTTGCCACGAACCCCAGAGCACACCCATGAGAGCTAGACTGTCCCTGGTAGACCGCTTCTTTTCCACCCTCGTCGAGGAGATCCGCGAGCAGGAGCCGTCCTACCTGAAGGCCCCCTTCACCGTGGCCGAGATCTACCAGACTCTCGTTCCGTACCGCACCCACCGGGACCGGATCGGAGCCGAGCTCAACGGCGACTACGAGGACGCACTCCTGCGTCTCCTGGCCGGTGAGAAGGACTACCTGGCCCTGGAATCGGACACGGCACGGGAGCGCATCCGACTGGAGCTCAGGTCGTCAAATCCCAATACCGGTCTCTACCGGGAGTATGCCGCCGTGGGCGTTCGGCTGAATCCGGAGAGGATTCCCGCGGCGACGGAGGGAAAAAAAGGGTCCTCGAAGGCTGGTGCGGCCGAAGGGAAGGCGGCCGGGACCGAGGCAGGGCCCACCGACGACGAGCTGGACGAACTGGTGGGGAAGGCGTTGGACTCGGCGCGTCGAGCCGGAGCCGACGACGATCTTCGGCTGGATGATCTGCTGGGCGAGGCGCTGGAAGATGATGAAGGCGATGCAGCGAAGGAGGAAGCCCGAGAGGGCAAGGCTGCGGAGCCCGGCAAGGCCCTGGCGAAGAGCCGGTCGGCCTCCGCCGGCGAAGCCCAGCCGAAGGCCGCGAAGAGCGTGAAGAGCGAAGGCGCTGCTGCCGGTTCCGGCGCGTCTGCCGGCTCCGAAAGGGTCGGTGTGGACGCCATTCCCCAACACGTGAACCTGGACGCCGTCCCCGACGAGTGCCCGGAGTGCTCCAGGGCGCTTCCCTCCCGAGAGGGCCTCCGGTTCTGCGCATTCTGCGGGACCAACGTCTTCGTGGTTCCGTGCTCGTCGTGTGGAGAGGTGCTGGAGCGCGACTGGAGCTTCTGCGTCATCTGCGGTGACGCCGCCGGCTGACGCGGAGGTGAAATTCCGTCGGGTCGAGGCCTGCCCGCGGGGTCGGATGGTGGCGGCGTTGGTCCTCATCCTGACCCTTGGGGTGACCGGCACCAGCTGCGAGGGAGTCGGCGGTCCTCCGTCGGACCCCGAGCTGCGAGAGGCGCTGGGGATTGCCGACGACATTCCCATCCACCAGGTCACTCTGAGTGGACGGGGGGATCGCACCAGGGTCTTTCCGGCCCACGTCCAGATCCAGGTGGGCGACGTGGTCCAGTTCCGAATGATGGACCACCGGGTTCACCGCGTCCGATTTTCCGTGGACGAGCTGGAGCCCGAGGTCCGTGAGTTCCTCCGATCGACGGGGCAGGCCTCCCCGGCGCCCCTCACCGAGCTGGATGCTCGCCTGGTCATCACCTTCGACGGGGCGCCGCCAGGGGAGTATCGCTTCGTGGTGGAGGGGTTCGGCAACCCGGTGGAGGGAAGCATCCGGGTCGGTGACTCCTGAGTCGATCGACGCAGGGGCCCAACGGTGACACGGTGGCGGATGAGGGGCGGCGCTTCTATACTCCCTTCCTTCCGTCCCCTGTTCCTCAACTCCGGCCCCAGCCCTCATGGCTCGCATCGCGGTGATTCCAGGTGACGGTATCGGCCCCGAGGTCATGGGGGAAGCGGTCCGGATCCTGGGGGTGCTGTCCGAGCATCCGGAGCTGGACCTGGAGTGGGAGGCGTGGGATCTCGGCGCCGAGCGATTCCTCCGGAGCGGGGTCACGATCTCGGACGAGGACTTCCACCGGCTGGCGGAGGACTACGACGCCATCCTCCTGGGGGCCCTGGGGGATCCCAGGGTGCCTGGAAACGAGCATGCCCGGGACATCCTCCTGGGGCTTCGGTTCCGGTTGGATCTCTACGTGAACTACCGTCCGTGCACCGTGCGCCATTCCCGGCACTCGCCCCTCCGAAGTCCCCTGGGAGCGGCCATGGACGTCCATATCTTCCGTGAGAACACCGAGGGGAGCTATGCCGGGGTGGGGGGTGCAATCCGACAGGGAACGCCGGATGAGGTGGCAATCCAGGAGGACGTGAACACCTACAAGGGTGTGGAACGGATCGTCCGGGCCGCCTTCGACTTTGCTCGGGGGCGAGGCGGGAACCGGCTGACGATGGTGGACAAGGCCAACGCCATGCCCGCTGCAGGTGGGCTCTGGCGCCGGGTGTTCCAGGAGGTCGCCCAGGAGTTCACCGAAATCGACACCGAGGTCATGTACGTGGACGCCATGGCCATGGACCTGGTGCGCCGGCCTGATCACCACCAGGTGGTGGTCACCTCCAATCTGTTCGGGGACATCCTGAGCGATCTGGGAGCAGTGCTGTCCGGAGGGCTGGGGATGGCGGCCTCGGCGAACGTCCATCCCGGACGGCACGCCCTCTTCGAGCCCGTGCACGGCTCCGCCCCGGACATTGCCGGCCAGGGCGCGGCCAACCCCATGGCCGCGATCCTCTGTGTGGCCCTTCTCCTGGAGCACCTGGGTTGGAGATGGGCCGGAGCGAGGGTCGAGGCGGCGGTCCAGGCGGCTCTCGAAGAAGACGTGGGGACACCCGATCTGGGAGGCGATGCCAGCACTGGCCAGGTGGGCCTGTGGTTGGCCGATCATCTCAGGAACGACCGGAACCTGTGGGAGCGAGACACACATGGATAAGGCCAGGAAGAACATCGGGGAGATCCTGCAGGAGATGGGTAGGGTCAACCAGGACGACATCGATCGGGCCCTGGACCATCAACGGCAGGAAGGAGGCTACTTCGGACAGGCGCTGGTGGCCCTGGGTGTGGTTCACCAGGAGGAGCTGGAGTGGGGCCTGGCCTCCCAGTTCGAGATTCCCTACATCTTTCCCGACGCCTCCGCGGTGGACCCCGAGACCGCGGGCCTGGTGACGCCGGAATGGGCGCTGGCCAACGGCGCGCTGCCCATCGCCCGGATCGACGATCGTCTGACCCTGGCGGTGGATTCGCCGCTGAAGACGGGAGCGGCCGAGGAGTTGGCCCGGAAGACGGGCCTCGAAGTGGAGTTGGCCCTGGCCTCGGCCAGCAGTATCCGGAAGTTGATCCGGGAGGTGTTTTCCCGGGACGAGCCGGAACGGGAGGAACTGAGCGAGGCCGAGGCCGTGACCCCCCACGAGCTCCGAACCCTGGCCCACCGGGACGGTGCCCGGAGCTGGGGCGTGTCGGTCCGGGGAGATCGGGCTCTGGGATGGTACCACGGTGGGCAGAGGACCCGGCGCTTCCGATTGCGGACCGGGTGGAACGAACTGCTGGAACGGAGCCTCTCGCCCTCGCCGGCGGAGCGATTGCCGGCACGGGGCGAGAGCGCCT
>PWLA01000012.1 GCA_003559555.1 Gemmatimonadota bacterium | reverse complement strand
GGCCTGGGCCCTGACGACGTCCGGGCCATGCTCGAGAGTGAGCGCTTCGTGGACGAGGTTCGCCAGGATGAAGCCCGGGCCCGGGAGCTGGGGATCCGGGGCGTCCCCTTCTTCCTGATCGATGGCCGGGGAGGCGTTCCAGGCGCCCAGCCCGCCCACCTGCTCCGGGAGGCGCTGCAGAAGATGGCTGGCGAGGCGTCCGATTGAGACCGGATCCACTCCGCCGTGGGTTGAGCGTTGCACCTGCTGCGGCAGGCGCCTACATTCGGCCCATCCACCCAGAGTGCTTCCACCCCGGTGAACCCCGCTTCGTGCCGGGTGCACCCACACCCGGAGATGACCGGTGACGAATCGACGTGAGTTTCTGCGCAGGACCGCCCTGGCCAGTGGGGCCGTGGCGCTGGGTATCGACTCGATCCCGGCCGCCGCGGCGCCGGTCGATGCCCTTTCCCGACCTGTGCAGCCGGCTCCTCCCGACCGCCGAATCCGGCTCCTCATCCTGGGGGGCACGGGGTTCATCGGACCCCACCAGGTCCGGTACGCTCTGGAGCGGGGCCACGAGGTGACGATCTTCAACCGGGGACAGTCGGCCCCGGGGATGTTTCCGGGGGTGGAGGAGCTCACCGGAGACCGGGTCACCGGCGAGCTGGACGCGCTCCGTGGAAGACGCTGGGACGCAGTGATCGACAACTCGGCATCCCGGTCCGATGCCCCGGACTGGGTGCGGGACTCGGCCAACCTCCTGAGGGACCAGGCGGACCAGTACCTGTTCATCTCCACCCGGTCCGTCTTCCGGGACCTGAGCGCCGTGCCCGCCACGGTGGATGCGCCCGTCCTGACCCGGGAGACGACCTCCGGCTGGAGCGAGGGGGACCCGTATCCCTACGGTCTGGCGAAGGCGCTGGCCGAGGCAGAGGCGACCGCCGCCTTCGGAGACCGTACCACCATTGTTCGGCCGGGCCTCATCGTGGGACCGGGCGACGAGACGGACCGCTTCACCTACTGGCCGGTCCGGATCGAGCGGGGTGGCGAGGTGCTGGCTCCGGGCAACCCGGAAGGGGATCGGATCCAGGTCATCGATGTGCGGGACCTGTGCGAATGGGTGGTGCGGCTCTGCGAAGACCGGACCTACGGCACCTTCATGGCCGTGGGCCCCGAGAACGGGCGCTCCATTTCCGAATTTCTCTACGGGATCGCCGCGGTCACCACCGCCCCTCTCACCTGGACCTGGGTGCCCCGGGAGTTCCTGGCGGAGCATGGGTTTCGACCCTACAGGGAGATGCCCGTGTGGCGTCCGCCCACGCCGGGATTCGAAGGGTTCGCCCGCTTCGACCTCAGCCGTGAGGTGGCGGCGGGACTCACCTTCCGGTCGCTGGCCGACACCGCCACGTCCACCCTCGACTACCACCACGCCCGCCCCGCCGACCGGAGATCCCAGCTCCGGGCAGGTGCGTCTGCCGAAGCGGAGGCGGAAGTGCTCCGTGCCTGGCACCGGTCCCGGGGAGGGTGATGGAGGCGACCTGAGAGAGGGCCTCCAGGGTTGCGCCGCCGGGGTTTCCTTCCCTTGGTCGCCTTGTGGGCCGCTTGTTACCTTACAGGATGTTTACCCGCCGTGGTGTCGTCCTCCCGGCCGCGCCACCTTTCCCGGACACCCCTGGGAACGTTTGCGCATTGTCGGTGCTCGCAGGAATCCTTCTCCTGCTACCGATGCCCGCCGTCTGTCAATCAGTGGGGGCTGGGTCTCCGACGCACTCCACCAGCGCGGCCACCGCTCAGGTCACCGGTCCGAGCCTGGATCCGGCCAAGGCGCTCACCCAGTACACCGTTGACTCCTGGGGAGAGCCGGAGGGACTTCCCCAGAATTTCGTCCACTCGGTCGTTCAGTCGGCGGACGGCTACCTCTGGCTGGGGACCGCCCGTGGCCTTGCCCGATTCGACGGCACACGCTTCACCGTCTTCGACCAACGGAACACGCCAGCCTTCGAGACCAACTGGGTGAAAGCCCTGTGGGCCGACGCCGATGGCACGATCTGGATCGGCATGGAAGGCCAGGGGGTGATCCGGTATCGGAACGGAGAGTTCGTCTCGTTGGAGGCGAACCGGGACCTCGCCTCGGTCCGGGTCAACACGCTCTTCCGCGACGCGGACGGCGTCCTCTGGGTCGGGACCGAGGGGGGCGGCGTCTGGTGGATGGACGGCGATCGCTTCCGCGGTATCGACGCCTCGGACGGCCTCTCAGACAACACGGTCCACAGCATCACGCAGGACCGGGAGGGCGCCATCTGGGTGGGTACGGTGGCCGGACTCGACCGGTTGTCGGACGGACAAATCCAGAGCCTGGGGGTCGAGGACGGCTTGCCGGACGACCACATCTACAAGGTAGTGGCTGACCCCGATGGCGGTCTCTGGATCGGGACCGCCGCAGGTGGTCTGGCTCGGCTCGACGGGGAGGGCATTACCACCTTCGGTCCAGAGGAGGGTTTGACCGACCCCATCGTGAATGCCCTCTTTCAGGATCGGAGGGGAACGGTCTGGATCGGCACGAATGGATCGGGACTCTTCCGTCTTGCAGATGGAAGGATCACCCAGCTGGATACGGGAGGGGGGCTGCCGTCGGACCTGGTCTGGGACATCACCGAGGACCGGGAGGGGAACCTCTGGTTGGGGCTGGCGGCCGTTGGACTGGCACGACTCCAGGACGGAGTATTCCAAACGATCGGCGAGCGCGAGGGCCTTTCGTCGCCCATCGCCCTGGCGTTACTGGAAGACCGGGGCGAGACCCTGTGGGTTGGAACGGCGGGAGGTGGACTCAATCGGATCCAGAACGGTGCGTTCACCACCTTTACGTCGGCTGACGGCCTGGCCCATGACATCATTCTCACCCTGGCCCAGGATGAGGTTGGTGATATCTGGATGGGAGCCGTGGCGGGGGGGATCAGCCGGATCCGGGGCGACGAGGTTCAGACCTTCACCCACGCCGAGGGACTGATCAGCCTTCAGAACACGGTGATCCACCCGGACGGCGAGGGAGGCCTCTGGCTTGGGACCAATGGAAGTGGCGTGCAGCGATGGTCGCCTGCCGGGCGGTCGGAAGTGTACACCCGGATGGACGGGCTGCCCAGCGACTTCATAACCTCCCTACTCAAGGACTCCCGGGCACGTCTGTGGATTGGGACCCGGGGTGGCCTGGCCGTCCATGAGGCTGGCCAGGTCCGGGTCGTCGGGGAGGCCGAGGGGATGCACACCGACGGCGTCAACGCAGTCTTCGAGGACGCGGCGGGCTCCATCTGGGCAGCCACCATGCGGGGCTTGGTCCGGATTCGCGATGGGACGGTTCACGTGTTCGGGGAGGACTCCGGAATGAGCACCTCCGACTATCTGGCGGTGGTGGAGGACCCCCTCGGGTATCTCTGGCTGAGCTCCAATCTGGGGATCACCCGGGTGCTTCGCGCGGAGCTCGACGAGATCGCCGACGGGGATCGGGTCGAGGCCGAAACCGAGATCTTCGACAGGGCCGATGGGCTCAGAAGCGCGGAGGCGAACGGGGGCGTACACCCAGCCGTGGTTCGCCGAGCGGACGGCTCCGTCCTGTTTCCGACCATGGCCGGGGTGGTGGCTGTCGAGCCGGGGGCCGTGGATCGGGAGTGGTCGCCCCCGGTGCCCCTGGTGGAGTTCGTGGTGGCTGGAGACACCATTTTTCCCACGGGCCAGAGGATTCGTCTGCCGCCCGGGCAGAGGACTCTGGAGTTCCACTTCACCGCCCCCACCTTCAGGGCGCCGGAACGCACGCAGTTCCGCTATCGCCTGGAGGGATTCGACGACGACTGGTCCCATCCGGTGAACCGGCGAGCCGCCTACTTCACCAATCTCCCGCCTCGGTCATACCGGTTCAGGGTGGGTACCGGTGCTCCAGACGGAACGTGGACCGAGAGTGAGGCAGTCGTCGACGTCGAGCTGGTCCCGCATTTCTACGAGAGGCGCACGGTCCAGGCCCTCATGGCGCTCCTGCTGCTGGGAGGGGGACTGACGGGATACTCATTGAGGGTTCGGAGGTTGCAGCGTCGTGAGGATGAGCTCCTGCAGGTTGTGGCCCAACGCGAGCGAACGGAGGATGCGCTGCGGGCGAGCCAGGAACGCTTGCGGATGGCGCTTGACGCCGGCCGGATGGGAACCTGGCAGTGGCATCCCGCCGGCGATCGCCTCGTGTGGTCCGAAGGGATGACGATGCTATTCGGGTGCTCGCCTCGCTCTGTGGCGGAGCTCCGGGAGGCCCTGGAACCCGCCGTCCATCCAGAGGATCTGGACCAGGTCGCCGACGACCTGCGAGCGGTCATCCAGACAGAACACGAGGCGAGTGCCAGCCTCCGGTTTCGAGGTGTCAACGGGGAATCGGAGTTCCGGCACGTCAGGGTGCGTGGGCGCGGAGTGCCTGGAGTGGAGGCATCGGACGGACCTGATCGTGACGGGCGCACCGTCGGGGTGGCCTGGGACATGACGGACCTGGCGCGGGCCCAGGAGGCGCTCCGGCAGAGTGAGGAGGAGCTCCGGCAGGCCCAGAAGATGGAGGCCGTTGGCCGCCTGGCCGGAGGGGTGGCCCACGACTTCAACAACCTGCTGTCGGTGATCGGTGGCAACGCCCGCCTCGCATACGAAGACCTGCCTTCGTCCAGTCACCTGGCCCGGGAGGAAATCCAGGAAGTGATCCTGGCCGGAGACCGGGCCGCCCAGTTGACTCGCCAACTGCTGGCGTTCAGCCGGAAGCAGGTGCTGGAGCCCCGGACCCTGGACCTGAACCAGGTGGTTCAATCGGTGGAACGTATGCTTCGCCGCCTGATCAGGGAGGACATCGTCCTGGAAACCCGCCTTCACTCCGGTCCATGCCACGTGCGAGCCGACAGGACCGGGGTCGAGCAGGTTCTTGTGAACCTGGTCGTGAATGCCCGCGATGCCATGCCGGACGGAGGTGTGGTGGAGATCTCCACGGCGCCCGCGCCGGACGAGAGGATCCCACGTGGGCAGTCCAGTCCCGACGGCTTCATCAGGTTGTCGGTCAGGGACACGGGGACCGGGATGGACGAAGAGACGCTCCGCCAGGTTTTCGAACCGTTCTTCACCACGAAGCCACAGGAGGAAGGCACGGGCCTGGGCCTCTCCACCGTCTATGGGATCGCCAAGCAATCGGACGGGTGGGTCGACGTGGAGAGCACGGTGGGTGTGGGAACGGTTTTCCACGTGTTTCTCCCGTGGGGGGCGTCCGACGAAGGCGATGCGGGGAACCTCCGGGCTCCGAGTCACCCGTCGTCGCGCTCGTGAGAGCTGGATCACCCGCAGAAATGATGTCTCCCTGATCAGGGCGGGCGAGCTGCGAATTTGCCCCGGACGAATGGGTCAGCTCTCCGGCCGCACCAATCCCGATACCAGGTCGGTCATGAGCCTGACCGCCTCCTCGTTTGTGAGGCCCTCCCGGCGCAGAGAGTGCCAGGTGCCGAACCGGAGCGCATGCCCTACGGCGGCACGGACCAGCCGCTGCGTCTCTCCGACCACTCCCCATCCGGCCGAGAGGCCTCCGGCGATCTCCACCAGGTAGCTCCAGAAGGGCGCCAGGACCTCTTGCAGGGCCGGCACCTTCTCCTCGTCCCGGATGACCTGGATGAGCATCTCCTCACCGGCCTCGAAGTACGCGTAGAGCGCCTGCAGGGCCGTCGTCAGCCGCTCCCGGGAGTCCTGGATCCCGGCCCAATCGGCTGGATCGGGGGGAGGGTTCTGCTCGCTCCAGTGGGCGGAACAGCCCCGGATCAGCTCCCGCTCATCCGGGAAGTGTCGGTACACGGTGAGGCGCTGGACACCGGCCCGTTCCGCGATGGCGCTGATGGTGGTGTCGGCCGGCCCCACTTCCTCGTGCAGCTCGACCACCGCGTCCAGGATCCGCTCTCGGGTTGGTTTCTCGCTCATGCTGTGAACATAGGTGTTCATCATGGGCTTGACAAGCCATGAATAATGGTTGTATTGGTCTAGTACGAAGTAAACAATAGTGTTCACCACCCCTTTTCATGCGGAGGAGCACCATGAGCAACGTTTCGAACGAGGTCACTGGAAGGGTTTCCACCGGATCCCCTGCGGGCGGACCCACGGTCATCCCCCCCGGAGGACGGACATCCTTCGACTTCGGAGGACTTGGTGTCGAGTGGATGTTCGACGGCAGAGAGTCCGATGGCCGCTTCAGCGTGGTGCATCATCCCATCGCGCCTCGGGCGCTGGCCGCTCCCCTCCACTACCACCACAACGAGGACGAGTACTCCTACGTCCTCGAGGGAACGCTGGGTGCGCTCCTGGGAGACGACGTGGTGACGGCGGGACCGGGCAGCTGGGTCATGAAGCCCCGTGGGCAGTGGCATACGTTCTGGAATGCGGGCGACACCCCGTGCCGGATCATCGAGGTGATCTCGCCTGCCGGGTTCGAGGACTACTTCCGGGAGATCGCTGAGGCCTGGGGCGACGTGGAGAGCCTGAGGCGGATCAGCGCCAAGTACTCGCTGGAGATGGACCTGGAAAGCGTCCCCGGGCTCTGCCAGCGATTCGGACTCACCTTTCCCGAGCTGTAGAAGGCCATTTGGAGCGGGGGGCCGTTCGACCGGTCTTCCAGCGAGAGGCTCACCGTGCGGTGTGGGGTTGGACGAGGGGAGGGACGCCGGGGGGCGTTTGACGGGACCCACGCCCCTGCCGATGTTGGCACTTCACCCGCGCCGGCCCCCGTGGACGGACGCGTCGGATGTCGCCCACTGGAGTCCAGCCATGACGTGTCGGACGTCGCATCAGACCATGCCCCTGCTACTCCTCATCTCGGTGCTCCTGGGATCTGCCGCCTGCACCCCGGCTTCCGATGGGGAGGAGGCTGAGGCGAGCTCGACCTTGGAGGCGCGTCACCTGGACGCTCCCCCCGACCTCCGGGTGGGCGAGTGGTGGCGGGTCGAGGTGGATCCCACCCTGGTGGGCGCCACCTTCCAGACCACGCTGGTGGTGACCGAGCGCGAAGACGGCCGTGCCACGCTGGGCATCCCCCCCGAGGACTTCTACCACCACTTCCTGGTCCTGCACATTCCGCCCCTGGGCGACCTGGACGTGGAAACCTTCGCCTGGCGGGTGATGTGGGACGACTTCGAGGCGCTCCGCTTCCCCCTGGAGGTGGGTCGGAGCTGGGAGTCGGACTTCCACGGCAACGATGTGGTGGCCGAGGTGACCGGGATCGAAGGGAACCGGGCGCACGTCACCATGACCGGCGGGGGAGAGCACATCGAGCTCACCTACGATGCGGAGCTGGGGATGATCACCGAGTTCAGGGAGGAGGCGCTGCAGCTCGGGTTCCGGGTCCTCGACCACGGCTTCGACTATGCGGGGCCGGTGAAGAGCCTCAGCAGGATTCGTCTCGGGCTCATGGAGGCGGGGCCGGCCCAGCCCGGGGACCCAGGTGCCGGCGAGGCCGGGGCGGCCACTTCCACGGTCGAGGTCCAGGTGGAGAGCGGGGCATCCCACGGAAGCCTGAGCCTGGTGCTCTGGAACGCCGGGGCGGAAGACCAGCCCGGTCGCTACCGAATCCTGGCCACCGCCCCCGACGGCGCCACCTTCGAGGAGACCTTCGAGACGGCGCCAGGGAGCCCATCGGTGATTCCGGCCTCCTTCGGGCACGACCATGTGGACGGGACCTGGCGCATCGACTTCGAGCGGGCCGGACCGGGCAGGCTCCTGGTGGAGCTCTTCACCTACGACATGACGGAAGTGAGACTCGGGACGCCAGAAGGCCGTTGACGCGGTAGAGGGCGTCGGCCTGGCTGATGCCGGTCGAGCACCGTGGCGCGAGGCCGAAGAGATCGCCGCCATCGCCGACGACCTGACCGTCGCCGAGCGGGTGCGGATCCGTCTCGAGGAGCTGAAAGCCCCACGACGGTAGCCGCGGTCGCTACTTCTGCCGTTCCCTCCCACTGTTTCCAGGTTGTGACACGACGGTCCACAGGTTCGTGACGATCCTCGTCGATACTTGACCCAGTCGCAGACGCTGGGCGAGTCGCGGAGTCCCCGCTTCCAGTCGGCGTGAGTCACCAGGATCCCGAACCTCCAGGAGTGCAATGGCCAGGTCAGCGGAGTGCCG
>PWLA01000183.1 GCA_003559555.1 Gemmatimonadota bacterium | reverse complement strand
GGCCGCCTCCGAGGCCCGGGCCGGATCCGGGGCCATCCCATAGACGAGGAAGGCCGCCTGCTCCGTCCGGGGGTCTTCGGGAAAGCGTGCGCGGTAGTGTTCCAGGCGATCCTGGGCTGCGGCCAGGTCGCCCTGGCGAGCACGGGCTATCACCAGATTCAGGTGGGCGACGGCCGACGGCTCCGAAAGGGCGACCGCCCGGGTGAAGAGCTCTACCGCCTGATCCAGGCGGCCCAGGCTCACGTGCTGGAGCCCCAGGTTGTTAAGTGCCACCGGGTCCTCCGGATCCAGGGCCAGGACTCGCTCGTAGGCCCGGATCGCCGCCTCCCGATCTTCCGACACGTAACTATGGTAGTACGCCTCGGTCAGGTAGCGCTCCCGCTCGCTGAGCCGGTCCCGGAGGCGGTACGCCTCTTCGGCCGCCTCCCGGGCTCGCTCCGGGTCCGTTTGCAGGTTTCCCAGAACCACGGCGATCTTGCGCCAGGCCATGGCGAACTCCGGGTCCAGGGCCACCGCCTCTTCCAGGACGTCCCGGGCCTCCCGCTCCCGCCCCTCCGCGGCCAGGAGGTCCGCCTCGGTATAGCGCCGCAGGGCATCCAACGAGGCGGTGGTGACCTGTCGGAGGGTCCCCCCAGCCCGGATCGCCCGGAGGGACTCGCCGGCCTTCTCCCGGATATCCTGGGAGAGCCGATCGATGGCCTCGACCAGCGCGTCGTCGTCCCGGGCCGTCCGCCGGAAGGGGGCCAGGGTCGAGCCGTCCTCAGCGGCTCTCAACGTTGCCGTCAGGATGTAGCCCGAACCGGCGGCGCCGATCTCCCCCTCCAGCACCGCCTTGACTCCGTCCCGGACCGCCACCTCTCGGGCCAGCTCGGGGGTGAGGGGTTCGGCGGGGTCGCGTCCCATGCGGAGGAGAACGCCTTGCACCCGTGCGGGATCCAGCACCGTCAGTACCGGCGAGCCCGCGAGATCGGCCCGGAGGGCCTGGGTCACCACGGATCCCAGGAGGGGGTCGCCGGTGGCGTTGCCGAACTCGGCCAGCACCACCGCATCCCCTTCCTCGATCACCCCTTTGGCTACCAGAGAGGCCACGGGTCCGATTCCCGCCGTCCTCATGACGAAGTAGCCGGCCACCGCCATCCCGAGCAGGGTGAAGGCCAGCACGCCTCCCAGGATGGCCCGGTTCCAGGTCAGGAGGCGGGCCAGGATCGGACGCGCTTCGGAGCGGGGGGAAGGCTTGTCGGGGAGGTCCGGCGTCGGCGGGGGATCCGCTGCCCGGGTTGGGCCGCCCTCCTGGACGACGGCCGTCGCCATGACGATGGGAAGTCCCAGGACCAGGAGGACGACGGCGAAGGGTGGAACCCAATCCGGGAGACCGGCCGTGCGGGTCAGGTGATCGACCACCTGAAGCGCCACCCAGGATCCAGCCAGATAGACGGCCAGCACCTGCCAGAGGGATCGGCGGTGGATCTCGGTGATCAGGTTTCTCAAGCGACGCATCCGGCACTCCCTCACTGGGGATGGCCCGGTCCTTTCCGGCATGCCGGGTGGAGCGAGGACCGGATGTCCCTAATCTGAGGGCCCGTCCCCTTTCTGCACAAGCTGTTCCGGTCCGGACCTTCACCCCCCGGAATCAGCTCCGGGATCCGTCTGGGGCCGGCTCCTCGCCCGGTCACAGGTTCAATCGCCAGATCTCCAGGTTGAGGGCGGTGGCGAAGGAGACCCAGAGGAGATAGGGCGCGAGGAGCCAGCCGGCGAGAGCGCTCCGCTTCCCGAAGAGGACGAGGGTGACCGCCACGGCAGCCACGAGCAGGACGATGTCCACCAGCGCCAGGTCCGGCCGTTGGAGCCCGAAGAAGAGCCACGACCAGGCGGCGTTGAGCGCGAGCTGACCCAGGAAGAAGGCGAGGGGCAGCCTGGCGCCCCGAACACCGTCCTCCTTCCACACCACCCAGGCCGCGGCGGCCATCATCCCGTAGAGGAGGATCCAAACGGGCCCGAAAATCCAGCCAGGGGGTGTCCACGGGGGTTTGTCGAGGGCGTCGTACCAGGCTCCGGGCGTGAACTGCCCGCCGATGGCCGCGGCACCGTAGACGAGGAGCAGCCAGACGGCGAGCCCCGCCCAGGCGCCGGTGTCACTTCGAGGAGGGTCGAGCATGGGACCTCTTGTGCGTCAGCCTGCGGCAAACCAGGTCTGGATTGCAGGCTGCCAGGACTGTAGCCAGTGATCGAATGCAGGGGCGGCGCAATAGCCGGCGTAGGCGAGCGCGATGAGCGTGAAGATGGACACGGCCAAGCGTTCCCAGAACGGCGCGCCCCTGCTCAACCACGCCGTCAGAACGGAGCCGCCAACGACGGCAATGAGCATCAGGGGGACCACGGAAACGGCGTTCCGGGACTGCTCCGGATCCCAGTTCAACCCGGCATAGAGCCCGGCCACGATGATGATCAGGCCCAGCGCCATCATTCCTCGGTGTCGGGCCAGAATGGCAAAGTCAAGTTCCCGCCCGCCCGGGGCTTCGCTGTCCGTCACCTCGACAATCCGGCCCCTTGATTCCAACGCCCTGACCAGTGGGCTGTGCCGCATGTGAGTGGCGATGGCGTTGCGGGTTCGCGGTATGCCGCGGGTCAGGGTCAGCCGGTGATCGGCACCTCCCCGCAGGACCCAGAGGTGAGGCAAGAACACATGGTCACCGTTCGGGGTGGAGATGACCAGGCGTCCTCCAAAACGCCGCCTTCGCTCCGGAGTGTGGACTTCGGCCGGTGACAGGTGCAGCGAGACCGAGCCGATCTGTTGCCACGGTGACCAGCATCCTGGTCTGCGACTCGAAGCTGTGCATGGGTGACGTGTCCCCCTTCCACGTTCGCAGCTGGCGACATGCTCACAATCGCATCGAGGGCGCCAGCCTGTTCAGGCCACCAGGTGCTTCAAATGCCCTCGCGTTCCCCGCGGTTCAAAAAGCGATGAAGACGCTGGTGAGGACGGCGCCCAGACCGACGATCGTCCGACCGAAGCTGGGAAGGAGCCCCTCCGTTCCGACCCCCCTACCGGGATCTCGGGTCCAGACCGCGATAGCCCCGCAGCTCTCGCGATTGAGGAACGGAGCCGGCGTGGTGATCCCGCGGTAGATCTCCATGGCCTCTACGTCGTATGCCGACAGAACGTCGTCCACGGTGGTGCCGGCCATGAGTCGCAGGCCGTCGACCCAAACAGGCGGCTCACAGCCCCCGCGAAACTGAATCCGAGGGACCTGGCCGAACTGTGCCCCGGGGACGACGCGGGCACCCGGGATCGTTCGGAAAACATCCGAAAGGAGGCCGGTGTGTGCTCGACGAAGGATCTCATCGCGAGTCAGGAAGGTACCGATGGCGCGCTGCTGCCGCTCGAAGAATCCGCTCCGCGCCAGGCGACTGCTGGTAGTGGTGGTGACCACCACCACCGGATCCAGTTCGAACGCCTCGGGCACCATGTCGATGCGAATATCCACCGTACCCAGGCCTACAATGTCAACCGCCTCGGAAATCGAGTGGTAAGCCAGGGCCGACACCTCGATCCGGTACGAACCCAGCGGCACCTCCTCCAGGTTGAACCGGCCTCGCCCGTCGCTCTGAGCTTCCCGGACGGTCCGGTCCTCGTCCGGATGGAGCAATCGTACGGAGGCGGCGGGGATGGGCGTGCCGGCTCGAAGGTCCTGTACGGTGCCGGAAACGGGCACATGTGAACCGGGCGCATCCTGGCCCGAAAGGGGAAGGGCGCAGGCCAGAACGGCCACGACGGCAGACAGCCTGCTCAGCTGACGGATCATCATTCGGTCTCCTAGGGAGCGGCGTCGAGGCCGCCCTCTCCTCCATCCCCGTGCGTGACGGGCCCGTGCATGACGGGGACTCCGGGCCGGAGCGGCCAGGGTGACGCAGGGGCGCATCCTCCCTTCATCTTACGAAATCCCTGCCGGGATCGAAAGGTTCGTCGCGAGGCGGTGACAGGGAGGGCAGTGCAGGGTTCGGGGATGCAGGGGGGCGCGGACCGCTTCCCAGACCGGTTCAAACCGGCCCTTCCACCCCGGCTTGACAGGTCGTCGTGAAGCGGCTACCTGAAGCTGGTTGCGCTGTCAATTTCCATTCTCCTGCCCAGGATACGTCCCATGGCTGCTGAACTGCCTTCCCTCAAGGAATGGACGAAACGCACCACCGTGCTCGGCACGATTCGCAGTCGTGAGCTCAAGGCGATCGATCAGGCCCTCGAGCGATGCGAGACCTTTGGTGGGGCCGACGCCGAGTGGCGACTGAAGCAGGCCCTGGAGGCGTGGAAGCGCTCCAAGGGACCGGGCGACGAGTGGAAGAAGTCGGCTCGCAACCGGCGGGACCGGGTGGTGGAGCAACTGAGCGCGCTCCTCGAAGAAGGGGGAGGGGATACGGATACGGCCTTCGGCGCCGTCCCCGACTTCATGCACGCCGACCTCGTGAATGCGCGGCTCGGTGTGCTCTATCTGTTCGGGAACATGGATGTCGACTCGAATCTGTTCAATGTGGTTCTGGAAGGAGGGCTCTCGGCCGCGGGGGGGGTGCTGGGTTACGCGGGAGCCTCGACGGAGTCGGGAGGACTCGGGAATGCCGCGGCTTCAATCGCCAGCACGAACCTGACGACCGCCATGATCCCCGGCTCGGTGATCCTGAACGCCGCCGAAGGGGCCGCGTACGAGACCAGGGTCTCGCCCGAAGTGCGGGGCGTCGCCCAGCGGGTCAAGGCTTGGCTGACGCAGCTCGCCGAGAAGGTCTGGACCACCATGAAGGAGAAGTTCGGGGATATCGCACTCACCCTTTCGGCGGTCAAGAACCTCGTGAACATCTGTATGGGCGTCTTCTTCAAGGCTGCGGCGCCGTTCGTTTCGGGAGCGATGTCCACGGCAAAGGGCCTGGTCAACGTCATCGATGCCGCCTTCGTCCGGTTCCGGGCCTGGCTTCAGGGCCGGAAGGTCGAGCTTGCGAAGGGCCACCCCACCGTGGTCATCAGCTCGATAAAGCAGGCCATGACTCTCAGCCTCTTCCAGGGGCTCTATCAGACGCTCAAGGGCGTGGGCGACATGGCGATGACCACGCTCAGCGCAGGTGCCTCCATGATCGTGAACGTCATCGTCGCCCTGGGAGAGATGCTCATCAAGGTCATCTGGCGCCTGGTGGAGATCTCCCACATGGACAAGGTCTTTCAGCAGGCAGCGGCGTACTGGCGCAACCGGGACGCAAACGATGCGCTCCACAAGCGGCCCTTCGCGTTCAACGCGTGGTTTCGGGAAGCCGCGTTGCGCAATCCCGCGCTCTCGATTCTGACGCTGAACAGCGGGATCTGCGGCGACAAGATGATCTATCTGTCCATGTTCACCGATGGGGGGCGCGAGATCTCGAAAGGGGAGTTTGAGGCGGGTGTCCGTTTCGTCGACAACCTGAAGCCGTGGGGGGCGGAGTACCTGGGCAACTGCGGGTATACCTTCCGTTCGTCCAGTGAAATGGTGGGCAAGCTCATTGGCTTTGCCGGGAGCCACGCAGACCAGCGCAACAAGGTCTGGGCGACCGTTCGGAAGGTCGCGAACGCCTGAGGTGACGGGGCGGTCCCGGTCATGGGAACCGGTCGGCGGCTCCGGTTGCTTCCGCTTCCTCCTCGGCGGCCCGGGGCACCTCCAGAAGCCAGTGCTCGAACCAGCTCAGTGTCCGCTCCTGGCTGTCGGCCGCCAGCCACGGTTCCCGGATGCCGTGGGCGCTCCGGGGATAGAGGACGAACTCGGAGGGCACCCCCAGCTTCTGCAGCGCCCCGTACCACTGCTCGCCCTCACCCAGGGGGGTTCGGTAGTCCATCTCCCCGTGGATCACCAGGGTGGGGGCAGTGACATTCTCCACGTACGAGATGGGCGAAAGGGCTCGGAAGAGCTCCCGCTGCTCGAAGGACGCCCCGTCGAAGGGGAGGTGGGGAAGGCTCGAGTCCGTGGTTTTGGCCAGGCTCTCCCAGTGGGAGATGGAGGCACGGGTCACCGCGGCGGCGAAGAGGTCGGTGCGGGCCGTGAGCCAGTTGGACATGTAGCCCCCGTAGCTGCCGCCCGTGACCCCCAGCCGCTCGGGGTCGATGTCCGGATGGGCGGCCAGCACCGCCTCCACCCCCGTCACGAAGTCCTCCTCGTCCACCAACCCCCACCCGGCATGGATGGCGTGTTTGAAGTCGTTGCCATAGGTCGTGGAGCCCCGGGGATTGGGGTAGAAGACGTAGAAGCCGGCTCCGGAGAGAACCTGGAAGAGTCCCATGAAGGTGTTCCGGTAGGCTGAATGGGGGCCGCCGTGGATACTGAGGATCATGGGGTGGCTGGTTCCGGCCTCGGCTCCGGCCGGGGGGATGACCCAGCCTTCCACCTCGGTCCCGTCGGACACGGTCCAGCGCACGGGGGTGGCGGGCTGGATCGCCACCTCCTTCAGCCAGTCGTCGTTGAAGTCGCTGATCCGCACCTCCCCGGATCCGTCGAGACGGGCCACGTGGGTCTCACCGGGCCGGACGGGATCGGAGGAGACATAGGCCATGAACTCGTCGTCATGCGAGACGGAAACGCCGCTGATGGTCCGGTCCCCCTCGGTGACGGCCTGCACCGCTCCGCCCTCGAGTGCGACCCGGAAGAGGTGGGTGTTCCCGTGCACCCCGGCCTGGAAGCGAAGCTGGGCGCCGTCGGCGGACCAGGAGGGCGCACCGGGAGAATAGATCCAGTCCTGGGTGAGATTCCGCGGTGCTCCTTCGGCCGTTCCGTCCGGACCCAGGCGCACGACCATGAGCTCGGTCTGGTCGAACCAGGAGGGGGTGTGAAGGAAGGCCAGGCGTTCGCCGTCCGGGGACACGGCCGGTGAGGTGAAGCCCCCCTCGGCGTCCAGGACCAGCTCGGGTTCGCCGCCGGTTCCGTCGCCCGCCAGGGGCAGGTAGTAGATCCGGCTGGAGGGGTGGAAGTGCATCTCGTCGTCTTCCATGGGATCGGCGGTGAAGTAGAGGCCCTGGCCGTCGGGGGCCCATTCCACGTTGCCCACCGTGCGTGGAAGGTCGGTGAGCTGCCGGGCCTCACCCCCCTGGGCCGGGACCACGAAGAGCTGGTTTCGGGGCCGGAGCTCGGGATGGGGGAGCCAGTCCCGCTGGCCGTCCCGCTTGTATCGGCGGTTCGTGACCACGTGTCCGTCGAAGCGGTCCAGGTCCAGGGTGCGGGAGATGGCGTCGGGGGCCAGGGTGCCTGCGCCCTCGGCCTCGTCATCCCGCTCTGGCGACTTCAGGAAGGCGATCTGCTCTCCGTCCCGTGACCAGATGGGCGGACCCTCCACTCCTTCGATGGTGAAGGCCTCTCCACCCACGGCCCCCACCCGGAGGAACCAGACCGTCTGGTCCTCCTCACTCCGACGGGAGGTGAAGGAGAGGAGGGAGCCGTCCGGGGACCAGCGGGGGGAGGAGGCGTCCCGGGTTGGGTCGGTGAAGCGGATGGGCTCGCCCACCGGCTCCCCGTCCTCCAGCTTCTGCATCCAGATGGAGGTCCGGCGGTCATTCTCCTCCTCCCGGATGGTGGTGGCGGTGAAGGCCAGGTGCCGGCCGTCGGGGGAGAGGGCGGGGCTGCCCACGTTGACCATCCGGTAGGAGTCCTCAGGGGTGAGGGGACGCTCCTGCGCTGTGAGACCCGGCGGGGTCCCGATCAGCAGGAGGGTGGCCAGCAGGACGACGGGCGGAATCAGCCAGCCAGCGTCGGTGGGGCGAGGGGGAGGGACGGGGTGCGGAGAACGGACGCGGTGATCGGAACGGGCCGGGCCAGGGCCGAGGACGGGGCGATGCGAACGGTCGGCTCGCGGCGACCGGGCCGACGGATCCGCCTCTGGCGTTGGAGTGGACGGTCCCTGAGGCGTGGACAGGAGCGAGGGGATTATCGGCATGGAAAGGGTCTCCGGGAGGAAGGTGCATCTCCCGGAAGATGCACCCCGGTTCGGGGTCTGTGCAAATCGGCTTCGCGGAAAGCGAATGGGATGCCGGGCGAGTGAGGTCTCCGACAGATCGGATCCCAGCCGGATGGGGTCCCGGGCAAGAAGGCCGTTGAAGAAGGGCAGGGACCACCGGGCCGGGGTCTTGCGGTGTCAGGGTAGGAGGAGTGTCGAAAGCGATGCCCCAGTGCATCGGTGAGACGCTCCGACGCCGCCTGACGCCGCACCCCCCCGTCCCCCTTCGGGTTCTCCTGCGCAG
>PWLA01000298.1 GCA_003559555.1 Gemmatimonadota bacterium | reverse complement strand
TGGCGTTCATCGTCTCCCATGGTGTGAGGAGCTGGACGGAGCTTCGTCGGCCCGAGTAGCTTGGAGGTCCGAACGTTCGAGGCGCACGTCTCTCCACCCCCCTCCGCCCATGATCTCGCTCTACGGTCCTCCGTGTATGCCTCCGCCCCGCTTCCGAACCGATGGTCTGTCCTCCACCTTCTGCTTGGTCCGGCTCCTCTTTCATGGCGGGCATCTCTCGTCCGCCTTCCGCCCATGATCTCGCTCCCCGTTCAAGGCGCTCATCCCTCCTCGGTCCTCCGCCTCGTCCTGGCCCGCTCGCAAGGCGTTGGTGTCTGCTCTCCCTTCCACTTCGTCTCGCTTATCCCCGGCGTTGTCGGGCTCTGCCTCCTCGGGTTGTTGTGGGCAGCCCCGGGCACGGCCCTCGCCGGGCCCTCCATCGCGGCAGTCGAGGAAGATCCCTCCATTGCGGCGATCGCGGAGGATGCGCCTCCGCGGCCGGGGGCCGACGGTCCGGAAGCGGCGTCCGATGACCCCGAGGCGGCGTCCGATGACCCGGAGGCGGCGTCCGATGACCCGGAGGCGGTGGCCGATGACCCGGAGGTGGGGGCCGATGACCCGGAGGCGGTGGCCGACGGTCCGGAAGCGACGTCCGATGACCCGGAGGTGGGGGCCGATGATCCGGAGGCGGTGGCCCGGGCCTACCTGGATGGGGTGGAGGGGGTGGCGTGGACGGCGGTGGCGGACCGGGTCCACCCGGAGACCGCCGGGGACTTCCGCCTCTATCTCGAGATCATGCTCTTTCAGGGGGTCGATCCCACGGAGTTGATGGGCCGTGAGGAGGAGGCCGCTACCGCCTCCGGCCTCCCCCTGGCCGAGGCGCTGGAGGCGGTGAGCGGGGTGAGATCGGTAGCGGCGTACCTGGAGATGGACGACAGCGGGGTTCTGGTGGAAGCCTTTCGGGCGCTGGAGAGGGAGTCGCCAGGGATGATCAACGCGTGGGTGGACCGATCCACCGAGGTTCTGGGCGTCGTCCCCGAGGGCGATACCCTGCGGCACGTGGTCTACCGGCTTGAATGGCGGGTTTCCGGGGCCACCCCCGATGTGGAGATCCTGATCCTGGCCTCGGGTCCGGACGGGGCGTGGCTCGTGCGGAAGTCCCGGGAGCTGGATTCACTGCGGCCGGCGATCACGGCGCTGTTTCGCAGGCCGCTTTGAGGATGGCAGTCGGTGTCCCACTCACCTCGGTTCGAGAGTCCCGGGACACCGAACCGGCCGGAGCATGGCTTCGGTCCGGGGGCGGGTAGGACCTACCACGTCGGTGAATGCTTCGGCGACTCCAGTCAGGATGCCGTGCTCCGTCGCTGTCAGCTCGAGGCGAGTGCCGGAAAACCCGTTCGTCCAGAGGACGCGGATCACCCCTGCCGATTCGTGAATCCAGTACGGGCTCGGTGTCCTGCCTCCGTCGATGACCGGGCGAACCAGGTTCCTCCCCTTTTCGAAGCGGGACCCCTCGGCCTCGCCCACTTCCTCAGTCAGACGCAGAGTGTCCGGAGGGGTCACGTGCCACTCATGGAGCGTACTCGATCCCGACGCGGGAAGGTCTTTCCGGCGGGATCCCGCAAAATGCGCCACCGGTGAAGTCGGGAACGGAAGTCATCGTGGGGCGGACTGTCCCCGCCGCCACGATGCGAGATCCGGTTCAGCGGCGTCACCGCTCGCCACGGAAAGCATACGCGAGACGACCACTTCCTGGACGGGCTCGCTGCGGAGACCGTTCAGCCCTGTCGCGTCCTTCGGGCAGGGGATACGGGCGGAGCCGCACCTCGAGCCTCTCCGAGGGGAGGTCCGGAGGAGGGGAGATCGGTCTGCGCGTGCGAGTGGCGGCCTGATCCGGATACGTAGCTTGAATCACCCTTCGAACGAACCTTCCGCCAGGACCTCTGGCGAATGCAGGGCGCGGCCTGGATCGTAGTTCCTGTATCCCATGAGTCGAGCGGCAGGGGCGAGCAGCAGGTTCATTCCCGCCACCACCGGCCGCGGGACATCGGCGATGTGGGTGTCGCATATGGGGTCCACCACCGACAGCTGGAGAAGAAGCGAGAACGACACGCCTCGGGCTTCGTCGAGCAGTGGATAGATCTGTGCCAGACAGGCCGCGAAGGACTGGGGAATCAGCGGCTCGTCCGAGGCGACCACAACCGGCTCCGTCCCGGGGTTGAAGGGCCGGTGTGGGGTGAGCGGCTCGACCCGGAAGGACTCTCCAGGGCCGACCGTCACCACGCGGTCCTTCAACTCGATGTGGAGGACCCCCTCTCGGACCACGAACTCCTCGGCGAAGGATTTGTGGTAGTGGAGGGGCGGCCCCACCGCTCCGGGCTGGATCAGGAGTTCAACGACGGCCTGGTCGTCGATCACCTCCAGCACCCGGACGCTGAACCCCTCGAATTCGCTGCCGAACTCATCGCCGGCACGCGGATAGGTGTCCGGATCGGGCGGCGGAAGCGGAAAGACCCAGTGATGAAGCGCGTTCCCCATCACCACGTACAGCGCGATGGCGCCCAGCGTCCCACCCGCCAGCCTCCAGACCCTCTTTGGTCGCTTGCCCTGATCGCCCCTCGGCGGTTTCCCCTGACCGCTGCCCTGACCGCCCCTCGGTGGCTTGCCCTGACCTCCGACCGGTTGCTTGCCCTGACCGCCCCTCGGTTGCTTGCCCTGACCTCCGACCGGTTGCTTGCCCTGACCGCCCCTCGGTTGCTTGCCCTGATCGCCGACCGGCATCATCTCCGATCTCCTCCGTGGAAAGAAGTCGATGCATGACCAACCAGACGAGCCAATGGATTACAGGGGCAAATATAGAAAGCGCGGGTGGCGTGCGCCAGCGTGTCCGGAGGGCGGGATCCGCACCTTCAGGCGATCGGGGGGATCGTCGAGGAGCAGCAGTCAACCCGCCGTCCCGGATCGCTCCCTGCTGGCGTGACGAGGAGGCGCGATTTGGGTTCGGGATCCGGCGAGGTGCTTTGCGTTTAGCGGAATGGTTCGCCAACGTATGGGGGCTCCGCCGGGTCGGGGTCGGAGACCCGGAAGCGCCCGCTTCTCGACCCCTGACGACAACGACCTCCCCTGGACCTCCATGATGCCCACGAACCCTCGTTCGGCCCGCTTCCCCTTCCGGAGGACCGCCCGCCTGGCGGTCACGGTGGGTCTCCTTCTTGTCCTCCTCCCCATGCTCTTCCTGTCAGGATGCGACGTGGGCGAAGGCCCGCCCCCGCTCCCGGACGGAGCCCTGGTCATCCAGGGGGGATGGCTCTTCGACGGGACGGGCGACGAACGGGTGCCCAACCCCGGGATCGTCATTGCGGACAGCGTGGTGCACCAGGTGGGGCTGGATCGCCAAGCCTCCCTTCCCCCGAACGCACGAGTGGTGGAGCTCACCGGCCAGCAGACCGTCATCCCCGGGATCTTCGACCTCCACGCCCACTACGCCGTGGACCTGCTGGGAGCCGGCCGGATCGATGACACCTCCGTCTACCCGACAGTCTTTCTGGCCAACGGGGTGACCTCGACCTTCCCGGCCGGGGAGGTGCAGCCAGAGAAGATGCGGGACCTACGCCTCCGGATCGAGGCAGGCGAGGAGCCCGGGCCCCGGCTCTTCAACTCCGGGCCCTACTTCGGCACCTGGCGGGCCGGATGGGACCAGGAGATCAGCCCCGACTCGATCCGCGCCGAGGTGGACCACTGGGTGGAACGGGGCGCGCACGGGTTCAAAGCGAAGGGGATCTCGCCTGCCCACCTGGAGGCCCTGATCGAGGCGGCCCACGCCCACGGCCGCACCGTGACCGGGCACCTGGGCTCGGGGTTCCGGGGCTCGGTGAATCCGCGGGACGCCATCCACATGGGGATCGACCGGGTGGAGCACTTCAAGGGAGGTGACGCCATGCCCGCGGACCGCTCGGCGTACGCGTCCCTCGAAGAGATGACCCCCGACACCCCGGGCTTCCGGGAGATCGGAGAGCTCTTCATCGAGCACGGGGTCCACTACAACGCCACCCTCACCGCCTACGGGTACTTCGGCGAGCGGGACCCGGAGGTCTACGAATACTTCTGGCCCGAGATGGAGCTCCTGACGCCCTACGCCCGGGAGGAGGTGGAGGCGCGCCTTCCCCGCAACGTGCTGGACCAGTTCGAGCGGATCTACTGGGTCAAGCGGGATCTCCTGGCGGCCTTCCACGACATGGGTGGAGGCCACCTGATCACCCTGGGGACCGATCATCCCAGTTGGGGCGAGTACGTCTCGGGCTTCGGGGCGCACCGGGAGATGCACGCCATGGTCCTGGCCGGCCTGCCTCCCGCTCAGGTACTCCGGATCGCCACCATCAACGGCGCCCGCGCCCTGGGCGTGGACGACCGGCTGGGGACCATCGAGGAAGGAAAGCTCGCCGACCTGGTGATCCTCCGGGCAGATCCCCTCGAGGACATCCGCGCCACCCGGGAGCCGCGATGGGTGGTTCGGGGGGGAGAGTTGTACGATCCGGAGGCCCTGCTCGAAGGTGTCCGCGGGCGCCTGGGACCCAGCGGCCCGGCCGATCACGACGCCTGGATCCCGTGACAGCGGACGAGCATCCCCAACCCGGGCAAAATGTAGAACTGAACGTCGTCTGAAATCTTCCGTTCGACATTTCCCCCGGTTTCCGGGCAAAATGCAGAATTGAACGTCCTCCAAGCACCAACTGTTCGACATTTTCCCCGGTTTCCGGGCAAAATGTAGAATTCTTCGCCAGCGGCAGGCTTGAGTTCGACATTTTCCCCGGGTGGACCGTCGGAAGGGATCTCCCTGGCGTCGATCCTCAACCTGGCGGACGTCGTCGATGTCGTCACCCCCGACGACCGGAGCGTGTCGTGGAAGGTATTCAACTCCGAGGCCGAACTGATCCACCCCGTCGATCTGCCGGGCCGGTTCCGTCCGGTGGACATCGACGAACGCGCTGTGGCGGGGATCTGGACCGATGGCCTCGGGGCGGAGCCCTGAAAGCGATTCCGCAGCGTATGGGTGAAGGGATCCAACGCCGATCCAGGGCCGCACCCCCCCTTCGCCCTTCGGTTTCTCCTGCGCAGTGCTCGGAGGTCTCGCGGGGGGAAGCGCGTCGAACGCTTCGCGCAGTCACGGCATCAGCCGCTCGGTTGGGGCGGCAGGGAGCCGCCTCCTGCATTGGCTCGCCTCGACGTAGCTCACTCGCTATGCCTGCGGCGAGCCGCCCGACCCGCCTTCGGCGGGTGCCCGCCGGCTCCCTGGCGCTCCCAACGGCGGACCTTGTACTTCTTCAACGGCCTTTTGGGGGATGCGGGGTTCATGGGTGCCCCGGGCAAGTCCTGGTCATCGAGCCCTGACTTGACCTCCTTCACGGACCAGCGCGAGGCGCCCTGATGGAGAGAGATCGAGGGGAAGCCTGAAGGAAGTCGGCTGCGATGGCCCAGCCGGCTCCCGAGGCCGCCCCGGACCGTGCCCGTCGCGGCGACCTGGCGGTGGCTGACACCCGCGCCCTTCTTCCCCTGACCCTTGGGCGGTTGCAGATTGCGGTTGTCCCGTTCCAGCGTCCCGGAGCGCGGCGGTGCCGATGCGCCACGCTCTCAATCGAGTGGATCGGCCTGAAGCGACGATCATGCCTGGAGGCGAGCCATGACTGAGACCGAGGGGTTCGGACGCTGCTGTGCTGGGTGCACCCAGGGGGGCCGTGCGCGATGGCCAGGCCGGAAAGGCCTCGTTTCACCCCTCCTGTGCTGCACTGTCCTCCTCCTGGCGACCTCGTGTCTGTCCATTCCGGTGCCCGGCCGGGATCCCGGTATGGCTCAGGAGACACTCTCCTGGAAGGTGGTACTGGAGAAGCGGGATCCCAACATCCTTCTGGCTGGGGACCGAACCCAGTGCGAGGTGTCGGCGGACCGCTATGCGTCCTTGCGAGAAGGGGACCGGGTGTTCTGCCATTGGCGGTGATGGAGACGGGTCAGGGGGAGGGCGAGGTGTCGCCGTACCCCGTGCGACGTGTCCTTCCGCTACCTGATGGGCGCTGGCCGGCTGTCGCGCCTGCGGCGGTCGCTGAACACGGAGCGGGGGGCGCGAGCGCCTTCTCCTCGGTAGAACGAGGGCAGATCCCCATGCTACGGGTCGGAGTCGAGTAGGAACCCTCCTTTCTTGCGCCTCGGGTTCCGCAGTGGCATCGTGGGTCGGTGAAGCCATCCCTCCCCGTCCCGAGCATAATGAGACGCCTGAAGCACCTGGTCCTCGAGGCCCACCGTCGCTCCCTGTGGCAGGTCGTCGGGGTCTATCTGGTCAGCTCCTGGCTCGTCCTGCAGGTGGTCGACACGGTGAGCGGGGTGCTCGGACTGCCTGACTGGGTACCTCCCTTCGCCCTCATCCTCATTCTCATCGGGTTGCCCATCGTGGTGGCCACGGCCCTGGTGCAGGAGGGGGCACCCGGCCAGGCGGCAAGCGAGGCAGAGGAATCCGCCTCCACGGCGAAGGGGTCGGCCGACGCGGAAGCCTCCGCCTCTCCAATTCCGCCCGCGTCCCCTGAGCGCTCCCGCCTCCAGCGGCACCTGACGTGGAAGCGGTCCCTTTGGGGCGGTGCGGCTGCCTTCGGCCTCCTCATCTTTTTGGTGGCCGGCTACTTCGCGAGCTGGTCGCTGGGCATCGGGCCCGTGGGCTCGCTTCTGGCCGCCGGCGAGCTGGAGGAGGGGGATCGGATCGTGCTTGCCGACTTCGGAGCTCCGGGCGACGATCCGGACCTGGGCATGGCCGTCACAGACGCCCTGCGGATCGACCTGCTCGAGCACCCGACGATCCGGATCGCGGAGAACCAGAAGATCCGGGAGAGCCTCCAGCGGATGCAGGAGGAGGCGGGGAGCCTCCTGACCCCGGAGCTGGCCCGGGAAGTGGCGCTCAGGGAAGGGATGAAGGGCGTCCTGGAGGGCCAGGTGAGTGCGGTGGGAACGGGCTACGCCCTGTCGGCGACGCTCCGTTCGGCGGAGTCCGGCGAGCAATTGGCCGCGTTCCGCGAGACGGCAGAGGGACCGGACCAGCTCCTGGCTGCCATCGATCGGCTGAGCGAGAGCATCCGCGAACGGGCGGGGGAGTCCCTTCGCTCGATCCGCTCCGGCCCCCGGCTGGAAAGCGTCACCACCACGTCGCTGGACGCGCTCCTCCGCTTCAGCCAGGCGAACCGGGCCGAAGACCAGGGCGACCTGGATCGTGCAATCCGCCTGTTCGAGGAGGCGCTGGAGCTGGATCCGGAGTTCGCCATGGCTTGGCGACGACTCGCCGTGGTCCTCTCGAACCACGGACTCGACCGGGCCCGGGCGTCGGAAGCGGCCACTCGTGCCTACGAGCTCCGGGACCGTGTCAGCCAGCGCGAACGGTATATGGCGGAGGGCCTCTATTACCGGGAGGTGGCGCAGGACCGGGAGCGGGCGATGCGGGCCTATCGGGTGCTCCTGGATCTGGACCCTGAGGATACCGCGGCTCTGAACAACCTCGCCGTCCTCTACATGCGGGTACAGGACTACGCAGCCGCCTCCGACCTTCTGGAGCGGGGCGCCCGGCTTCCCGGCGCTGCGACCGTGACCTTCCAGAACCTGATCGCGACCAGAATCCTCGAGGGTCGACCCGAGAGGGCCCGCGAGGCTCTGGAGAGTCTGCGTGAGCGCCACCCGGGCTATCCGGTCGAGCGCATGAGTACATTGGTGCGGCTTCACCTGGGGGACGAGCTCGGGGCGCGGCGTGCCCTGGAAGGTCGACTGGCGAACCCCTCTGTGGCACCCTTTCTCCGGTGGGAAGCCCACGGTCTCCTGGGCTTTCTGGACATGCGGCAGGGGCGGCTCCTGGACGCCCGGCAGCGATTCGCCGCCGCGGAAGCGGAGGCGGGCGAGGTCGGCGGTGAGCTTCGCTGGAGGTCACGCTTGCTCGAGGCGGCAGCGGAGGTGACGCTCGGCAGGCCCGAGCGGGGAGTCGCGATCATCCTGGATGGCCGCGGAGATGCAGCGGTGGCGGCCCTCTCCCTCGACGAGCGGGACCACCTGTATCAGGCGACCCTCCTGGCTACAGCGGGGCGCGTCGATCGGGCCCGGAGCGCGCTTGCCGCATGGGAGGCCGAGGTTTCCGCCGAGCAGTGGGGCGGGGAGGACCGGATCATGAGAGAGATCGCCCTCGCCCTGATCCAGCTCCACGAGGGCCGCCCGGAGGAAGCCGTCCGGATGCTGGAAG
>PWLA01000235.1 GCA_003559555.1 Gemmatimonadota bacterium | reverse complement strand
TCGACGCCGAGACCATCGCCGAACTCCGGACGGTGTCGGCCGTGGCCCTGAGCCCGGATGGCGAGCGGGTGGCCTTCACCCTCACGGTGCCCCGGAGCGCCCAGGAGGAGCGAGGGGGAGATCGGAGTCGCCTCTTCCTCATGGACGCACGGGAAGGAGCCGAGCCGGAAGCTCTTCTCCCGGAGGGGGTGAGTGCGGGACAGCCGGCCTGGAGCCCGGACGGTGCCTGGATCACCTTCACCGCCCGGCTCACGGAGCACCACGAGCAGCCTCAGGTCTACGGGATCCCCAGGGAGGGCGGTGAGCCCAGGCCCCTCACCGACTCGTCCGACGGGGTGATTGCCTATGCCCTCTCCCCGGACGGCAGCAGGGTCGCCTACACCGCACTCCAGCCCCTGCCCGCCGAGGTCCAGGAGCGCCGGGAGGCGGGCTGGGACATGATCGTCCACGGTGAGGACGTCCAGCACGTGCGCCTCTGGACCGAGGAGCTGGGCGGGGGAGAGCGCACCCCCGTGACCCCGGACGACCGCACGGTCCAAAGCTTCGAGTGGTCACCTGACGGAGAGCGCTTCGCGGTGCAGGTCACCGAGCAGCCCGACGCCGACTCGGACCTCATGTTCCGGCGCCTCAAGACGGTCCCCGCCGGGGGCGGCCCCCTGGAGCTCCTGGCTCCCACCCAGGGCAAGCTGGGTCCCATGGCCTGGTCGCCGGACGGACGGCACCTTGGCCTCCTGGGAGCCAAGGTCTACTCCGACCCCCTTCCCCAGCGGGTCTGGTTGATCCCCGCCGACGGCGGCCAAGCCAGGGACCTGACCCCGGAGGATTATCGAGGCACCCCCGAGTGGATCGGTTGGCTGAATGACGAGGAGATCGTCACCGCCGGGGTGGAGAGCACCCGGTCGGCGGTCGTGGCCTGGCCCCTGGACGGCAGCGGTCCCCGGCTCGTCATGGGCCGTAACGACGTGGGCGCTGGAGCCGGCCCCACCATCATCCGATCCCTCTCGCTGGCCGACGACGGCGACCGGTTCGCCGCCCCGGGCCATACCCGACGGCACCCGGCCGAGGTCTTTTCAGGCTCCCTCTCCCAGGGCGAGCCCCAGCGCCTGACCCGCCACAACCCGGTCCTGGACCAGGTGGCGTTGGGCGCACAGGAGACGGTGGCGTGGGAGGGTGCCGACGGCATGCCCATGGAGGGCGTCTTGATCCTCCCGGTGGACTACGAACCGGGCAGCCCCCGTCCCCTGACCATCCTCCCCCACGGCGGGCCGGAGGGAATCTCCATCGACGGTTGGAACACCCGGCCCCTGTATCCGGGGCAGTTGCTGGCGACCCGAGGCTTCGTGGTCTTCAAGCCCAACTACCGCGGGAGCGGAGGCCTGGGGACCGCCTTCGCCTCGGCCAATCACCGGGACCTGGGCGGCAAGGAGTTCGAGGACGTGCTGCTGGGGATCGACCACTTGGCTCAGGAGGGGATCATCCACCCGGAGCGGGTGGGGATCAGCGGCACGTCGTACGGCGGATACTTCGCCGCCTGGGCCGGGACCCGCCACTCCCACCGATTCCAGGCGGCCATCACCTTTGCCGGGCTTTCCAACTGGATCTCCTTCTTCGGGACCACCGATATCCCCTATGAGATGGCCGACGTGCACTGGGATCTCTGGTGGTTCGACAACCCGGGTCAGCACTGGGACCGCTCGCCGGTGGCCTGGCTCGAAGGCGCCGACACGCCCATTCTGGTGGCCCAGGGGATGGCCGACGAGCGGGTCCACCCCGAACAGTCCATCCAGCTCCACCAGTTCCTGGAACTGCAAGGCATCCCCACCGGGCTCGTCCTCTACCCCCGCCAACCCCACGGGCTCACCGAGCGGGCCCATCGGATCGACTTCATGCAACGGGTGGTGGAGTGGTTCGAACGTTACTTGTAGCCGATCCCGGGAGATGGGCGCCCGCAGCTCGGCGTCACCGGCTGCGGGCGCGTCCCCGGCTCAGTCGCGGAGGCGCCCCGGGAGTGGCGCCGGCCGCATGAGCTTGTAGATGGGGATGAGCACGGGGTCGTCGCTTCCCTCCTCCAGCTGCGCCAGCGGGAGCCACCGGTCCATGGTGCCCCAGTAGATCAGGTTGTCCCGGGTCTCAGGCTCCAGCAAGTGCGTGGCGATGCGACCCATCATCTGGCCGGTGGGCACCACGTAGGTACCTGCGGGGAAGGTCATTTCAACCGTGTGCATCTCCTGGCCCACCTCCACGTTGGTGGCGGCCTGGTGGTTGTAGATCTGGTCGTAGGACACCCCGGTGAGCTCGTAGGCATCCACCTCGAGGGTGACCGTGTCCCGGAGCACCTCCACCGTGATGTTGTGCCGCTCCAGGAGATCCACGGCCTCGGCGGCGTCCCGGGGGAGCAGATAGGCGTAGGGCCGGGGCCGGGTGAGGGTAGCCACGGGACGCTTGTAGATGGGTGCATCGGTGATTTCGATGATCTCCCGGTCCTCGCCGCCGATAAGGTAGTCCACCCGCTCGTCTTCGGGTTCCACATCCATCTGGACGGCTACCTCACCGCTGGGCTCGCTGCCCAGGAGCACGGCCTGGCGCCGCGCATCTTCCACTGTGGCCATGACCTGCTCCGGATTCTCCTGGACATACTCCAGGGTGGCCATGAAGGCCAGGTAGCCGGCACGGACGCCCTCGTCCATCTCCTGCCAGCCCGGGGACTCGAAGAGGATCCCTATGGAGTTGGCGAAACCGGCGTAGTTCCTCGAGATCCGGGCGTCGGTCTGCCCACCGCTCCACCGCTCCTCGTTGCCGCTGGCCCAGAAGAAGGAGCGGAAGCCCTCGGCCTCCAGACGCTCATCGATCCGGGGGAAGATCTCGTCATCGCAGAGCCGGGTGATCCGCTGGCCCGGGTCCGCGTGCCCGGGGCACTGGTACTTGAGGTTGTAGGGAAACTGGCCCCCGTTGTGACCGTCCACGAAGAGGTGGGGGTTCCACTCGTGGAGCACGTTGCGAACCCAGTTGATGATGGCGGGCTGTTCCAGCTTCATGTAGTCCCGGTTCATGTCGATGCCCCAGGCGTTGCCCCGGGTGGCCCGGGGACTGGCCTCGAATCCGTCAGGATTGATCTGAGGCGAGACGATGATGACCATGTGGTCAAGGAGGGCGTTTTCAGGCGTGCCCGGGGTGGCCAGCTCCCGGACCAGGATGAGGAGCGACTCCCGCAGGGTGCGCTCGTCTCCGTGCACGTTGGCGTGGAGCTCCACAACCGGCTTGCCCAGGGCAGCGGCCTCCCACCCCCGGGTGACCCCGGGACGGCTGAAGACCAGGTATGGCAGATCCCGCCCCTCCCATGTCTGTCCGTAGATGCCCATCCTCACCTCGCTGGACGAGGCCCGGACCAGGTCCAGGTACTCCATCATCTCGTCATAGGAGGTGTAGCGGGTGAAGTCCGACTCCTCGGCCGCCGTGCGAAGATGCTCCGGGGTCTGGCCCCGCTCCTGGGCCTGAAGGGCGAGCCCCGGCGCCAGGATCAGAAGAACCCCGAGGATGGTGAGCCGGGTGGTCACTGCATTCATGCGTCGCTCCCTTCGGTGGAGTGGTCGGTTGAGTGGGTTTTGAAGATCTGGTTTTCCTGAGTCTACCCCGGACCACCCGCCAAGGAAAGGGAGGCTGCCTCCCTGCCGGGAAGCGGCCTCCCTCGTTGTCCTGCTACTCCTCCATCCACACCCACCCCTGGTCCCGGCCCTGGGGAGCAACCCGAGGGCGCTCACCCCGGAGACCGGGAATTCCTGCGCTACCGCAAGGGCACCTGCACGTAGACCCCCAGCGAGGAGCTCAGCACGTCACGATAGGTGCTGTTCACCGGAACCCGGAGCGAGAGTCCCGGCCGGACACCGGCCACAAGGGCGTCGGCGGTGAGGCCGAGCTGGTGCATGCTGTTGTCGGAGAAATCTCCCTCGTCGGCGGTGGCCATCCACCGTCCGGACATGCCGGCGCCGAAGCGGGCGATGCCCCGATGGTAGCTGCCGAACACGCCGTAGTCGAGGAAGGTCTCCGTGCCTACCTCGTCGTCATCCCCGGTGTAGATCGCGGACGTGACTCCGCCTCGGGCCCGCAGTCCGAATTCCGGAGTCAGGGAACGGTGGTAGGTGGTGGACACGCTCACCGGCACCACGTCTTCCAGAAAAGCTTCGCCCCGCTGCGGATCGCTCAGGAAGCCGATTACGTCGGCAAAGCTCTCACTGTCAGCGGTGGTGAGAGGGGCCCGAACCCCACCGTCGACGGTCCAACCGGCCACGGGACGGTATTCCACCCCCAGCATGGGGTTCCCCAGGACCGAGTTGCCGTCGCTGTCCAGCACGCCGCCCTTGACCTTGGCGTAGGCGAAGGGCACGTCGGCGAAGACGCTCCACCGCGCGTTCAACGGCATGCGACCAGAGAGGAAGGTCACGGAGGTGGGAGCCGTGACGTCGAACTCCTTGAACTCCGGGTGCGAGACCTCGATCCCCACGCCCTTCTCCGGGGCGGCGGGTAGAAGATAGACCTGCGCCGTCGCCGGAAGGGCAACCCCCAGGGAGGCGACGAGAAGTCCGACGGTTACCAACGGATTTCTGCTGTTCATTGTTCGGGTCCAGCCGATCAAGGCGGAAGGGGGCCGCTCAGCCGCAGCCCTTTGGCGAAGACGCCGCCTGAGTTCACGGAGCCTTCCGCAGGGCGGGTCTCCCGTGCCCCTGACTGGGGCTTCAGTGGGGAGGTCCCGCCCTGCACCGAACAAGATGCCTCGAGGCGATTACGGCCCGATTAATCGACCGGCCCTACCGATCAGCGGCCGGTGGGAATGAACTTCTGCACCCGGTGGCCGTCGTTCACCTCGGCGGTGTAGATGTTGCCGTGGGAGTCCACGTCCAGGTTGTGGACCCAGTCGAAGTGTCCCGCCATACGGCCGCCCCGGCCGGAGCTGTCCTCCACCTCCGGCGTCTCCCGGTTCACCACCCAGACCGTGTTGTTCGTCCCATCCGGGACGGAGAGCCACCGCTGCTCCGGGTCCGCGGAAAGGGCCACGTCCCAGGTGGATCCCATGCTCCTCGTCGGGCCACTCGTACTCACCGTCCTCGGAGGGGCCACCCCAGGCCTGCACCACATTTCCGTCGGGGTCCAGCTCGATGACCGGAGGTGCAGGGCCGCAGCACATGGCAATGGGAGGGTCCTGGGCGGGCCGGTGCAGGATCCAGACGTGATCCCGGTGGTCCACGGCCAGCCCCGCCACCTGTCCCAGAATCCAGTTCTCGGGCAGAGGCTGGGGCCAGTAGGGATCCACTTCGAACTGGCTCAGATCGCCGGCAGGGGCACCGTGAAGGCTCTTCCGGTCCGGGGGGAAGGAAGTTCACCCCCGGGCCGGGTCGCCCCCCTTGGACGGGGGGACCGCACACCCGCGGTCGCACCCCCTGTAAACACTTGTCGCAGAGGTGAAAAGAGCCAATTCCAGCACCTGCGCCCTCACACCTCGTGGCCGGTTGGCACGGACCTTTCAGTCAGGAGTCAGAACGAGTCAGCACACAGAACATGCAATCACCGGCTTCAACGCGGCCGACAGGTCACCTGCCACTGCACCGAGACCCATGCGCCGCGGGCAGCCACGAAACCAATTTCACCTTCCATCAGGAGGGATTGTTCGATGAGCACTTCTACGAGGAGCAATGCCATGACCCGAAGGTCGACGATGATGCGATGGACCACTCTGATGGCCCTCATCCTCTTTCCCCTGGCAGGATGCGACGACGACTCGCCCACCACTCCCGGCGCCGATGACGAGGGCACGATGGAGGCGGTGATCCAGGACAACGGGGGCGCCCAGTCGGCGACACAGGCATGGGCGACCGAGGGCTCCGGCGAGGTATCCGGAGAATTCGAAGGACAGGCCCGGGTGGAGGTCATGGTGGACGGAGCCTGGCAGCAGGTGAGCGGCCTGACCAACCTGAACGCCGAGGCTGAACTCCGCGGCGGCGAATCGATCATGGGTTCGGCCACCGTCGGGGCCCGGACGTATGACCGGGTGCGGCTCGTGGTGAGCAACGCCAGGGCCGACGTGGACGCCGGCTCGGACATCGGGATCGGTCCCATCGAGGCCAGCATCTCGCTCACCATCGCCGGCGGAAGCGACGTGGTCGTCGAGTACCATCAACCTGTGACGGTCCAGGCCGACGGAAGCACCCGTCTGGTACTCGACATCAACTCCCAGGCGTGGCTCACCAGTGACGCCCTGGAGGCGGGCGCCGTGACCAGCGCGGCTTTCCAGAGTGCAGCCACGGTGCTGGTACAATAACTCTTCGGTCGCCTCGAACACATGCGAACCCCGGCCTTTCCCGGCCGGGGTTCGCCGTGTGTGGGCCTCCACCTCGAACCATCAGGATGGCGTCCGGCGGACGAGTCCTGTAATTTCAATGTAAGAGGCGCGCCGCCCTTCCTCGTCCCCTTCCTCACCCGGCGCCCTCGTCGGGGAGCGGAGGAACGATGGACGTTCCTTCTGCACAGGAGGTTCTCATGCGCCCCCGCAACCATTCTTCACGGAGCCCTTTTCCGTCCCTCCCCACCCGCGCTCGAGCCGTCTTCCGGCGAGCCGGCCTCATCGCCCTCGGCGCGTTGGCAGCGCTGCTCTTCCTTCCCCAACTCGGCCCGGCAGAGGACGAGAGCGCAACGGTTCGAAGCGCGAGTCCCGCTTCCGCAGCCGAGCAGGAGGCCTCGGCCCAGAACGTTCTCCAACCTGGCTATGTCATGGTGCTGGCCTCGTGGATCTGCCCGTTTCCCCGCCTGGATGAGGTCAACGACGTGGCACTTCGACTCATCGAGCCGCCCCTCACCGAGCTCACCGAGCAGGGAGACCTGATCGGATGGGGACAGTTCAACGGGGGGTTCCGGGATGAGTACAACTACCACACGTACTACATTGCAGAGAGCATGGAGGACTACCGCCGGGCCATCGGCCGGGTGCTGACCTTCATGAGTCAGGAGGTCCCGGACGACACGAACGCCTTCTACGAGCTCTGCAGCAGAACCCGGGAGACCCGAGTCACCGTGGTGACCGCCCGACCGTGACCGTCCAGGTTGACCGACATGAACAGATCTCTCCGGGTGGCAGGGTCCGGTCGGTGGGTTGAAGATCACACTCCGTGGCGCGCCCTTTCCACCGATCGCACCCGACTCCCGGAGGGTCGGAGCATCCCCTGACCGGCCAAGTGCCCACCCCCCTCGACATTGCCGAAGTGCCGCGGGTTTCATACCGTTATGAGGTGTGGCACCGCTCCATTCGTTCGCCCGATCTCGTCAACCTCAGGAGCACTTCGGTCATGTCCGAGAACATCATTGCCCTTCAGAACAAGTTTCTGGGCCAGGGCACGACCGTCTACGACCGGCTCTCCACCCTCCACGAGACCCAGGGCTACGTAAGCGACGACGACATCATGGCGCTGGCCCAGCAGTACAACCTGCCGCCGGCCCACGTCCGCTCCACCGCCAAGTTCTACGAGGAGCTCTCCCGGGACGAGCCCGCCGACCACTCGGTGAAGGTTTGCATCGGCGAAGCGTGCCGGGCGGCCCCCGAAGGCGGGTGCGACGCCCTTGAAGCCCGCTTCGCCGAGGCTCTGGGCGTCGAGGCGGACCGTACCTCGGACGATGGGATCCGGCTGGAGCACGTGGCCTGTCTCGGCTACTGCGGGCTGGGCCCCAACGCCATGGTGGACGGCCATCCCATCTCCATGGCCGACCGGGACCCTGAGGAGCTGGTCACCGCGCTCCGCAACGGACGCCCGCCCGATCTCCCGGAACCCACCAACCCGGTCTACCTTCCCCCGGAGGGCAAGCCGCGGATCTTGCTGCGGCACTTCGACAAGGACGACGTGATCTCGCTGGAGGGGGCTCGGGCCGCAGGCGTCTACGGATCGCTGGAGAAGGCCCTCCGGGAAATGACCCCGGACGAGGTGATCCAGGAGGTGGAGCGAAGCCGCCTGAGAGGGCGGGGCGGCGCCGGCTTCCCCACGGGCCGCAAGTTCCGCACGGTGGCCGAAGCCGAGGTTGCCGACGGAAGCGGCCAGCGCTACGTGGTGGACAACTTCGACGAGGGCGACGCCGGGTCCTACCAGGACAAGGAGCTGGTGGAGCGGGATCCCCACACCCACCTGGAGGGCCTCCTCCTGGCCACCTACGCCTGCGGGGCCTCCGAAGCGTACATCTACGTCCGCTACGAGTACCCCCGGGCTCTCCGAATCCTGAACCGGGCGGTGGAG
>PWLA01000061.1 GCA_003559555.1 Gemmatimonadota bacterium | reverse complement strand
CGGCCGTCACCGTCGCCGCCAGTTCGTCGGCGATGGCGTCCAGGGGCTCCGGATCCTCCCGGCTGCGCGCCAGGATGAGGGCGCCTTCCACCGAGGTGAGGATGAGGGTGGCGAGGGAGCCGGCGCGCTCCGGCAAAACTCCGCCTGCGGCCAGTCCGTCACGGAGCAGCTCGTGCCACTCCTCCAGCGCCTTCCTGCAGACCTCGCTGATGGGCGAGGAGGCTTCCGGCGAGTCGAGGACCAGCGATGCCACCGGGCATCCCAGCCGGTACCCCGAGGTCCGGCTGTGCTCGCGGGCGCCCTCGACGTAGGCGCGGACCGCCTCGGCCGGTCCGGTGCTCTCCCGGAAGGCGGCGGCCAGGTAGTCGGTGATCTTCTGGACCTCCCGCTCGGTGGCTTCTCGCGCCAGTTCCTCCTTCCCCCCCGGGAAGTGGTAGTAGACCGAGCCCCGTGGAGCGCCGCTCTCCTGGAGAATGTCGTTCAGGCTCGTGCCCAGGTAGCCCCGCTCCTGCAGGAGGCTCGCGGTGGCCGTGAGCATCCGCTCCCGCGTGCTTTGCGTCATCGTGCTCCTCGTGCGTGTTGGTGATGGTGCACTATGATGATCGGTCTAGAGGGTCAGGGCAACCTTTTGGCGGCTGTTGTCCGACGGCCGACTCCCCGGTGATGCGCCCAGGGCGGCGCTCGGATGCGCATGGGGCGGCGTCCTGGCGTGGCGGTTCGATGGGGCGGGCCCGCCTTCCCCCGAGGTGTCCTTCGATGGGGCGGGCCCGCCGTCCCCCGAGGTGTCCTTCGATGGGGAAGGGAGACGTCCCCCGGGATCCGTCCCGATGCAGATGGTTCATCTTCTCGCGGGGGTCCCTTCGACTTGGCGTGGATTGCCTCCCAGAGCGGCCGCTTCGGTCCGAGGGGGCCTCGGCTTCCCACGGGCGCGCTTCGATGCGGATGGTTCCCTTCCTCCGGACGACCCTTGACATACCACCCCGACCCTCCTGATCATGGAGTATGATGGTCGGTCTACATAGGCCTCGTCGGGGTCGGTGAGTCTGGCGGATCCCGGGCTTTGGTCCCGGAAGCCGCGGGCTCCCGCACCGGCAGACCCCGGGCGCCCGCACCGGCAGATCCCGAGCGCCCGCACCGGCAGACCCCGAGCCCACATCCCGGAAGGCCCTCGGGCCCCCGGGCTGGGGAGACCCCCGGGCGCTCGGCTGGGGAGACCCCCGGGCCCCCGGTCCCGGACACCCTGGATCCACACCCCGGAAGGCCCCCTGGGCCTCGTCCCGGCAAACTTCCGGGGCCCCCGCCCCGACGGGCCGGCGAGGAGGCAGACCGCAGTTTCGCAGCGACCCGTGAATCCCGAACAAGGAGGTTACCATGCGCACGCCCCTCACAGCGTCTGCCCGATGTCGAGCACTTCCGATCCTGGCGTTCCTGCTGGCCGTGGCGGCTTGTGGACCGGATGCGCACGGAGAGTTGTCGGCGACTGACGAGCACGATCTCGGGAACGTCCACTTCCCCACCTCCTGCTCCGACGCGGTCCAGGAGGATCTGGAGCGAGGCGTCGCCCTCCTTCATCACATGACCTACGTAGAGGCCCAGGCCATCTTCCGGGAGGCCGTGGAGGAGGAGCCGGGCTGTGCCATGTCGCACTGGGGCCTGGCCATGGCCCACTTCCAGCCCTTCTGGGGTGAGGAGGATGTGGAGGCCGGTCGACCCGCGGCGGAGCGAGCCGTGGAGCTCGAGGCCCCCACTGAGCGGGAACGGCAGTACGCCCGCGCGGTCTACGCCTACTACGAGGCACCCGACGCCACGCGACTCGAGCGGGTCCGGAGTTGGGAGCAAGCGATGGAGGCGCTCCACCGTGCCTTCCCCGAAGATCAGGAGGCCGCCGCCTTCTATGCCCTGGCTCATTTGTCCACCGCTCCAGGGGATCCGGCGGTCCAGGAACACACCATCACCCTCCTGGAAGGCGTCCTGGACGGAGAGCCCGAGCATCCCGGCGCCATCCACTACGCCATCCACGCCCACGACGTGGATGCCCGGGCGGAGGAGGGAACCGTCCATGCCCGGGCCTACGAGGACATCGCTCCGGCGAATCCCCACGCGCTCCACATGCCCAGTCACATCTATGTCCGGCTCGGGGCGTGGGACGAGGTCATCCAGTGGAATCGTCGCTCTGCCGACGCGGCGCTCGGGCTGCCATCCGATGACGGTCTCTCCCTGCACTACGCCCACGCCCTCGACTACCTCATCTACGGGTATCTGCAGCGGGGTGAGGACGAGGCGGCCGAGGCCGTCCTCCAGGAGCTGCGTGAGGAAGAGCGCTACCAGCCCGCGTTCGGAAGTGCCTACGCGCTGGCTGCCGTGCCGGCCCGCTGGCACGTGGAGCGGCGGGACTGGGCCGGTGCCGCCGAGCTGGGGCCGCGAGAGCCGGGGGCCTTCCCCTGGGATGACTTCCCCGAGTCCGAAGCCATGACGCACTTCGCCCGGGGCCTCGGCGCTGCCCGGACTGGAGACCTTGAGGGCGCCCGAGCGAGCCTGGATCGGCTCGAAGAATTGGAGGAAGCGTCTCGCGAGGCGTGGGGCGACGACTACTGGGCCGGGCAGATCCAGGTGAAGCAGGACGCCATAGCCGCCTGGATGGCCAAGGCCGAAGACCGGACCCAGGAGGCGGTTCGCCTGATGTCCCAGGCAGCCGAACGGCACGATGAGATGGAGAAGCACGGGGTGACCCCCGGCGACCTGCAGCCTGCGCAGGAGCTGCTGGGCGATCTCCTGATGGAGCTCGATCGGCCGGCGGAGGCGCTGGAGGCCTATGAGCGCTCGCTCGAGACGTGGGTTGGACGATACCACACGGTCCTGGGTGCGGCCCGGGCGGCAGCGGAGCTGGGACACGACGAGGAGGCCCGCGACTACTACGCCGAACTCGTCGAGCTCACGGAAGAGACCGACTCGGACCGGGAAGGGGTGGCCGAGGCCCTTGACCGGATCGCGTCGCGGTGAGCGAGGCAGTCGCGGTGAGCGAGGAAAATGTGGAATAGAACGGCCTCCGGAATCTTCCGTTCGACATTTTGCCCGGTATCCGGGCAAAATCCGGAATGGAACCCGCTGTGACCCGGTTCCGTTCGACATTTCCCCCGGTTTCCGGGGCAAATGAAGAATTCTTTCCGTGGCGAGGCGAAGAATTCCACATTTTGCCCGGTGCCGGCCCACAGCCCCCCCGGTGCCGGCCCACAGGCCCCTCCGAGGCTGGCCCACAGCCCCCTCCGAGGCTGGCCCACAGGACCCTCGGGAGCTGGCCCACAGGACCCCCGGTGCGGGGCCGCAGGGCGCCCGGCACTGCCCCGCAGGGCACCCGAACGCCGCCCGTTCCCCCCGCAAAACCCCCGGTGCCGGCCCGCTACTCCCAGACCACCCGGTTGCGGCCGCCGGCCTTGGCCCGGTTGAGGCGCCGGTCCGCCAGCCCGATGAACGCCAGGGGAGCCACCTCCGGCCTCTCCCCGGCAGGGCTCTCCCGGCGGACGCTCTTCACGTACTCCCGGAGGTCGGCCACCCCCAGGGAGACGGTGACCGCGATCTCTTCCTCCTCGAACTGGAACGGCGTCCCCTGGACGACCCGACGGATCCGCTGGGCCGACTCCACCGCCCTCTCCTTGGCGATCTCCGGGAGCAGCAGGCCGAACTCCTCGCCCCCGTAGCGGCCCAGGACGTCATCCCGGCGCACGGAAGCGGAGATGCGCTGAGCGCATCCCTTCAGGACGTGGTCGCCGGCCAGGTGCCCGTAGGTGTCGTTGACCGTCTTGAAGTGATCGATGTCGAGCATGACCAGCGACAGATCCCGGCGGTGGCGGAGAGCCCGGCTCATCTCCCGTGACATCTCGCTGAGAAAGAAGCGTTTGTTGAGAACCTGGGTCAGGCCGTCGGTGGTGGTGAGTCGGTAGACCTTGTCGTGGAAGCGGGCCTCCACGTTGGCGCCGGTCAGGAACTTCAGAATGGTGTCACCCACCCTCAGTTGATCGCCGTCACGAAGTTCGCACTCCTCCACGGGATGTCCGTTCACGAAGGTCCCGTTCGTGGAGTCCAGGTCCCGAACCCAGTTGGCGGAATCACTCCGGTAGATCTCGGCGTGGTGTCGCGAGACTCCGTCCTGGTCCAGCCGGATGTCCGCCTTCCTGGAGCGTCCCAGAATCACTGGATCCTGCGAGAGCTCGTGCTTTTTGCCCAGGTGAAGGCCGTGGATCACCACGAGGGAGGGCCCGTCACCATCCGATGGTGGGGACGCCGTGCGCTGAATGGCCGTGACCCCCGTGCGCTCCTTCCCCATATACACGCTCCTTGGCTCTCCTGAGACCGTGGATCCCTGCGGCCGTCATCTTGATGCAAGGACCGCTCCGCCGGCTGCGATCCGATCGTCGTCTCGGCTCGACGGAACCCAGGGGCCAAGGCATCGGGCAACTCACACCGCCCCCCGGCTCCTCCCCCCCCGCAAGTGCGTTGAAACCGCCATCGCCGTTCGCCGGCCCCCCGCCGCGAATGCCCTTGAAACCGCTCATCCCCGGGCTTCGTAGGGGGGACTGACGGCCGACCATCCCGGTGAGGCACCGTGCCATCGCCATGCCCGGCCTCCATACATGAGAAGAGGACCGGACATGAGAGAGGACCGGATGAGCCTGCGGATGAAGATCCTGGGAGTTGGCTGCGCAGTGCTGGCGGCGGCGGTGGCGTCGTTCATGCTCGTCTTGAGCTATGACTCCGCGTGCGCCGCGCCGGCCTCGCCTCCGGTGGGGACGACCCTGATGAAGGCGATCACCCACCCCTGCTACGGCTCGCACGAGATCCTCGGCTTCGAGGATGTCGCCATACCCACTCCGGCCGATGACGAGGTGCTGGTCAGAGTTCGCGCGGTGTCCATCAACCCGCTGGACTGGCACTACATGCAGGGCACGCCCTACGTCGTGCGGCTTTCGTCGGGGTTGGGGGCACCCAGTTCCAGGCGGCTCGGCGTCGACTTTGCCGGAACGGTGGAAGCCGTCGGCAGCAACGTCGTGGACGTCCGGCCGGGGGACGAGGTCTTCGGCGGGCGGAACGGTGCCCTGGCCGAATACCTGACGGTTCGGGCCGACCGGGTCGTGGAGCTGAAACCCGCGAACGTGACATTCGAGGAGGCGGCTGCGGTCACGGTCGCGGCCACCACGGCGCTGCAGGCCCTGCGGGACGCGGGCAACCTGAAAGCGGGCCAGAGGGTCCTCATCAACGGCGCCTCGGGCGGTGTGGGCACCTTCGCCGTACAGATCGCCAAGGCACACGGTGCCCACGTCACCGGCGTGTCGAGCACCAGAAACCTTGAGCTGGTTCGCTCCCTGGGCGCCGATCGGGTCATCGACTATACCGCGGAAGACTTCACCGCGGATTCGGAACGCTGGGACCTGATCATCGACAACGTGGGCAATCATCCATTGCGCGCCTACCGGCGCGTCCTCAGCCCCGAGGGCGTCGTCGTGATGGTGGGCGGACCAAAGGACGGGCTGTGGCTCGGCCCCCTCACGCGGGTGGCCCGGGCCGCCGTCTACTCACGGTTCGTGCCCCAGACCTTTGCCCCCTTCCTGAGCGAGCTGAACCGGGAGGACCTGATCGTCCTTCGCGACCTGATGGCATCCGGCGTCGTGCGCTCCGTGATCGACCGGCGGTTCACCCTCCCCGAGACCCCTGCCGCCATCGAGTACCTGGAACGAGGCCGCACCAGGGGAAAGAACGTCATCATGGTGGGGACGAACCCCTGACCGAACCGGATCGCCAGTTCGGAATTGCCTCCTACGGTTTCGGTGAACGCTCCCGTCTCTCCGGGGCGAACTCCGGGGCGCACTCCGGGGCGCATTCCGGAGAGGGGGCTGGACCGGCCTGGGCAAAGCGCTACCACCCGTGGGTGCGCAAAGGCTGTCCCAGGACCTAGTGTGGTGTCGCCGAAGTTCGGTAGCTACCGAGAGGGCCGAGGCTGAGGCTGTACGGGATCCGCCCGGCCACGGGGGGCTGCGCACCGACGGGGCCTGCGCATCCACGGGGCCGGCGGGATCACGGGGCCGGCGGGACCACGGGCCTGGGGAACCACAGGAGGAGACCCTGGGACGTCTACGCGGAGAAACCCGGCAGTCGGGTGTCGCCTTCACCCTCTGCCTGGCCCTCAGCACCTGCGGTGGAGACCAGCCCGGAGACGCCTCCTCCCTGCCTCCGGGGACCCCGATCGAGCTTTCGCCCGCCCCGATCCTGGTGGTAGGCGAGCGCCCGGACGACCCGGACCATGAGCTCTACCGCGTCGTCACGCCCTTCCTCCTGCCAGATGGACGGATCGGTGTTCCGCTCTCGAACGAAGGGCGCATCCGCATCTTCGATGGTGAAGGGGAGTATGTCGGGTCACTCGGGTCGGCCGGTCAGGGGCCCGGAGGGTTCGCGGGGCTGGCGGCCGCATGGGCTCGAGGCGACACCATCGAGGCATTCGACCGTCGGCTGGTTCGAGTGACTCGATTCGTCGCGGGCCAGGCGCCCGAGGCGATTCCGCTTGAGGGCGTGGACCGAAGGCAGAGTGAAGCGCACGGCTGAGAGTTCCCCTTCAGGGAGGCGGGCCCGATGACCGAGGAACGACCCGAGGACCAGCGCGATGAACGCGCCGACGAACGCGCCGATGAACGCGCCGATGAACGTGCCGATGAACGCGCCGATCAACGCATGGTCCTCGATCGGATCGAAGATGGAAGGTGGGCTGTGTTGGAGAAGGGCCCTGCGGGAGAAGCCATCTCCATTCCGGTGGAGTGGCTTCCCGGGACGGCGCGAGAGGGGGATGTCCTGAGGGTGTCCCGACTGGCCGGGGGCGGTGTCTCGATCAGGGTCGACGAGGAGGCCACTGAGGCCGCCGGGGAGCAGGTGCGCTCCCTGAGGGACTCGCTGCCCCGGGGCCCCTCCGGCGACCTGGAGCTCTGATGATGCGATACAACCTGCGGGTTCTCGGCTTCATCGCCCTGGCCCTGTTCGCCGGGCTCGCCACCGCCCCGACGCCGGCCCTCGCTCAGGACGGCACGCTCCAGGTGTACTTCCTGGACGTGGGACAGGGGGACGCCGTGCTCGTGCAGGCTCCCGACGGTCGAGCCGTCCTGTACGACGGAGGGCCGTCCCGAACGGGAGCGCTCGAGCACCTCCAGGCCCTCGGGATCGATTCCCTGGCACTGGTCATCGCGTCGCATCCGCACCGGGACCACATCGCCGGGTTGATCGATGTCATCGAAGCGTATCGGCCCGCCTTCGTCATGGACAGCGGCCTCCCGCACACGACTCAGACGTATGCCGCCTTCCTTCAGGCGATTCAGTCTGCCGGCAGCGCCCTCCTGGACCCCGAGTCGCGGGTGATCAGTCTCGGGCCCATCGACCTCAGGGTCATGGAGCCACCCGCCCAGCCGGCAATGGGGCTCAACGACAGCTCCGTCGGTGTCCTGGTCGAGTACGGTGAGTTTCGGATGCTGCTCGCCGGTGATGCAGAGCAGGCACAATGGGGGTGGTGGATGGGTGAGGGAATGGTGCCCGAGGGACCCATACAGGTCCACAAAGCGAGCCACCACGGCTCCCGGAACGGGGACCTGGCGATGGCGATCCAACGACTGCAGCCCGAGGTCGTGGTCATCGGGGTCGGTCAGGGCAACGCCTACGGGCACCCTCACATCGAGGCGCTGGCCCTCTATGAATCCGTCGCCGCGACGCTTTATCGAACGGATCAGCACGGATCCGTCCGGGTGTCCGCGGAGCCTGACGGCTCCTTTCAGATCGGGACCTCGACGCACCTGGTGGCACAGGACGGGTCGGGCGAGGACCGGGTTCCCAGCCCCGGGTGCGTCGATCTGAACTCAGCGTCCACCGCTGAACTCCAGGCCATCATCCACGTCGGTCCGGAGCGGGCCGGTCAGATCAGGGCCCTGAGAGAGCAACAGGCGTTCAGGAGCTTGGAAGACATCACCCGGGTGAGGGGCATTGCCACGGCTCGCCTCCATGACATTCACGCCCAGGGGGTCGCCTGCGTGACAGGAGAAGCCGTGGTGGATGGAGGGTAGAGCCCAGCGGGAGGATCAGGAGTCGAGGTCGAGTTCCGGGGCTCACCCGAGCGCCGGAAACGGGTGCGAACAGACATTCATCGGGCCGAAACATCCCGCATTTGAACGCTACAACCCGGAGTGAACCGTGAACTTTGATCTGGCAGAGGCACTCCAGGTCCTGGAGCGGACGCCCAGCGT
>PWLA01000300.1 GCA_003559555.1 Gemmatimonadota bacterium | reverse complement strand
GGGGGAAGCCGATGGCGTGTCCCACCTCGTGCGCCACCACGTACTCCACCATGGCACCGATGATGGAGTCGGGCATGGGAAACTGCTGGGCCCGTGCGTCCAGCGGACCGGCCTGCACGAAGTACCAGTTGCGCACCAGGTTCATCACGTTGTGGTACATGTTGACCTCGGCCTTGATGATCTCGCCGGTGCGGGGATCCACGGTGTTCCCGCCGGTGGCGTTCTGGACGGTGGAAGGCCGCCAGTAGATCATGGAGTGCCGGGCATCGTGGACCGACCAGTCCGGATCATCCTCCGGCGACGGAGGCATGCGGGCCTGGATGGCGTTGGAGAATCCCGCCTCCTCGAAGGCCGGGATCCACTGCTCGATCCCCCGAACGACCCAGGGCACGAGCCACTCCGGGGTGGCCGGATCCAGCCAGAACTCGATGGGCTTCACCGGATCGGAGATCTCCGCGTTCGGGTCCTGCTTGTCCAGGCGGAACCGGCGAATGAACCGGCGCTGCTCGGCCCGGGGGGCGTGGAGTGAAAAATCATGGAAGGTCGTGCTCATGAACCCGACCCGGGAGTCGTGCAGGCGGGGCATCATGGGACTCTCCGGCAACCTGATCATGCTCCAGTTGACCCGGGCCGTGCTGGCCGGTGTGCCGGAGGGGACGTTGGCGCCGGTCTGGACCGCCCGCACCTCGAGGTTCTCGGGGAAGGCAGCCACGTGGTCGATCCACGTCCGATCGCTCTGCAGTCCGGCGACGTGCACGAACTCCGGAATGTTCGAGGTATACAGGCGGGTCACCTCGATGACCGCGGCCGAATCGGCACCGAAGGTCTCGATGGGGAAGGAGGCGATGATCCCGCCCCGGTTCTGGGCCCGGACCGCCCGGAAGATGGCCGAGTTCTCGTCAGCCATCTGGCTGAAGCTCACGGCACGGAGCTGGATCCGGTCCTCATGGCGCTCCCACCGTACGTGCTGGTTTCGGCGGCCGCTGCCCGAACCCTCGTCCACCCGGGCCACCACCAGCATGTCGTTGTCCAGCTCGCCGGTGGGGATCTCGAAGTACAGCTTGTCGTCGATCCGGTGAGTGAGGAAGAGGCCTTCCCGGGTGATAGCGTCCTCGGTGATGACCTCGTCGTAGGGCTTGAGGTCGTCGTCGGGGTCCGAGGCTCTCTGCCGGTCGGGACGTTCGGCGGCGGCTTCAGGCGCCCCGGCCTCGGGGGAGGGGCCTTCGGGAGAAGGAGTCGGGGCCGGCGCCTCCCTCGAGGCGCAACCGGCGGCGGCCAACGTGAACAACGCCACGAGGGCCACCACTGCGATACGGCGAGCGAACATGAGACCTTCCTTTCGGGTGAGGTGATGACGGAGAAGCGAGGCTCGGGCTCGGTCGGCCGGGGCGGGCTGCACTTTCCTCCCCGGGCCGCACCCCTCAGATTCAGAGGGATGAGACGTAAGCTGACTTCCCTTCTTTCGGTCCTGGCTGCCGTCCCCCTGGCACTCCAGGCGGCGGCATCCACTAGCACGACCCCCGAGGGGCCCGACGTGTTGGAGCAGGGCGTCCCGGCGGCCCGTCACGGAACCCCGGCCCGCTCGCCGAATCGGCCGACCGCCGACCCCTTCCCCTGCGCCGAGGCCGACGAGGGCCACGCCGCCGCCGGCGTGCCCTCGCCCCGGGACCGGTGCATCGAACTGCACGGATCGGCGGCGACGCCCGGGGCCTCGGGGTGGGCCCGGCTCCTGCCCGCTCCCATCCCCTTCGGGGCGGCGGTGAACCGGGACGGGGTCCACCAGTACCGCTTCCAGGTGGAGGTGGAAGGACTGCCGGACCCCTCGGAGCTGGGCCCGTACGATCGGTACGTGGCCTGGATCACCCCGCCGGAGCTGGCGCCCACCGTGGCGCTGGGGACGCTGGAGGGCCGGAGCACCCTCCTGGAGGTAGCCGGCTTCAACGCCTTTCTGCTTCATATCTCGGCCGAGGGGCCAGGGCCCCATGACGAACGGCAGGGGCCCCTGGTGCTGCGGGGGACCTCGTCGGCCATGGTCCTCCGGCCCCACGACCTGCCCTACATGTTGGCCGAGATGACGCCGGATCCGGGGCAGGACACCCTCCCGGCGGTGGCCGAGGATCACCGGGCGCACGATCACCACGATGCGCACGACGCCCATGCAGCGGGCCCATACACCTTCCCGGAAGGGGGCCCCACCCGCTGGCTCCCGCCGGCCATGCACCCGGAGGTGGACATGCCCCACGAGATCATGCGCCTCCGGCCCGGGGTGTCGCCGGCCCTTCCCTTCCCCCACGCTCCCGAAGAGGTGGCGCCGGCTCGGCCTTCGGCCCCCGTCCGGCTGGCCGACGGCGACACCCTGGTCCTGGAGGCCGGGCCCGTCCTCCGGCGCCTGGGACAGCTGGAGATCCCGGGCTACGCCTTCAACGGCCAGATCCCGGGACCGCGGATCGAGGCGGAGGAAGGCAGCACGGTCCACCTGGCCTTCCGCAACCGGACGCCCCTCCCCGCAGCCGTGCACTGGCACGGCCTCCGGCTGGGCTGGCGCTTCGACGGCGTCCCCGGGGTGACCCAGGACCCGGTGGAGCCCGGCGAAGACTTCCACTACGAGCTGGCGCTCCCCGACGAGGGCACCTTCTGGTACCACCCCCACCTGCGGGAAGACATCATGCAGGACATGGGGCTGGCCGGAAACATCAGGGTTCATCCCCGGGACCGGGAGTGGTACGACCCGGTGGACCACGAGGAGTACCTGGTGCTGGACGACCACCTGGTGGGCCCCGAGGGCCCGGTTCCCTACGGCCAGGAGGCGCCCATTCACGTCCTCATGGGGCGCTTCGGCAACGTCCTCCTGGTCAACGGGAGCCGACACTGGAAGCTGGACGCCCGCCCCGGCGAGACCCTGCGTCTCCACCTCACCAATGTGGCCGCCACCCGGACCTTCAACCTGTCGCTGGTGGCCGAGGACCCGGACGGCGAGGTGGGTCTGCCCCTCCGGGTGGTGGGCGCGGACCTGGGCGCCCTTCCCCGGACCACCCTGGCGGAGAGCGCGGTGGTGGCCCCGGCCGAGCGGTGGGTGGTGGAGACGCACCTCCCTGCCCACCTCCCCGCCGGCACCCGGGTACGGCTCGAGAATCGGGTGCAGGCGCTGGACCACATGGCCGCCCGGTTCTTCGCGGCGGTGGACACCCTCGGCACCATCCGGATGCACGGGGAGACGGCACCAGAGGCGGAAGCCCGCCGCGAAGCCTTCCACCGAACCCGGAGCCGGCCCGAGCTGGAGGCCGAGGTGCAGGCGCTCATGGAGGCCCACCTGGACCGGGAGCCGGACCACACCCTGGTCCTGGATCTGCGGACCGGCGAGCTCCCCTTCCCCCTGGATCCCCTCCTCCTGTGGGAAGGGGTTTTTCGGCCGCCGGTGGAGTGGGAAGGCACCATGCCGGACATGGACTGGCTGGTCACCGGCAACTCGGCGGAGTGGATCCTCCGGGACCCGGAGACGGGAGCCGAGAACATGGAGGTGGACTGGCGCTTCCAGGTGGGCGACCGGGTGAAGCTCCGCCTGGTGAACGACCGGGACTCGCTCCACCCCATGCAGCACCCCATTCACCTGCACGGACAGCGCTTTCTGGTGCTGGCCGTGGACGGCGTACCCAACGAGCATCCGGCGTGGAAGGACACGGTGCTGGTGCCGGTGGGCGCGGTGGTGGACCTGGTCCTGGAGCTGGACAACCCGGGGCCCTGGATGATCCATTGTCACATATCCGAACACCTGGAGAGCGGGATGATGAGCGTGATCCACGTGGAGGAACCCAACCAATGATCAGGAGACACCCATGACGCGTTCCCTTTCGATTTCCCTGGTGGCGGTCGCCGCCCTCCTCCTGGGCCCCCTGGCCCCCGACGCCGAGGCCCAGCGGGCCGACGAGATGAGCAACCAGGTGCGAGAGCACGTGACCACCGACGCGCCGGTCATCGCCCTCACCGGGGTCACTGTGGTGGACGGCACCGGGGCGGCGCCGGCTGCGGGACAGACCGTGGTGATCCGGGACGGGCGGATTGCGGCCGTCGGGCCCACCGCCCAGGTGGAGGTGCCCGCCGGGGCCGAGGTGCACGAGCTGGAGGGACACACGGTGATCCCCGGCCTGGTGGGGCTTCACAACCACACCTTCTATACGACCCGGGGCCGGAGCGTCCAGCTCGACTTCTCCTCGCCCCGACTGTACCTGGGGAGCGGAGTGACCACCATCCGCACCACCGGGGCCGCCTCGCCCTACAGCGAGATCAACATGAAGCGGAGCATCGACGGGGGGAGCGCCCCCGGGCCCCGGATGCACATCACCGGGCCGTACATCACCGGGTCCGGCGCCGGTGGGCACATGCTGGCGGTGGAGTCGGCGGAGGAGGCCCGGCGGGTGGTGGGATACTGGGCCGATGAGGGGGCCACCTGGTTCAAGGCGTACACCCGGATCAGCCGGGAGGCGCTGGGAGCCGCCATCCAGGAGGCCCACTCCCGGGGGCTCAAGTTCACCGGTCACCTCTGCTCGGTCTCTTTCGTCGAGGCGGTGGAGCTGGGGATCGACAACCTGGAGCACGGCCTGTTCACCAACTCGGACTACCACCCGGACAAGGAGCCTGACCAGTGCCCCAGCGGGCTCCGGAGCTCGCTCCTGGACGTGGACATCGACGGGCCCGAGGTGGAGCGCACCATCCGCACCATGGTGGACAACGACGTGGCCATGACCTCGACCCTGCCGGTCTACGAGCTCTCCTATCCCGGCCGGCCGCCCATGGAGGAGCGGTTCAGGACCGCCCTGGCGCCGGAGGCCTTCGAAGAGTACATGGCCACCCGCGAAGCCATCGAACGGGGCGCCGACCAGTCCACCATGCCCGAGGTGTTCCGGAAGGCCCAGGCGTTCGAGGTGGCCTTCGTCCAGGCCGGAGGGCTCCTGGGCGCCGGGGTGGACCCCACCGGAAACGGAGGGGCGCTGCCCGGCTTCGGCGACCAGCGCAACCACGAGCTCCTCATCGAGGCCGGCTTCAGCCCCGTGGAGTCGATTCAGATCCTGACGCTGAACGGCGCCCGAATCCTGGGCAACGACGATGAGCTGGGCTCGGTGGAGGAGGGGAAGGTCGCCGACCTGGTGGTCATCGCCGGGGATCCGGTGGAGCGGCCGGAGGAGATCCGGAACGTGGTCACCGTCTTCAAGGACGGAATCGGCTACGACGCCGCCGGCCTCATCGACTCGGTGGCCGGGGTGGTGGGGGTCCGGTAGGACGAGGGCGGAGCCGCCCGGCGCGGCAGCGGCTCCGCCCTCTCCGTCAGTTTTCCTGCTGCATGGTCAGCGGATCCCGGGGCTGGAGCTGGAGGGCCCACATTCCGCTGTTCCAGTCCGAGAGGAAGACCTCACCCTTGAAGGGCATGGCGCTCCAGACCATGGGGGCATTGGCGATGTACCCCGCCGGATCCGCCGGCTTGTAGACGGCGATCTCGCGGCCCTGAGTGGCCAGGTTCCCCATCATCTCGCCGGAGACGTCCACCAGCCGCACCCCGCCCTCGTAGTAGGCCTGGTAGAGCACGTCGTCCTCGACCCAGATGTTGTGCGTGCCGTACTCGGGCACCTTGTAGCGGGCGACCTTCTTCGGGTTCTGCATGTCGGTGAAGTCCAGCACGTGGATGTAGCCCGCGGTGTTGGAAGGACGCCCACCCTCGTCGGTCTCGGGGTTGTACGGTTCCCGACTCAGGCCGCCTTCCAGGGGCATGCCCCTCCGGTTCAGGATCTCGTCACCGGCAAAGACCAGAAAGCGTCCGGTGGACTCCTGGTAGTAGGGGAAGACGGCGTGGGCGCGTCCGCCCGGGGTGGTGATCTGCGAGACGAAGACCGGGTTTTCCGGCGTGCCCCCCCACTGGCCGTTGCCCACGTCGTAGACCAGGATCCCGCAACCCCACTGGGCCGAGTAGCCCATGCCGTCCAGCACCCACACGTCGTGGATCCGGCAGTTCTCGTGCTGTACCTCGCCCACGGTGCGGGGGTTGTAGATGTCGGCCACGTCGATGATGACGTACTTCTCGCCCCCGGAGAGGGCGTAGGCGTAGTCATCCTTGGGGAAGGCGTTGTGGACGCCGCCGGTGAGCCCCTCGTCGACGGTGGAGGCGATGACCGGGTGGGCCGGGTCCTCCAGGTCCAGGATCACCAGCCCATTCCTCCGGTCCGACGCACCCTCCCGGGTCATGAGGGCGTAGCGGGCGTCGGGCGAGACCTTCACGTCGTTCACCGTCCGAGCGTCCACCTGCACCGAGTCGGTCTTGACCAGGTTGGCCCGGTCGGTCACGTCCCACATGTAGGCGAAGCCGTCGGCTCCCCAGGTGCCGGAGATGGCGTAGTCCCGGCCGTCCCGTCCTTCGAAGACCCAGAAGTCGGAGGTGTGGACGTCGTTGACCCGGCCCTGGCCCTGCAGCTCGATGCGCTGGACCACGTGCCGCTCCTCGATCTCCACCGTCTCCCGCGCCGTAAGCGGTCCGGCCGAGGCGATCACCGTGTAGACCCCGGGCTCCTCCGCCACGAACCGGCCCCTGTCGATGAGGGCGGTGGCCCCGGGCTGCTCCCGCTCATCCAGCGGGCGGAAGGCGTAGCCCCAGTCCACCGGGACGTCGTCGTAGCTCCGGCCCTGGTCGTCGGTGACCTGCACCTGGAAGTGCAGCACGTCCCCCATCCGGGCCTCGTCCGCACCTCCCGTGAGCTGGATCCGGGTTCCGGGAAACTCGTGGACCTGCACCTCCCGGGTGGTCTGGACGCCCTCGTACTCGGCGGTCAGGGTCACCTGACCGGCCTGGTGCGCCACGACCTGGCCGAACCGGTTCACCGAGACGATCTGGTCGTCGGAAGACCGCCAGGAGGGCCGGGGATCCGGACGCTCGGTCTCGTCGCCATGGTAGGCGGTGAAGTCCAGGGTCGTGGCCGTATGGGCGTAGATCCTCTCCGGCGTGTGGATCTCGCCTCGCACCACCGAGGGATGGGCCACCTCCACCGGGATCCGCAGGCTGGCGGGTTGTCCCTCCACCCCGTCCGGGAGGATCACCGAAACGATGATCGCTCCCGAGTTGCCGCCCTGTGTTCCCGTCACGGTACGGGCCGAAGCGTTCACGTCGAAGCCCTGTCCCGCTCCGCTGATCCGGAGCTCCACGTCATCCACGACGACACCCGTCCCGTCCAGGGCCCGGATCTCGAAGGAGGCGGTCTGGCCCTGCTCGATCTGAATGGAGGACGGATCCGCCTGGAGTTCCTGCACCTCCTGCGCCTGGAGCATGGAAGGAAGGGCGGCGAGGGCCATCACCACCACCCCCATTGTCAACACTCGTGCGAACCGTCTCATCTGGCTTCTCCTGGAATACCGTGGAACACCGCCGGGGCCGCCGTCCAGCGCCTCCGGTTTCATTGTCACACCACTGTGGGGTTGAGCCATGCAATGTGAGAGGGACACAGCTCCCCCGCAACTTTGTCGCTCCCGGGCCCCGCCGGCCTCAGAAGAGGCCCTGGACCCAGCCGCCGTCCACGGGAATGGACGTTCCGGTGACGTAGGCCGCCCGTTCCGAACAGAGGAAGGCCACCATGGCCGCGAACTCCTCGGGCTCACCCAGGCGGCCCATGGGAATCGCCTCGCGCCAGGCATCCATGGCCTCGTCCCGGGAGGTTCCGCCGCGCTCCGCATTGGCGTCCGCCAGTGCCTCCAGCCGCTCGGTGCGGGTGAAGCCCGGGAGCACGTTGTTCACCGTCACCCCGCTGGCCGCCACCTCGTTGGCGAGCGTCCGGGCCATGCCGGTGACGGCCGCGCGAATGCTGTTGGACAGCATGAGCCCCTCGATGGGCTGCTTCACCGCCACCGAGGTGCAGTTCACGATGCGGCCCCAGCCCCGCTCCTTCATGCCCGGGAGCACGCCCTGGATCAACAGGATCACGCTCTCCAGGTTCTGCCGCACTGCCTCGCGCCAGGTGTCCAGGTCGTGGTCGGAGAAGGGCCCCGAAGGCGGGCCTCCGGTGTTGGTGAAGAGGATGTCCACCCGGCCGAAGCGTTCGTGGGCCCGGTCCACCACCGATTGCACGCCCTCGGCGGTGGAAAGATCGGCCACCACGGCCTCCATCTGGGTGCCGTGCCGGTCGCTGATCCGGCGGGCCGCATCCTCAAGCCGCTCACGCCCCCGGGCGCAGATCACCAGGTGGGCGCCCTCGGCGGCCAGCTCCTCGGCCACCGCCCGCCCCAGCCCGCTGCTGGAGGCCGCCACCAGCGCCACCCGGTCCT
>PWLA01000146.1 GCA_003559555.1 Gemmatimonadota bacterium | reverse complement strand
CCCCGGATCAGCCCCGGCGGCTCCTCCTCGGGCTCGGCCACGGCGGTGGCGGCGCGGATGGCCGCCTCCTCCATCGGCACCCAGACCGGCGGCTCCATCACCGTGCCCTCGCTGGCCCAGGGGCTCACCGGGCTCAAGCCCACCATGGGACGGGTTTCCCTCTATGGGATCATCCCCCTCACCTACACCCGGGACCACCCGGGCCCCCTGGCCCGCGACGCCCGGGACGCGGCGCTCCTGCTGCAGGCCATGGCCGGACCCGACCCCCGGGACCCCCGCACCCAGGGGCTGCCCCCGGTGGGCGACTACCTGACGGCGGCCACCCCGGTGGAGGGCTCCGGGGGTCCGGGCCTGCGCTGGCCCACCCGGGTGGGGGTGCTCCCCGGCTGGTCCGACGGCGACGACGAGGAGGCCCGGCAGCGGCGGGCCTTCCTCCGGACCCTGGAGGAGGCCGGCGCCGAGCTGGTGGAGGTTGAGCTTCCGGAGCGGTGGAGCGAGCTTGCATCCGGCACATTCAACGCGGTGCGCCTCCCGGAGCGGAGCGAGCCCTTCCTCGAGTACCTGAAGGAGGACGTGCGGCTCTTCGGGGTGAGCCTGTCGTCGTGGATCAACGGGCTCTTCATCTCGGGCGACGAGTACCTGAAGGGGCAGCGGGCCAAGCTGGCCCTTCTGCGCCTGGCCCTGGACGAATTGCTGGCCGACTGCGACGTGGTGGTCCAGACCGGGCACGTGCCCTTCGACATGATCGGCCTGCCGCTGATGGCCCTGCCGGTGGGCATGCGGGAAGGGGACGAGCATCCGCGCCCCCGGGGCATCCTCCTGGGAGCCGGGCCCTTCGGCGAGGAGCGGCTGCTGTCGGTGGCCGCCGCCTACCAGGCCCGGACCGACTGGCACATGCGGCGTCCGCCCGAGCCCACTGCCGGCGACGAGGCCCGGCTCACCGGTCCCCGGGCCCGGAGCCGGGGCCGACTGGACGTGGAGGCGGTGGCCCAGCGGTCGGAATAGGGGGGCGGGCCGCGGCCTGCGCCTTCGGAAGCAGCCACGCACACAGATCAACGGACATCACGTGACCGTACTCGAGGCCATCGTCCTGGGGATCATCCAGGGCATCTTCATGTTCTTTCCGGTGAGCTCAACCAGCCACCTGGTGCTGGCCCAGCACTGGCTCATCGAGCGGGGCTCGGAGATGCCTTCTCCCGATTCGCCGGAGATGATCCTCTTCGACCTGGTGGTCCACCTGGGCACCCTGGTCTCCATGGCGGTGATCTTCCGTAAGAGCCTGGCCTTCTTCATCATGCGGCTCTGGCGGGGACTCGGGGAGGGGTTCCGGGCGCCGGGCCGGGAGGGGGCCCGGGAGCGGATGACCCTGAAACTGGCCGTGCTGGGCCTGTTCTCTGTGGCGGTGACCGGCGCCATCGGCTTCCCCATGAAGGCGGCCTTCGAGACCATCTTCGCCCGTCCGGTCTTCATTGCCGGAACCCTCACCGTCACCGGGATCCTCCTCTACTGGACCGACGTGCTTCCCCGGAGGAAGCGGCGGCTGGCCGATGTGGGACCCGGTACCGCCGCATTGGTGGGGGTGGCCCAGGGGCTCGCCCTCATGCCCGGTCTCTCCCGGAGCGGGACCACCATCGCTTTCGGGCTTTTCGCCGGAATGAAGCGGCGGTGGGCCGCCGAGTACTCCTTCTTCATCGCCTTTCCCACCATCATGGGCGCCTCGCTCCTGCAGGCCATCGAGGTGTCGGGGTTGGGCGGCGTGGGTGGGGTGGGCGCCCTGCCGCTCCTCACGGGGTTCGTGGTGGCGGCGGTCGTGGGAATCGGGGCGCTGGCCCTGGTGCTCCGGCTCCTGTACCGGGCCCGCTTCCGCTTCTTCTCGTACTACGTGTGGGGGCTGGCGCTGGTGATCCTGGTGGGACACTTCCAGGGCTGGCTGCCGGATCTGGCCGGCTGAGCCGGACGGCCGCTACTCCGGCGACGCCTCCTCCAATGACGCGATGTGGACCAGGGCGTCGCCCCGGTTCACGTTGGGCTGCCGGGTCAGACCGATGACCATCCCCGCCCGGGAAGCCTTCACCTGGAGGGCCCGGTCGCCGAAGGCATCCTTGATGACCCCGATCGGCTCGCCCTTCTCCACCCGATCCCCGGCCTCGACCCGGATTCGAACCAGGCCGGTTCGGCCCGCCCGGACCCACGCGGTGCTCCGGGAGCGGGCCGGAGGAGCCGATGGCGGATCGGGGGCGGTGCGGCGCATCCCCAACATGTGCATGACCCTGAGCACCCCGGCCACACCGACCTCGATGGCGTCGGTGTTGAAGCGGTGGGCCTCCCCCCCCTCGTAGACCAGGACCCGGGCGCCCCGGGCGGTGGCGGCGGCCCGGAGGGAGCCGTCCCGGACCCCGGCGTGGATCAGGACGGGAGGGTGGAAGGCTCGGGCCAGCGCCAGGGTGTCCGGGTCGGTGAGGTCGGCCCGGATCTGGGGGAGGTTGGTCCGGGCGTCGCTGCCCGAGTGAAGGTCGATGCCGTGGGTGGCCTCCTCCACCACCTCACGCATGAAGAGGCGGGCGAGCTGCGAGGCCATGGATCCCCGGGCCGATCCCGGAAACGATCGGTTCAGGTCCCGGCGGTCCGGGAGGTAGCGGGACTCGGTCATGAACCCCTGCACGTTCACGATGGGTGCCGCCACCAGGGTGCCGGCCATGCGGGAGGGGGAGAGCTCGCCCAGGACCTGTCGTACGATCTCGATCCCGTTCACCTCGTCGCCGTGGACGGCGGCGCTGAGCCAGAGGCGAGGGCCTGGCCGGCTGCCGTGGAGGACCTCCAGGGGAAGGGTGAGCTGGCTTCCGGTGGCCAGGCGCAGGGTGGGCACCCTCAGGCGTTGCCGGCTGCCGGGGGCGATGGCGGCGCCGGCCACCTCCACGGGTTCGACCTCCGTCATGCCCGGACCGTCTTCCGGGAAGAGCTCCGGCCGGATCCGCCTCGGCTCTCCCGTTCGATGAACTGGATGACCTGGTCCGCCACATCCACCCCCGAGGCCGCCTCCACCCCTTCGAGCCCCGGCGACGAGTTCACCTCGATGACCACCGGCCCCCGATTGGAGCGGAGCATGTCCACGCCGGCCACGTCGAGCCCCATGGCCTCGGCGGCCTGCACCGCCGTCCGCCGCTCCTCGGGGGTGAGCTCGACCCCCTCGGCCGTGCCGCCCCGGTGGAGGTTGGCCCGGAACTCTCCCGGCGCCGCCCGCCGGATCATGGCGGCCACCACCTCGCCTCCGATGACCAGGGCCCGCAGGTCGTCGCCCCCGGCCTCCTCGATGAACTCCTGCACCAGGATGTTGGCGTCCAGTTGGCGGAAAGCCCCGATGACCGACTCGGCAGCCTTCCGGGTCTCGGCCAGGACCACCCCCAGCCCCTGGGTTCCTTCCAGGAGCTTCACGATGACCGGCGGTCCCCCCACCCGCTGGATCAGGCCCCGGGTGTGCCGGGTGGAGTGGGCGAAGGTGGTGGTGGGCATCTCCACCCCGGCCCGCGAGAGAATCTGGAGTGAGCGCAGCTTGTCCCGGGAGCGGGTGATGGCCTGGGACTCGTTGACACTCATGACCCCCATCATCTCGAACTGCCGCACCACCGCGGTCCCGTAGTACGTGTAGGAGGCCCCGATCCGAGGGATCACCGCGTCCATGACCAGCTCCTCCTCCGGGCGATCCTCGTCCTGCACGTAGTCGTGGTAGATCACCGAGGGCCGTTCGGCGGTGATGTCCATGTAGCAGCGGAGGTAGTTCACCACCCGGACCTCGTGGCCCCGGGCCTCGGCGGCCTCCCGCAGCCGACGAGTGGAGTAGAGGGAGGCCTTTCGGGAGAGGATGCCGATCTTCACGAGTTGCGGTCCGGGTTCGGAGGGGAGTCGAGGTCGGAGGAGGTGGGTGCGTGGGGTGGGCGGCCCTGGATGTAGGACGCCCCGGGGTCCACCAGGAAGCGGCCCCGGATGGCGGTGCGTCCCAGGAGCATCCGGAACCCCATCTGGTCACGCCGGGTGAGGGTCACCTCCACCGGCCACTGCAGACCGCCCAGCGCCACCTTCAGCTCAACCACCGGCCGCTCCTCCGCGGCCCCGCTGGAGCTGCGGACCCTGCGGCGGTCCACCAGCCGCGCTCGGGCCGACACCTCACCTCCGCTGCGCCGCTGCTGGGGATGAATGAGGAAGCGAACGGTCTCGGCGTCCACCTCCTCCAGGGCGGTCACGTGGAGCGCCGAGGTGCGGGCACCGGTGTCCACCTTGGCCTTGATCCAGGGCACACCGAGCCCCGGGAGCGAGATCCATTCCCGCCAGCCCAGCACGGGACGATCGTCGGATTGGGAAGAAGGTGCCGGCACGAAGAAGACGGGGCGGAAGGTGGATTCGAGCGGGGTTCAGGGACGAAAGAAGGTAACCTGCGGGTCCCTACCCATCCAGCACTGCGCTTCGCCCGCACTCGGGGCAGAGGTACCAGGTGCGCCGGCGCACGTACGAGACGGCGGGAGGGCGGGGAACGGCTCGCTCCTCGAGTGGGGTGCCGCACCGGGGACACTCCAACGCCTGATCCCGCTGCTGGGCGCGGCGAAGGGCCGCCAGCTCGTGTCGTGAAAAGACCGGTCGGTTGCTCATGGGCCGGGCCTGCCGCCGGTGACCCAGCCCGCCCCGCTTCCCTGAAACCCGCTCCGAGGGGGGTTCGTAGGGAGAGGTGAGATGCGAGCCCGGTGCCGGCGCGATCCGGTGCCTTCCCAATAGAAAGGAGACACTCCCATGGTCACCCTGATGAAGATGCTCGGCGTGGGCCTTCTGGTCCTGCTGGCGCTGCATGTCATCGGCAGCGTGGTGCTACCCGTCCTCCTCCCCATCCTGATCCCCATCGTGCTGTTGGCGGTGGCGCTCAGCATCGTGGCCGTGCCGGTGGCCCTGATTGCGCTCCTGGGCTGGTTCGTCATGTGGGCCTGGGGTCGGCTCGAAGGGGAAGCCATCTGAAGGACTGTAAGCCTCTTGTGAGAAATGATGTATACTGTTGTGCTATAATAACTTACGTGGCACAAAGTCTCCGGTCCGGTATGCGGGGTCCGGGCGGTGGATGCACCATCCGGACCCCTTGCTCGTCTGCTGATCAACCCGGAAGAAGCCAGTAATCAAGCGGGATTCCCCGGATCGGCTCTCTTGACGCCCCCCGAGGCGGCTCTTACCGTTGACTGAACGTCTGATGGTTGGCTCGCTTCGACGAGCTGGCCCGATAACAGGAACGGCGTCGGCGGACTTCGGTTCGCCTTCCGGAGACGCCGAAGCAGTACCCGCAGGCTCGTACGCGGTTCTGGACGTCGGGGCCGCTTGCGTTCTCCATCTCAACACCACCCAAGAGGAGTGTCCCTGATGAACAAATCCGAGCTCGTGGATGCGTTGGCTGACGCCACCGGCATGACGAAGGCCGATTCTGGCAAGGCCATCGACGCACTGTTCGACACCGACAGCGGGATCATCGCCAAGTCCCTGAAGAAGGAAAACCGGGTGCAGATCACCGGTTTCGGCACCTTCGAGACCAAGCACCGGAAGGCCCGGACGGGTCGGAACCCCCGGACTGGCGAGACCATCAAGATCAAGGCCACCAAGACCCCCGGATTCCGGGCGGGCAAGGGCCTGAAGGACGCCGTGAAGGGGAAGTAACTGCCGGATGAGTTGATCCAGGCCCCGGGCTTTCGGACCCGGGTTCTGGGGAGATTCCACGAGGGGCCGCGCTCGTTGTTCGAGGCGCGGCCCCTCGGTCGTTTACCGACCACGGGGTCGTTCGCCGCCCCCCTGGCGTCGCTTCTCCCCTGGCGTCCCCTCCCGCCTCAGCGCCCCCGACCTCCAGGCGTTCCGCCCCGGTCGTAGTCCACACGGACACTCCGGCCCCGGATGGAGGTGCCGTTCAGCGCCTCGATGACCTGCGGCGCATAGGCGTCCTGCACTTCGACCCGGGTGTACGTGTCCTTCACGTCGATGCGGCCCACCTGATCTCCCTTGAGCCCCGCCTCGCCGGTGATGGCGCCCAGCAGGTCACCCGGTCCCGCACCGTCGCGGCTTCCCACGCTCAGGAACAGGCGGGTCCAGGCCGGCGGTCGCGAGGTGTCGGCGTCCACCGCCATCCGTCCGGCTCCCGCCTCGCCCCCGCTCCTCCGGCTACGTCGCACCAGGGCCGCCAGGGCCGCGGCCACCTCGGCCCCGGTCCACCGCTCCAGCACTGGATCCAGCAGCGCCATGTATGCGCCCAGGTCCTCCGACGCCAGGGTCTGCTCCAGCTCCTTCCGGAAGGCCTGCACCTCGCCCGCGGGCGGCGGGGTGGGCTCGGGAAGCTCCTCAAGGCGGTAGCCGGCCTCCCGGGCGATTCGTCGCAGGTGGGGGACCTCACGGGGGGTGGCCACGCAGACGTGGGTGCCGGTGCGCCCGCCGTGGCGCCGGTCCAGGACGTCCACCTCCAGGGGCGGATCCAGAGAGACGGTGGCCACCCGTTCGGGCGCGATGGTGGAGGCCTCCATCTCCTGTCGGTCGGCCAGGGGGTCGAGCCCCAGCCACACGGGAGTGGCCGGATCGCCGGGGCTGCCTGCCAGGTAGCCGTGGAGCCCCAGCAGGTCGGCGGCGTCGGCCGCCCGGTCCTCGGAGCGGAAGAAGAGGAGGACGTGGTGCACCGGATCCTCGAGGAGCTGGGCCACGGTGGAGACCACCTGGCGGTGGTCCGCGGAACTCTCCACCACTCGCAGTCCAAGGACTCCCCGCTGCACCGGAGCCTCGGCCTGGTCGTCGCCTGCCGCCTCGGTGGGAAGGAAGACGGCCCGGCGCAGGTGCTCGTCCACCCACTGGCGCACCGGCGCCGTGAGCGGATCGGCGACTACGATGCCCTGCAGCTCGGCCAGTTCCAGGGCCTCCAGGATCACCCCGACCCGATCCGCCCCTTCCAGAAGCGGTCCGGCGCCGTCCAGCACCAGCGCCTGGACCCGATCCAGCTTCACCTCGGCGGATCGAATTGCCCGCTCCAGGTCGGAGGGGGTGGCCACAAGGATGTCGGCGTGTCCCGGGAGGGCGAAGGCCGATCCCAGGGCCGCGCACCGGTGCGGTGAACCCATGGCCAGCCGGCCCATGGAGCGGGCTGTGGCTCGGGCCACCTCCCGGCTCGGAACCAGGACCAGCGCCACCGGCTGTCCCTCGCCGGGCTCCAGTCGATCCAGGAGGGCCGTCCCGTAGGCCACCATGGCTCCTGCTCCGGGTCCGGCCCGGAGGACGGCCGGATTGCCCCGTCGCAGGACCGGAATCGCGTCGGCCTGCAGGGGCGTGGGCGTTTCGATCCCCTCGGCCAGGAGGGCTTCCACCAGCTCGGGGCCGAGGCCCAGCTCGTCGAAAGAGGCCATCAGCTCGGATCTCCGGAGCCCGGACCGCCCCCATCGCCGGCTTCGTAGGGGAGCCGGTTCAGGAACTTCTGGATCTCGTAGTCCATGCGCGAGGTCCGAAGCTGGTCGGTTTCGGCCACCACCTCGGTGTAGGTCGAGTGAGGGTGTGCGTGCAGTGACACCGTCCCCTCCTTGCCGGTGTAGGTTGCGCTGTGCTCGGACCCCTTCGTCCGGGAGAGGCCGATGCGCTCGGGGAGCACCTCCTGGGCCTTCTCCATCACCTCGTGGGGTCGCTTCACGGTCTTGCGGACATATCCCGCCATGCTATTCGCTCCGTTGTGTGACATCGGTGGTTCGGACACCGCCTTCCCTGAGAAAGGTCTTCATCTCTTCCGCCGTGCGGAAGCCCTCCATCCGCCGGGAGCCGTGGAGGAGGGTGGGCACGCCCCGGATCTCCATCTCCATGGCCTCGCTCCTGGCCTCCCGCACTGCCGGTTCGAACCGGTCCACTCCCAGTACGGTGCGGACTTCGGCAGGGTCCAGTCCCGCCTCGTCGGCCACCTCCACCAGGACGTCCACCCGGCCCAGATCCCGCCCCTCCACGAATCGGGCCCGGAAGAGACGCAGGTGCATGGGGATCGGACGTGCCGTGTCTCCATCGGGGTGGTCGCCCTCCCTGGTCTCTCCTTCTTCGGCATGCATCGCCAGCTCGTGGGCCTTCCGGGTCCATGGCACGAAAGCCGGTGGAGAGAAGGGAATCTCGAACAAGCGAGCCTCCTCGGCCAGCGCTTCGTGCATGGCGCGCCAGCCCTCCTCCGAAGGCGAGATGAGGGGATCCGGGGGCGTGTTCAGCTCCAGGGGGAGGAGGTGGACTGGCGGGACGCCTTCCGCCAGACCGCCGGGAAGCCAGCGGTGCAGGAGCTCCGCCACCAGGTATGAACCCGGATCCACGAAGTCGAAGGCGAAGGTGATCTCATCGTTTGGCGCATGCATGAAGAGGTAATGTGGACCCTGCGGGGTGGCCGGATCAACCTCCGGAGGGGTGCTGGCGATCGTCCCGGGCGGTGGCGACCAGCTGCCAGGTGGTGCGCCGACTTGCTCCCAGCGGTGCCACAGCGAGATATTGCCCACCCGGATTCGCCGGTCCTCCCCATCGAGCCCGAACCCCAGGGAAGAATGCCCGTGGAACTCAGTCCCAACGTTCAGCGCCTCCGTCCGTCGGCCACCATCGCCGTGAGCACGCTGGCCAAGCGCCTGCGTGCCGAGGGGCGCGACATTATCGACCTGAGTGCCGGGGAGCCGGACTTTCCCACCCCCGAGTGGATCTGTGATGCGGCGGTGGCGGGAATCCGGGAGGGACGAACCGGCTACACTCCGGCGCCGGGTCTGCCCGAGTTGCGGGCGGCGGTGGCCCGGGAACTGGAGGATCGGGCGGCACCGGGGTGGGAGCTGGGCGCAGAAGGGGTCGTGGTCACTTCCGGCGCCAAGCAGGCCCTCTTCAACGCCTGCTTCACCCTCTTCGGCCCCGGTGACGAGGTCCTGGTGGCCAGTCCCTACTGGACCAGCTATCCGCAGATCGTGGCGTTGGCCCGGGCCGAGCCGGTCTTCGTGTCCGGCGCAGAGGAGCGGGGTTTCCGGCTGACGGCTGCCGACCTGGACGCCGCCGCCACGGAGCGGACCCGGGGCCTGATCATCTGCTCGCCCTCGAACCCCACCGGGGCGGTGTACAGCCGGGACGAGCTCGGCGAGGTGGTGCGATGGGCCCGGGAGCGGGGCATCTGGCTGATCTCCGACGAGATCTACCGGTGGATCGTCTTCGGGGACGAAGGGGACGGCGGGCCTGGCGGGAGTGGCGGGAGCAGGTCCTGGGCGCCGGGTCTCATGGACCTCCCACCGGCGGAGGTGGGACCGCACGTGGTCATCGACGGAGTCTCCAAGTGCTTCGCCATGACCGGCTGGAGAATCGGCTACGCTGTGACCGATCCGGAGCTGGCGAGCAAGCTGGCGGCCATGCAGAGCCACACCACCTCGAACGCCGCTACGCCCTCGCAGCTCGCCGCCCTGGAGGCCCTCACCGACGGCCGGCGGGCCCGAGCGGCCATCGGTGAGATGGTTTCGGCCTTTCGCCGTCGCCGGGACCTGGTGGCGGCCCGGCTCCGGGAGCGTCTCCCCCATCTCTCATTCGTGGAGCCGGAGGGTGCCTTCTACCTCTTCATGCGAGTGGACGGCGAGTTCGACGACGAGGTCGGGGATTCGCAGACGTGGTGCTCCCGGGTCCTGGAGGAGACCGGAGTAGCCATGGTGCCGGGAGTGGCCTTCGGCGACGATCGCTACGTCCGCCTGAGCTACGCCACCTCGGACGAGCTCCTGGAGGAGGCCATTCGGCGATTGGCCGAGGAGCGGTAGCTACGCCGCCGCGCTGTCGTCCGGTGGATTGTCCGGCTCCGGCCTTCTAAATCGCGGCCAGCCCGCTGTTCAGAGCATCCAGCGCCCGGGCGGTGTAGCCTCCGCCGAAGAGGTTCACGTGCACCAGGAGTGGGTACAGCTGATAGAGGCTTCGCCGCCGACGGTGGCCCGGGACCAGCGGAGTCGCTTCCCGGTAGGCCTGGTGGAAGGGATCGCCGAAACCCCCGAAGAGATCCAGCATGGCCAGATCCACCTCCCGGTGACCCCGGTAGGCGGCCGGATCCACCAGGTAGGGGGTGCCGTCATGGGCGATGTGCACGTTGCCGCTCCACAGGTCGCCATGAAGGAGGCAGATGCCGTCCGCTTCCCAGCCCTCGAGTGCCTCGTCCATCCGGTCCAGAAGCGTTTCCATGGCCCGATCCTCGCTCCGGGGGAAGCCTCCTGCATCCCGAGCCCGCCGCCACTGGGGTTCGATGCGGGCCTGCGCCCAGAACTCTGGCCATGTCAGGCCCCCGGGATTGGGTTGGGGAAGGGTGGCGATCCAGCCGTCCTCCTCCCACCCGGGAGCCGCGGTGGGACCGGTGTCGGGATCCAGGGGTCGATGAAGGTGGGCCAGCCCCACGCCCAGCTCCCGCGGGGTGTGGGGACGAGCGCTCCCGGGGGCGATCCACTCCAGGAGGAGCCAGGCGGGTTGGCCGTCGGACCCTTCTCCAACCCCAAGCACCTCGGGAACCGGGACCCCGCCCCTGGCGGCCAGCGCCTCCAGGCCCCGGGCCTCCACAGCGAATCCAGCGGGTCCGGGATCGGAAGACCACTTGATGAAGGCATCCGAGCCGTCCCGGGCCCGAATTCGGCCGGCCGGGTGGATGCATCCGCCTCCCACCCGTTCCAGCGACTCGAGGGGCCCCAGAAGTTCCTCGACCGCCGAGACCACCTGGTCGGGCAGTCCAGCGGGGGTCAACGCACCTCCGGGACCAGCTCGTCCAGGAGGATCCGGCAGGAGCGCTCCACCATCTCGTAGACCCGATCGAAGCCCTGCGGGCCGCCGTAATAGGGGTCGGGGACGTCCATGTCGCCCTGGGCCTCCGGATCGAACTCCCGGAGGCGGCGGAGGTCGGCGGAGGAGCTGCCGTCCCGGAGCGAGTCCAGGTTTCGAAGGTTCTCTTCGTCCATGGCCAGAACCAGGTCGAAGCGGGCGAAGTCGGCGGGTTCCACCTGACGGGCCGGTCCCTGGAGGCGGATTCCGTGCTTCTCGGCCACGGCCTGGGAGCGGGGGTCCGGGTCGTCGCCCACGTGCCAGGCGCCGGTGCCGGCGGAGTCGACCTCGAACCGGTCCTCCAGCCCTTCCTCCCGCACCAGGTGCTGGAAGACCCCTTCGGCCAGGGGCGATCGACAGATGTTGCCGAGACAGACGAAGAGCACGCGAAACGGGTCATTCTGGGACGAGGCCATGGGCGAATCGGTGCTGGGGGTGGTCAAGGTCGGACGGAACGAAGGGTAACCGTTAAACTATAAGGCGAGGGGTCGTGCGTCGGGAGGGTCCCGGCCACGCGCCCCCGAGCTATTAAAGGACACCATGCACGGAGTGACACTTGGACGACGTTAGAACATTTGACAGCCTGGGAATTTCCGAAGACCGACTGGCGGCCATCGAGGCCCAGGGATGGACCGAACCCACCCCCATCCAGGCCCGGGGCATCCCCCCGGCCATGGAGGGACGAGACATGGTGGGCGTGGCCCAGACGGGGACCGGAAAGACCGGCGCCTTCATGATTCCTGCCCTGGAGCGGGTGGAGCCCGGGGCCGGGCTGCAGGTTCTGGTCCTCTGTCCCACCCGGGAGCTGGCCCAGCAGGTGGCCGAGGACGCCCGCCTCCTGTCGAAGGGGAGCACCTTCCGGGTGGCCGACGTGGTGGGCGGTGTGGGGTACGAGCCCCAGATCACCGCCCTTCGAAACGGCTGGGAGATCATCGCCGCCACGCCGGGACGATTCAACGATCACCTGGGCCGGGGCAACGTGGATTTGAGCGGGGTGAAGGTCCTGGTGCTGGACGAGGCGGACAGGATGCTGGACATGGGCTTCCGGCCCCAGATCGAGGAGGTGCTCCGGAAGGCTCCCCGCGGCCGGCAGACCATGCTCTTCAGCGCCACCATGCCCAACGGGGTCCACGCCCTGGCGCTCCAGGTGACCAAGGATCCCGCCTGGATCGAGGCCACTCCCTCCGGCACCGTGGCGGAGCTCATCGAGGAGATGGTCTACATGGTGAAGCCGCAGCGGAAGCCGGACCTTCTCCTCCAGTTGCTGGGCGACACTGGCTGGAACCAGGTGCTGGTTTTCACCCGCACCAAGGCCGGCGCCGACGCCCTGAGCGCCCGACTCGGCCGGGAGGGGATCGTCACCGACGCCATGCATTCGGATCGGAGCCAGCAGCATCGGGTCCGGGCTCTGGAGCGATTCTCCTCCGGCCAGGTCCGCGTACTGGTGGCTACCGACGTGGCTCAGCGGGGCCTGGACGTGGAGGGGATCAGCCACGTGGTCAACTACGACGTCCCGCTGGATCCGGAGGACTACGTGCACCGGATCGGCCGGACGGGCCGTGCGGGCACGGCCGGGACTGCGGTGACCTTCGTCACCGCCGGAGAGCTGGGCTACCTCAAGTCCATCGAACATCGTCTGGGCCGCTCGCTGGAGCGGACGTCGCTGGACGGATACGACTACGCCGGCGAGTCCCGGGCCTCCCGGAAGGATGACCGGGCCCAGCACCCGCGGAAGGCCGGAGGAATCGGGACCCGCTCCGCCGACGACCTCACCGAGGAAGAGCTGGAGGCTCTCCTGGGGTTCGAGAACTGAGGTTCCACGTGGCGGGAGCGCGCTGGACCCTCGGGGGCGGTGTCCTCCTCATGGTGATCGTCCTCCTGGTGGCCGGCGCCTGCACCTTCGAGAAGCGGGCGGAGAACGCCACCGAAGAAGAGACGGTGGAGGTGGAGGGAGAAGAGATCCGGGAGGCGGAGGAGGTCGTTCTTCCCGCGGCGCCGGAGGAGGCGGCACTGGGCACGCTTCGAGCCTTCCAGGAAGCCATGGCGGTGGGCGATCTCTCCCTGGCGTTGGCCCTGGTGGACCGGGACGCCACCCTCGTGGACGACCTGGTGCCCGACGCAGCCGAGGCCGCCTCCCGGGGCGAGGTGCTCCTGGAGCTCCGGTCCGTGCTGGCCCAGGGGCTGGCAGTGGAGGAGGAGTCGCGGGACGTGTCCTTTCCCGGGGGCATCGCCGTGGTAGTGTCCAGCCTGGTCCTCCGGGCGTCGGATGAGGAGGCCCCCGATTCGGTTCGGGAGATGGACGGCCGGAGGCTTCACGAGACGGCGATTCTCGTTTCTACCGACGATGGATGGCGGATCCGTCATCTTCACCGATCCTTCGTCCCCGTGCCCTCATGAGCATGCTTACCCTCGACGACATCCGGGCCGCCCGGGAACGGGTGCGGGACGAGATCGTCCTGACCCCGTGCACGCGGAGTCTGGTCTTCGACGACCTGGTCCCGGGCCGGTTGCACTTCAAGTTCGAGAACCTGCACCGTACCGGATCCTTCAAGGAACGGGGTGCCCTGAACCGGCTCCTGCACCTTTCGGAGGACGAACGCCGTCGGGGAGTGATCGCGGCCAGCGCCGGCAATCACGCCCAGGCGGTGGCCTTCCACGCCACCCGGCTGGGGATCCCCGCGACCATTCTCATGCCCGAGACCACTCCCCTGGTGAAGGTGAGCAACACCCGCCGTCACGGGGCCGAGGTGATCCTCCACGGGCAGCGCTTCTCCCAGGCCATCGAGGAGTCACGGCGCCTGCAGCGGGAGCGGGATCTGGTCATGGTCCACGCCTATGACGACGAGCTCATCGTAGCGGGGCAGGGGACCATCGCCCTGGAGCTGGCGGAGCAGCTTCCCGAGGTGGACGTGGTGGTGGTGCCCATCGGCGGCGGCGGGATTATCTCGGGGATCGCCCTGGGGCTCAAGTCGCTGAAGCCGGACGTGCGGATCATCGGTGTGGAAGCGGACGCGGCACCCTCGGCCACCCGCTCCCGGGAAGCCGGCCGGATCGTGGAGGTGGAGACCGAGGAGACGCTGGCTGACGGGATCGCGGTGAAGGCGCTGGGGGAGGTGACCTTCCCCCTGGTTGAGCGCTTCGTCGATGACATCGTGGTGGTGAAGGAGGACGAGATCGCTCGGGCCATCCTCCTCCTCCTGGAGCGGGAGAAGAGCATGGTGGAGGGTGCCGGGGCGGCGAGCCTGGCTGCCCTGCTTTCGGGCCGGGTGCAGGTCGGCGACCACGAGTCGGTGGTGGCGCTCCTCTGCGGGGGAAACATCGACGTGAACATCCTCTCGCGGATCATCGATCGGGGGATGGTGGACGACGGCCGCATGGCCCGCCTGGTCTTCACCGTGCGGGATCGTCCCGGCTCCTTGGCCCGGCTGACCCAGCGGGTGGCGGCCCAGGGGGCCAACGTGCTGGAGGTGGCACACCAGCGGGCCTTCGCCGATATCTCGGTGGGTGACGTGGAGATCGTCATGCACCTGGAGACCCGGGGCCGGGACCACGTGGAGGAGGTGATCGGGTCATTGCGACGCGATGGCACCCGGGTCCGGGAGGCGGTTCTGCCCTCCCGGGCGGTGACCGGGAGCCGGCCCCGGGGCACCTGAGGGATCGGACTGGACCGCTGAATCTTCCGCTGTTCCGGATTCGTAGGGTGGGATGCCGGGGGAGACGCCTCCGGGGCACGAATCAAGACGAAAGTTCAGGCGGGAGGTTCCCATGTTGAAGTTCACCAGCCACCGGTTCACTCCCCGGTACAAGTCCAACTTTCCGGAGCGGGGAGACCGGATCCCCAGGGTCAGCCGACGGATCCGGATGGTGTCCGTCCGGAGCGGCACCCGGAGCGGTCAGCACCTGATCTGGAACGAGGAGGCCCGCCGCTGAGGTCAGGACGCCAGCGGTGCAACCCGTATCCGGGTGGCCAGATCGTAGCCCACGGTTCGGGCGCCTTCGGCCGTCTCCTCTACCCGGACCGAGATGGGCCCGTTGAAGGGCGCCCGCTGCTCGACGGTGAGGATCACACCCGGGAGGAGGCCCCGGGCTTCCAGGTAGCGGAGGCGCTCGGGATCGTCGTCCCGGACTGCCCGGATCCGCACCCTGCTTCCCGGCTCCACTTCGGCCAGAGTGGTGCGACTGGTTGTTTCCACGTCACCGGTGCGGGTGGGGATGGGGGCGCCGTGGGGATCGTGGCTGGGGTGCTCCAGGGCGGCGGCCATGCGGTCGATGAGCTCGTCGGAGGCGGCATGCTCCAGCCGTTCGGCTTCCTCGTGGACATCATCCCAGGAGTAGCCCAGCCGCTGGCTCAGGTAGGTTTCCAGGATCCGGTGCCGGCGGATGATTCGGAGCGCTTCCCGTGTGCCCCCCTCGGTGAGGTGAACACCCCGGTAGCGTTCGTACTCCACGTACCCGGATTCAGCCAGGCGCTTCAGCATCCCGCTCACCGAGGCTGGTTGCACCCGGAGCTCCCGGGCGATGGCGCTGGTGCTGGCGGCGCCCTCCCGGTCTTCCACGGAGTAGATGGCCTTCAGGTAGTCCTCCACCGAACGGGAGAGGGAGGGAGGCTCGGGCATGGGATCGGCTGGGGCGCGGGGATGTTGGGTACCCGGAATCTATCCGACCTGGCCGGGTGCGTCGAGGTGGGCGAACTCGACCCTGCCCTTTTGGCTCGGCGGGCCGAAGCGAGCCAGATGTTTTTCCACAGGGCCGGGTTGTGTATATTCAACAGCCTGTGCGGATTTCCATTCTCAAGACCCCAGGGAGGCTGCCGTGAGTGATTCGGTGACCGTCGACGCCAAGCGGATCCTGCTCCGTTACGGAGTACCCATCGCCGTTCTGGACGGGATCGGCGATGACGAGCGAATCGAGCTCGCCAGGCTGGTGAGCCGGACCGACGTGCCGGAGCGGGGCAACCGGCTACAGGATCTGCTGGTGGAGCGCGGCTATCTGGACGCCGAAGCCGTGGCCGCAGCCCGCAAGGGTCGACGAAAGCGAAGGAAGCGGCGGTAGGCGTCCAACCTCCGGGGGGTGTCTCCCGGGTGGAAGATGCGAGGCGGGCCGGGCCATCTGGATGGGTGGCCCGGCCCGCTTTCGTCTTCTACATGGCGTACATGGCCAGGAGGGTGGCCGCCACGGCGCCGGCTGAGGCGGCGGCCAGCGCCATGGGGAGCTGGGTGAGCACGTGATCCATGACGTCGCATCCGCACGCCAGCGACGAGAGGATCGTGGTGTCGGAGATGGGGGAGCACTGGTCGCCGAAGACCGCGCCACCCAGCACCGCACCGAAGGCCAGTGACATGTAGAAGGGGTCCGGGTTCAGGGCGTAGGCCAGGGGCATGGCCAGGGGGAAGACCACGGCGTAGGTCCCCCACGATGACCCGATGGAGAAGGCCACCGCCATGCAGATGAACATGAAGGCCGCCGGCAGGAGCATGGCATAGTCCTGGATGGGTTCGGCCGCCACCTCCACGATGAAGTTGGCGGTGCCCAGCTCGCCGGAGACCGTCCCCAGGGTGACGGCCAGGGCCAGGATGATGGCCCCGATGGTCACGCCCTTGCCCCCGTCCACGAAGCCGTCCACCACCTCCTTCAGCTCCATGCCCTTGAAGAGGGCCAGGGCCATGGCCGACAGGACCGCCAGGCCGAAGGCCTCGGCGATGGGGACCGAGATCCCTGCCAGGAAGAGCTCGATGTCGCCCTGCTGGATGGCCGGGATCAGGGGACCGAACACGCCGGTCATGGCCACGCCCACCAGCACCAGGAGCGGCACCGCGAAGTCCTCGAGTCCCGGGCGGTACCCCTCGGGGATCCGCAGGCGGGTCAGCTCATCGGCGGAGAGGGGCTCGGCGCCGTCCCGGTCCAGCTCACCGGTCTCCCGCGCCCGCTTCCGGGCCCGCCGCATCTTCCGGCCCTCCCAGGGCAGCAGTTCCAAGGCAAAGAGGAGGGTGAGGGTGATGGCGAAGATCCCGTAGAAGTTCACCGGGATGGAGCGGAAGAAGAAGGTGACCACGTCCTGCTCGGTCATGAACAGGGGAGTGGTGCCCACCAGGAGGCCGGCCACGTAGAGGGGCCAGGCGTTCAGCGGGATCACGGTGGCGATGGGCGAGGCGGTGGAGTCCACCACGTAGGTGAGCTCCTCGTGGCTCACCCGCTGCTCGTCGGTCACCGACTTCACCGTGGTTCCCGCCAGGATCGTCGAGATGGTGCCGCCCTGGTGGAAGACGATCCCCATGAGCCAGGCAAAGAACTTGGCCGACCGGGGACCCCGGACGATCTTCAGCGCCGCCCACTCGGCGAAGTGGCGGGCGCCGCCGGTGCGGGTCCAGATCCCGATGAGCCCGCCCAGCGCCCAGAGGTACACCAGGAGGATTACCGCAAAGGACTCGGTCCCGATGGAGGGAATCAGGAACCGGTCGATGATGTTGATGTCGGCGATGACGAAGCCCGCCACCACGATGCCCAGAAAGAGCGAGCTCACCACGTCCCGGGTGAAGAAGACCAGGATCAGGGTGGTGAGGGCCGGCAGGAGCGAGGTGAAGCCGTAGTGTCCCCCTTCCTCCACCGGGACCACCAGCTCGGGGGTGAGGACCCAGGCCAGACCGATGGCGATGGCGGTGAGCACGAAAGGAGCCCACTTGCGCCACAAGGGGGTGCCGGGAGGGCCGGAGCTCGGCTGACGGCTTTTCGAGGGTGAGGTCGTGGTGGGGTGCTTATCTCGTTCGCTCAATGACGATCCTCCGTTCCGGGTCCAGGGGAAACTGCAGGCTCAGACTCACTCCACCCTCCACAGGTGTGGCGGATACGTCGGCGGTCTCACCGCCGATGCTCACGCTCACCGGGGGTGCCAGGGGCACCGTCGGCTTGAAGACCACGTTCAACGGGATCCTCCCACCCTCCTGAAAAACCCGAATACTACAGGTCCTCCGGTCGTGGCGACAGTCGAGACCCACCCGGGGGCCACCAACCCGGAGTCCCCGGAGGCCGAAGGCGGAGGGCGTCGCGGTCAGGTCCGGAGCCAGGGTGAGGCGCCCGTAGGAGGCGTCGGCATCCGCCCCCAGGCGCCCCTCGATCCAGCTCCTGACGAGCCGGGCGGCGTGGAGTGTCCGGTGGTGTCGAATGCCGGAAGCCCACACCGGAGCGAAGGCGTGGGGTGGGGGAAGGGTGGGCCGGGCGTCGGCGGTGGGACAGTCGGAAGAAGGGGAGGGGGCACCCAGGACCGGGAGGCGGCGCCTGGGTCCGCCGTCCCCCGTCCCGGCGGGCTGGAGGAGACGCGTCCGGGCTTCGGTGAGCTCGTCGGTCCAGCCGTCTCCCAGCCGCTGGACGCCCTCGGCGAGACGGGCCAGGATCCGGGCCGGACCCGGAAGGGCGGCCGGCGGGTCGGACGCAGGCCGCTCGGCGGCCTCCACCAGGGCCCGGGTGGGGCCTTCCAGCAACCGTCGGAGGTGGGCCAGCCGGTCCAGCTCCCCGGTCCAGCGGACCAGCTCCGAGGCCAGGTGAAGGCTGGCGAGGGGCGGGGGCTGGGACCTGGCCAGGAGCGCCTCCAGGGCGGTCCAGCCCAGCGACGGCCACCCGGCCTGGATCGCGCCGATCCCCACCTCGGCCAGCTCCGTGCCCCGGGCGAATCGGGGTCGGCCGTCCTGGACGCCCAGGAGAAGGGGAGCCGCCGGGTCGCCCCGGACGTCCATCCCCAGGGCCGCGTCGGCGAGGCAGGGGAGGGCGTCCCGGAGGGTGGAGGGGAAGGCCCGGGAGGCCCCATCGACGGGGCCGAGCCCTTCGCCCAGTCGGGTCTGTCGGGCCCGTTCCCGGGCGTGGGGCGGGGCGAGGCGTGGCCGGAGCTCGTCCAGCACCTCACCCGGCGGCACGATGACCACGCCTGCACTCGGGGCATCGCCGGCCAGCTCCACCGCGATGGGGGTGCGGCCTGCAGGGGGCTGGAGCTCCACCGTCAGGGGCGCGGCGCTCCCTCCCTCCCGGGTCCATTGGATCAGGACGGCCGGAGCCGAGTCCACCAGCACACCTCGCTCCACCAGCTCGCCGGCGGGATCGTCGCCGGGGAGGGGGATCCGTCGTTCCCATCCGCCGGATCCCAGGCGGAGGCCGGAGGCCGGATGAAGGGGGCGGCGTCCCCACCGGAGTCGGACCTGACCGGCCACCTGCACCGGTCCCCGCCAGAGGCTTCGGAGCCCCCGGGTGGGATCGAGGAGCGCCACCAGCCCCCCTCCGGTGACGGCGTCGATCCCTTCATCGGCCCGGGTGAGCCGGGCGGTCTCGCCGGGACCGGCCAGCGGGCGCGAAAAGGGAAGGGGCGCCAGGGTCGGGTCGCCTGGCCCAGTGTGGGGAGGGCTCATGGACGCCGGGGGTGCGGGAGTGGGGGGATGGCTGCATCCTGGAACGAGATCGGATCCTCCACCGGCTCCAGGTGGGTGAACACGTGGGCTCCTGGAATGGCCTCCCGCAGCTCCGACTCGATGGCCTCGGCCAGGTCGTGGCCCCGCTGGACGGACCACTCTCCGGGCACCAGGACGTGCATGGAGATGAAGCTTCGCTGGCCGGCTCGGCGGGTCCGAAGGGCGTGAAACCGGATCCCGTCCTCCTGGTAGCCGGCCAGGACCGTTTCGATCCGGGCCTGCTCACCTCCGGGGAGTGCGGTGTCCAGGAGGCCCAGGGCCGACCGCTGTACCAGCCGGATCCCGGTAAAGAGGATGTGGGCCGCCACCCCGAGGGCCAGGACAGCGTCCAGCCGATTCCAGCCGGTGACCGCCACCAGCCCCACGCCGGCGATCACCGCCACCGAGGTCCAGACGTCGGCCACCAGGTGGTGCCCGCCGGCCTCCAGGGTGATGGAGCCGTGACGTCGTCCGGCCCGGAGGAGGACCCGGGCCACCCAGAGATTGAGCACCGTGGCAACCCCGGCCACCACCAGCCCCAGTCCCACTTCCTCCACGGGCCGGGGGCTCATGAGCCGGGGTAGGGCCGTCCAGATCACCCCGCCGCCGGCGATGAGGATCAGCGCGCCCTCGAAGCCGCTGGAGAAGTACTCGGCTTTCGTATGGCCGAAGGCGTGTTCGTCGTCCGGCGGCTGGGCCGCCCACCAGAGCATGGCCCAGGCCATGAGAGCGCCGGCCAGGTTGGCCACCGACTCCACGGCGTCGGAGAGGAGTCCCACCGATCCGGTGATCTGCCACGCCACCACCTTCAGGGTGATGACCGCCACCGCCGCCGCCGCCGCCAATCCGGCGAAGCGGGTCAGGGGCACATTCACCCGTCCACCTCCAGGGTCCGCAGTCGGTTCAGGGCCGCCGCCAGCTCGTGGCGCCGGAAGAGGGTCAGGTCACCGTCGTGACCGTGGCCCAGCAGATCCAGGCCTTCCTTCTCCAGCGCCCCCATGACCGCGTCCAGAAGCCGGGGGAGGGTGGGGCCGTCGGCCATGAACCGGTTCCGGGCCAGGAGCAGCGCCTCGCTCACCGCCCGGGTCTGGGCCCACGAGACCAGTTGCTCCACCGCCCCAAGGTCGATCTCGTCGGTGCCGAACTGGATGGCGTCCTGGCCCCGGACCTTGAGGCTCACGCTCCGGCGGCCCCGGGAGGGGTCCAGCGAGTCCCGACGGGGACGCCGGGGCGGGAGTTCGGTCAGGGGGCCGGGCACCTCGGGCTCCCGTCCGGTGGGGTGGGCCCGGGCCACCTCCCGGGCGCGGTTCGTCACGTCGGCGGGCCGGTAGTCGGTCATGGCCACCACGGTGTCGGCCACGTCCAGGTAGTCCCCGCTCCCGCCCAGCACCAGCACCGACGAGATCCCCAGGGTGTCATGGAGCTCCCGAACCCTGTCGATAAAGGGGGTGATGGGCTCCCGCTCCCGGGGCACCAGGGCCTGCATGCGGCGGTCCCGGATCATGAAGTTGGTGGCCGAGGTGTCCTCGTCGATGAGCAGCGTCCCGGCTCCCGCCTCGATGGCCTCCATGATGGCGGCAGCCTGGGAGGTGGAGCCGGAGGCGTTGGGAGTGCTGAAGCGTCGGGTGTCCACCCCGCCGGGAAGGGTGCCGATGAAGGTGGAGATGTCCACCGAGCTCACCGAACGGCCGTCCTCGGCCCGGATCTTCACCGCATGAGCCTCGGCCACGACTTGCTCTCTGCCGTCACCGGGACGATGGTTGTAGACTCCCTGCTCCAGCGCCCGGAGGACCGTGCTCTTGCCGTGATAGCCCCCGCCCACGATGAGGGTCACCCCCCGGGGTACGCCCATCCCGGTCACCGAGCCGGCATTGGGCGCCTGGAGGGTGACCCGCAGTTCGTCGGGTGACTGGAAGGGGACCACGTCCGGACCCTCCAGGGGGCGGTCGTCCACGCCCGAGCGTCGGGGGAGGCTTGCCCCGTCGGCGATGAAGCCCACCAGCCCGTGCTCCTCCAGCGCCTCCCGGAGCGCCTCGGCGTCCTCGTTGACCTCGGCGTGCCGGAGGATGTCACCGGCGTCATAGGCGGCGGCCACCAGCGACGCCTGGACGATCTCCGGGACGTCTTCCAGCAGAAGGTGCTGGGCCTGGCCCCCCAGTACCCGGCGTCCCCGGGCCGGCAGCCCTACCCGGAAGCGGGCTTCCAGCGAGCCGTCGGACCCTACCTGCACCGCCGTGTTGGGAATCACCTCCTGACCCGGGGCCTCGATCCGGAGCTCGCCGGACCGTCCACTCCCCCGGCTGCGGCCCCGGGAACGGGCCTCCTGCTGGAACCGTCGGGCCAGAAGGCACCCGGTCCCCACCGCCCGGGGACCAGGCCGGCACGCCTCCGGCGGGAGGGCGGTGACCGCGCCGGGAACCTGCACCCGGACCCGGCTGGGGGCGGCGTAGGGGTCCCCCTGGACATAGTCCACCACCAGGGTGAAGTCGGGGAGGGCCCAGCGTCCCTTGATGTCGTGGTAGGCCTTGTAGCCCTTTCCGTCGATGCGGGAGAGGGTGCTCTGCAGTTCGTGGTGCGTGGCGTCGGTCATCTGGACCCGTAGTCGCTGTAATGAGGGGTGAGCGTTGAGCATGTCGGTGCTCCGCCCCATATTGGGACGGTATTGGGACGGCTCCACGTCCCACATCTCCGTCCACCTGGAGGATCGCCCCGTCATGTCAGAAGAGAACCCCACCCCGTCTGGAGCCGAACTCACCGTCCTCCCGGTGATGATCGAAGTCCCCAAGGGGAGCCGAAACAAGTACGAGTACGACAAGGACCGGGGCAAGATCCGATTCGACCGCCTCCTCTTCTCGCCGGTACACTACCCCACCGACTACGGATTCATCGAGGGAACGCTGGCGCTGGACGGCGATGCCCTGGACGCACTGGTCCTGGTCTGGGAGCCCACCTTCCCCGGCTGTCTGATCGAAGCTCGGCCCGTGGGGCTCTTTCGCATGGCCGACGAGAAGGGCCCGGACGAGAAGATCCTGTGCGTGCCCATCCACGATCCCCACTGGGCCGAGATCGGTTCCCTGGATGAGGTGCATCCCCACCTCCTCCGGGAGGTGGAGCACTTCTTCACCATCTACAAGGATCTGGAGATGAAGGAGGTTCAGGTGGAGGGCTGGGAGTCCCGGGCCGAGGCCGAGGTGGTGATCCGGGATGCCCGGGCCCGCTACCTGGACACCTTCCGGCAGGACGGGGAGGGGTGACCCGCACCCTGCCGGGCTCCCGTCGGGAGAGCCCCATGGGGATTCCCCGGCGCATCGCCAGCCTCCTTCCCTCGGCTACCGAGATCGTCTGCGCCCTGGGGTTGGGAGACCGACTGGTTCTGCGCTCCCACGAGTGCGACCACCCCGAGTGGGTGGAGGGCCTGCCCTACGCCACCAGCCCCAAGTACGAACCCGACGGGACCAGCTACCAGATCGACGAACGGGTTCGGGCGCTGGTACAGGAGGGGCTCTCGGTCTACCGGGTCAACAGCATGGCCCTCCGGCGGGCCATGCCTCAGGTCATCGTGACCCAGGAGCATTGCGAGGTCTGCGCGGTGCCGGCCTCCGAGGTGGAGGCGGCGGTGGCCGAGCTCCTGGATCCGGCGCCCCGGATCGTGTCTCTCTCACCCGAGCGACTGAACGACATCTTCGATGACATCCGAAGGGTGGGCCGGGAGCTGGGGGTGCCGGACCGGGGCCAGGTGCTGACCCGGGAACTCCAGGGTCGCATGGAAGAGCTGGCGGAAGAGGCTCGGGAGCGGGCCGGTGCTGCCTCCGCCCGCCCCGGTGTTCTCACCATCGAGTGGATGGACCCCCTGATGGTGGCGGGAAACTGGATGCCCGAGCTGGTGGAGATGGCCGGGGGCCGAAACCTGCTGGGCACCCCCGGGGAGCATTCCCCCTTCGTGGAGTGGAGCGCTCTCCGGGAGATGGACCCGGACGTCATGGTGGTGCTCCCGTGCGGTTTCGGGTTGGAGCGGACCCGGGACGAGATCGAGACTCTGACGGACCGTCCGGGCTGGAGCGAGCTCACCGCCGTCCGGCACGGCCGGGTGGCGCTGGTGGACGGCCACCACTACTTCAATCGGCCCGGTCCCCGGATCGTGGACTCGCTGGAGATCCTGGTGGAGATCCTCCACGGCAATGCCGTCGCCGGTGGGTTGCCTCGCTGGGAGTGGCTCGAGGGCAGGTAGGCCCCTGGAACCACGCCACCTCCCTTCATAGTTTCCTGCCTCCGTCACCACCCTTATTCCCAACTTCGAGGAGCCGGCCCATGGGTGCGATCCGCCAGTTCATGGAGAAGCACTACCGCCACTTCAACGCCCGGGAGACGGTGGCCGCCGCACGGGCGTACGAGGAGCACCTGGATGCCGGGGGGAAGATGATGGTGACGCTGGCCGGCGCCATGTCCACCGGGGAACTGGGGATCATCCTCTCGCGGATGATCCGAGCCGACATGGTCCACGCCATCTCCTGCACCGGGGCGAACCTGGAGGAGGACGTCTTCAACCTCCTGGGCCACGACGAGTACGAGGTCATCCCCGATTGGCGCGCCCTCTCTGCCGCGGAGGAGGTGGACCTCTACCGGCGGGGCATGAACCGGGTCACCGACACCTGCATTCCGGAAGACATCATGCGGCACCTGGAAGCCCGGCTGCTGGCCCGGTGGCAGGAGGCCTGCGACGCGGGGATCCGGAAGTTCCCCTTTGAATATTTATACGACGTGCTGGGTTCCGGAGAGCTGGACGAGCACTTTCAGGCCGATCCGGCGGACTCGTGGCTCCTGGCCGCCCGGGAGAAGGGCATCCCGGTCTACTCTCCGGGCTGGGAGGATTCCACCACCGGGCAGATGTTCGCTGCCAACGTGCTCACCGGCGAGATCCCCCACCACCAGTGCTGCCGCACCGGTACAGAGCAGTTTTCCCACCTCATCGAGTGGTACCTGGCCAACAATGGCGCGGAGGAGGGCTTGCCCTCGGTGGGCTTCTTCCAGATCGGGGGTGGGATCGCCGGGGACTTCGCCATCTGCGCGGTGCCCAGCATCATCCAGGACATGGGTCGCGACACCCCCTTCTGGGGCTACTTCTGCCAGATCACCGATGCCGAGGTTTCCTACGGAGGCTACTCCGGTGCCGTGCCCAACGAGAAGATCACCTGGGGGAAGCTGGACGCCGACACCCCCCGCTTCCACATCAAGTCCGACGCCAGCATCGTGGCTCCCCTGATCTTCGGATACGTGCTGGGAGACTGACGCCCCACCCTCCGATGGGACTTCTACCGCCCCGTCGCCTCAAGGATGGCGCCGAGCCGCTCGGCCTGGTGCGACGGAATCTCGGACCGGAGTCCGCTGCGACCCACCATGCCCCGGCCCAGCAGGGTTCCCCGGTAGTACAGGGCCACCGGCCCCGCCGGAAGGTCGCCGGGCTCCAGCGCGTCGCCCTCCAGGAGGCGAGTGAGCTCCCGGCTGTCCAACTCCCGCCGCCGCCGTCCCCCCACCGCTTCCTGGAAGCGGTTCAGGAACTGGTTGGTGGGCGTCTCCTTGTCGCCTCCCGCCGCCCGGAAGGCCCGGAGCCCGAGGCAGACCACGCGCCAGTGACCCCGTGACGCCTCGTCCCCGGGGCCTCGCCAGGTCTCCACCGGCCAGCGTTTGGCGGTCTGGGCCCAGACATTCCGCCCTCGAACCATCCACCCCAGCGACTCCAGCCGCCGGGCGTCGAACCCGTACTCGTCTCGGAGAAGGGCGTCCACCCTCCCGATCCGCTCCCTGGCCTCCTCCGGATCCTCGCCCGGGAAGGCGGGGGGAACCGGGGTCCAGCCGGAGTGGGTGCCTTGACCATCGTCCAGGCGCCGCAGCCGGGCCATGAACATTCCCCCCGAGTCCAGGTGCTGCGGGTACACCCGCCAGGCTCGCTCCAGTTCGGGAGCGTAGCGCTCCCCACCCCAGCCAGTGAGTCCCGGTGCATGGGGAAGCTCCAGGGGAATCGGTTCGATCTGCACCGGCTCGTCGGCCAGCACCCGGTTCACCACCGCTTCGTTCTCTTCCGGTGCGAAGGTGCAGGTGGAGTAGACCACCGTCCCGCCCGGGCGGGTCAGGCGGATGGCCCGGCGCAGGAGCGCCTCCTGGAGACCCGTGACGTAGGCTTCGAAGTCCGGGGTCCGGGGCGGCAGGCGTCCCTCCTGACGGCGGAAGTTGCCCTCCGCCGAGCAGGGGGCGTCCACCAGGACACGGTCGAAGGAGGCTCCGCCGGGGAGCTCCCGACCGTCGGCCGCCACCACCAGGACGTTGGTGTGCCCGAGGCGGAAGACGTTGCCCATGAGGCCCCGGAGCCGCTTCTCCTTTGGGTCCACGGCCACCAGGGGACCCCGGTCGTCCATGAGCTCGGCCAGGTGCGCGGTCTTGCCGCCGGGGGCGGCGCAGAGATCCAGGACCCGCTCTCCCGGCTCCGGCGCCAGCGCCAGCGAGGGAAGGGCCATCACCGCCTGCTGGACGTGGAAGAGGCCCAGCCAGTGCTCCAGGGTCTGGGCCACCGAGGCAGGGCCGTCCAGCACCCGGAGGTAGTCGGCCAGCCCCGGCACGGGTTCAGTGCGGAAGCCCCGTTCCCCCAGACGCTCCTCCAGCGACTCCATCCCGATGAGGGCGCGCCGCACCCGCAGGGTCACGGGCTCGGGTGCGAGGCTGGCCTCCAGGAAGGCGGGCCGGTCGGGGATCACCTCCCGGTAGCGTTCCAGCCGGCCGGGCGGAGGTGATCCGGCCTCGGCCATCAGCCCTCTGAGTCGTCAGGCGATGCCCGCTCTCCCGGGGAGGCCGCGTCGGTGGGGATCAGCAGAACGCTGGCGCTGGCCCGCCGCACCACCTGCCGGCTCTCGCTTCCCATGACGATCTCGGGCAGCACGCTGCGGCCGTGGGTTCCCATGACCACCATGTTCTGCGAGTCTCGCCCGCCCTCGCCCAGGATCTCCTCGTGGGGGACCCCCAGGCGGACCTGGGTCTTCACCTCCAGGGAGCCGTCGGGGTTCAGCTCCTCGGCCAGGGCCTCGAGCCGGTTCATGGCCTCGCTCCGGCCGTCCTGGGCGTCGACGGGGAGGACGTGGAGGAGGGTGAACTGGGAGACCCCGTGGCCAGCCAGTGCTTTGAGCCAGGGCATGGACCGTTCGGCGGTGGCAGAGAAGTCGGTGGGGTGGATCACCCGGACCGGCAGTCCTCCGGATTGGACCTCCAGTGCCGCTTCCGGATCGGGGCGGTTGGCCTCGATCCGGTGGAGGAGGACCGGGCGGCTGGCCCTTCTCACCAACTCCCAGGCTACGCTGCCCACGAAGGCCTCCCGGATGCGGGTATGGCTCCGGGAGCCGGCCAGGATGATATCCGGATCCCGTTCCTGGGCCACGCGGATGAGCTCCGTGGCCGGACTGCCGGAAGGCACTTCCACCCGGACCTCGAACCCTTCCTCCCGAAGTCGGTCGCCCAGGCCGTTCAGCCGTTCGCGAAGTTTCTCGATCTCTCTCAGCGACGCGGAGACCGGTTCCTTGATGGGCCGGGCCACGTGGGCCAGGATGATCTCCCGGGTGCCCAGTGCCTGGAGGCCCGGGATGGACGACACCAGTGCCTCGGTGGCGGGAGACAGGTCCATGGCCACCAGAACGCGTTCGAACATGTGGACTCCTCGTGAAGAAGGGGAATCGTTGAGTTGAATTCGGAACTCGAGGCGCCGGGGTACTTGCCAGATCCCGGGCGGAGTTGGATCATCCAGTATCAAACATTCGACAATCCCGGCTCGCGATCCCGCGTACCGTCGCACCATCGGGGAACGTGCTGGGAACGTTAGAGGTTATCGGTTCGGCAGGGTGGAATCCAGCCCTTCGTCCCGATGGGACATTCTGACACCTTCCGGGCCACCGACCACAAGGCACCCCATGCCTCGATCCAAGATCTCCACGACCGCTTTCCTCCTCCTCCCCCTCCTGGTGGTCTCGACGGCACTGCTGGCGGGGTGCGACGACGATTCCACGCCCGAGCTGGGCCAGTTCGAGGGCAGTTACGAGTATACCGCCTTCTCCACCGACGGCCCGGCAGTGACGCTGAACGGGACGCTGGAGATCACCGAGGTGGACTCCAGCCGGGGCACGGCGGCGGTGTCGCTGGATGCCCAGGGCCAATGGGCCGGCGTGGCGATCCAGGTGTCGCTGGATCCCGGCGCCCGGGCCTTCCTGGACCCGGAGGGCGGCGTGCTGATTCAGGAGGAGGGGACGGCCGGAGTAGGCACCGGCGGCGGGGAGTCGGCGCCGTTCCAGATCACCCATACGGGGGCGTTGTCGGAGGGGGGAGAGATCCAGGGGACCTTCAGCCTGGAGATCGAGGGTCGGGGCACGACCGGGGGCGAGTTCACCGCCGTCCGCGATCCCTGATGTGAACCCTGCATGGGGATTGCGAGTATGT
>PWLA01000083.1 GCA_003559555.1 Gemmatimonadota bacterium | reverse complement strand
AGTGAACGACATGATCACGGCGGCAGCACTCGGTTCCCTCTCGCCTGCGGCGATGGTCCAGATGCTGGAAGGACTGGCGGACTTCTCGGCAGACCGGATCCTGCGGAGCTTTCGCCGGGGGGTGGAGAAGAGTCGGGGCTGAAGGTCCTCTCGAGGAGGGTGGGTCGTTCGAAGTGCCGAGGGTCACGCTCTCCCCACCAGCTTGAGTCCTGCCTTTCCGCCGGGTCGAATCTGGGGGCGCACTTCCGGTGCCTGTGCGACTACGGCTCTGCATTGACCTTCATCGTCCAGTGTTGCGGGCACCCGCTCGAATCCCGATGTTGAAGAGAACGGTCGGGACGGAGGAAGCCCCTCCCCACCCCATCCGATCTTTCGCTCTCCGGAGCCCTGCCTGGTCTGCCGATGAGCACAGTCATTTGTTCGGCCTGTGGGCGCACATGCGAGAAGGGCGCGAAGCACTGCGCCGGGTGCGGGGCGCGCCTCGCCACGACGGATGCTGTCGATCCCCTGCGCGAGCGCCTCCAGAAGCGGACGGCGGGGCGCTATCGAATAGGGGAGCGACTGGGAAGCGGCGGCATGGCCGCGGTTTACGAGGCCACCGATCCCCTTGATCGGCGATGGGCCATCAAAGTGCTATCCGATGTCCTGCTCCCCCAACGGGACATGGTGGAACGCTTTCAGCGGGAAGCCCGGGTCGTCCTTCGGTTGCGCCATCCTCACATCGTCCAGCTCCACAATTTCGAACCCCACGACGATCTTCACTTCCTCGTCCTGGAATTTGTGGAAGGCCGACCGCTGGGGAGCCTCCTGCACGACAAGCCTCAAGTGCCGATCGACACTGCCCTCCGGTGGTTCGGCCAGCTCGCCTCCGCTCTGGATTACGCCCATGAACAGGGGGTCATCCACCGTGATATCAAGCCCGACAACATCCTGATCAGGAAGAACGGCGATGCAGTGATCACCGACTTCGGGATTGCCAAGGTCGTCGGCGGGACAACGGCCCTGACGCAGACCGGCAGCGCGATCGGAACCGCCTACTACATGAGCCCGGAACAGTGGACCGGGAAGAATATGGCCGGGCCTGTAGACCAGTACGCTCTGGGGGTCGTTCTCTTCGAAGCTCTGGGTGGGCAGAAGCCATTTGCAGGGGATACGCTCCAAACGATCATGATGGCCCACATGACCGAGCCTCCCCTGGACCTGGCCCGGCTCCGGGACGACGTGCCTCCCGACCTGGTGGACGCCCTGGGTCGAATGCTCGCCAAGGACCCCGGAGATCGATTCCCAACGGTGCGGGACGCTGCGCGCGCTGCCGGAGCGGTGAAGGCTCCGGGGGAGCCGGATGGCCAGGCGCGCTTCCCCGCCAAAGCGGAGGTCGACAGGCCGGATGATCTTACCTCGGTGGGGGACTCCCCTGGGGGCGGGGAGGCCGGGTCGGGCGTGGCGGCCGGGTCGCGGCCCCGGGAGATGGAGGCCGAGCCGGACGACCTTTCGGCCACGGAGGTGGGCCAAGGGGATGCGGGCTCCCAGGGCCACACTCCCGTCGGCAGCGGCGAATCTCTCGTTTCCCGCAGTGACGCATCAGAGGTGGGTGCACCGGAACAGGCCGACGGATCCGACTTCGCCCCGATGGACGAGGGCCGTGTCGGAGGCCGTGCCCTGGGACCGGTGCCCCGGTTCGGAGCGGCCTTGCACAGGGGGAGAAGCTGGATCGCGGGCCTGGCGGCAGGAGGGGCGCTCCGGGGCCGGCTCGGAGAGCGGACCCGCCGCGGCGTCACGATGGCCGGAGCGGGAGTGTTGGTCCTCGTCGTGGCCCTGGTCGGATCCTACTGGTTTGCCGCACCTGGGGTCGTCGAACTCCGCTTCGTTCAGGGGGATACACTGGAGATCGGAGCGGATGGCGAGGAGACGGTCGTCCATGTCCAGGGCCTGGCCGGTGTGCCCGGGGCTGTGTCCGGTCAGCTCCTGGATTGGATCTCGGAGGATCCCGGGATCGCTCGGGTCGAGGCATTGGGGCCGGATTCTGCGTTGATCGTGGGGGTGGGAGAAGGGACGACGGAGATCCGGGCCGCCGTCGGGGATCGAGTTGCCCATCTGGCCGTGCGAGTGGGCTCGAGAGAAACGCTGGCTCGCCGGATCGCAGCCATCCGGTTCCGGCAGGGGGATACCGTGGTGGTTCGGGAGGGTACCGAGGGCATCATGGTCCAAGTCGAGGGGCTCGATGTCTCCGGTGAATCGGTGCCGGTGGAGCTCTCGGGGTGGTCCTCGACAGACCCTGGAGTCGTTCATGTCGAAGGGGTGGAATCGGACGCGGTCCGGGTCACGGGCGTGGCGGTCGGGAGCACGGATATCCAGGCAGAAGTCGGAGATCTGTCCGCACGGCTGGCGATCCGCGTGGTCTCGGAGGCCGAGCGCTCCGACGGCGGGATCACCTCGTTTCGATTCGAGCCGTCCGGGGACATCCGGATCGAGACCGGCGAGGTTCGTGAGATCCGAGTCGAGGCCCTGGGATCCGAAGGTCTCACGAGACCGGGGGATCGTCTCGCCTGGTCGTTGACCGCCGAAGGACCGGCACGGCTTGCCACATCGGGGGACCGCTCCGTTACGCTGGAAGGGGTCTCGGCGGGGGCCACGTTCCTCCGGGTGTCAGCTGGAGAGGCCCGGGACTCGGTTCCGGTGATCGTCAGTGCCGAGGAGGTGGCGGAAGTCACCATCTCACCCCGACAACTGGACCTTCTCCCGACGGAGACGACCGTTCTCTCGGCCCAAGTCCGGGGCGACCGAGACACGGCGCTGGACCGGCCCGTGCAGTGGAGTTCCCGAGATCCCGCCATCGTCCAGGTGGACGGTGACGGCCGCGCCGGGGCAGCAGCCCCGGGAGAGACCTATATCGTGGCGAATGCGGGGGGGCGTACCGACTCCATCCGGGTTGTCGTGGGGCCGGCGCCCGAGCCGGCGGATGTCTCCGTCGAGCTCCGAATCGATGATGACCGCTTGCTCATATCCACCTTCTTCACGATGGCGGTACCCACTCCGCAGACGTTCTGCCTCCGAGGTGCCGTGCAAGTGGAGCAGGGCCCCTGGGTGGCCACTTCGGCTACGTCCACAACCCTGTCTCCGGCTTCCGCTTCTGCGCAGACCGACCTCATGGTCTCATTCGAAGAGCTGGGCCTTCCGATGCGGGGAAACGTCGAGCGCCGGGCCACACCTCGCGTGAGGCTCTGGTCAGGTTCCTGTGACACCCCCCCCGCGGGCGACCCGGCCCATACCCTGCTTGGCGGCGAAGTCTGCCTGGTGCGCTTCGCCGCACGGGACTGGATGGTGCAAGCCTGCGATCAATAAGGGTCCGTTTTCGGGGTCAGCGTCCTCCGGCCCGCCGATAGCTCAGCCCCAGCGTCAGGAGGATGTCGTGCTGCGTCTTCGCTTCCTGATCGGAGCCGGGAATGTTGGCGAAGGCATCGAAACTCGAAACGTAGTCCCTCAGGTCGACCCGGATGGCCATGTTCGGGGTGACGAAGAGGTGGGCCCCTCCTCCGAAGTTGACCATGGCGTCGATACCGGAGTCGAACCCCCCACCGGGGTCGTCGGCGCTGTAGGATTTGACCCCGCCTCCAGCAGTGACGAACAACTCCAGAAACCGTCCCGAGGTGAAGGAATACAGTGCGTTGCCGCCCAGGATGAGGATGGTCTGGTCGTCCGAGACGTTCGGGGACGTCTCGAGACGAGTGACGAGTTTGGTCGGGACGACCGTGATCGCGCCTTCGAGCGAGAGCGCCGTCCACCGCAGACCGACCCGAGCTCCCAGGGCCAACCCGTTGTCGTGGGACTGGGATGCTCTTTCGAGACGCGAACCGGTATCGACGATGAACTCGTCGCTCAGGTCCGACGTCATGAACGCCCCTCCTGCGAAGATGCCACCTTCGACGGTCTGGGCATGGCCGGGACCGCCTGGGACGAGGGTCGCCGCAGCGACCAGAAGGCCCAGGGCGAGCGTGGAGATCCGTGGGACGAGCGACATTTGAGCACCTCCGAAGGTGAGAGTCCCTGAAAGTAGTTCACGAAACCGGGCCGAGAGCCACACTTACGTCGGAGCACCCACAAAGCTTGCAGTGCTCGCATGTCGAGGGATATCGTCTCGTTCCGCCTTCCCCCTCACATTCCTCCCCCCGCTGCGTACGATCGATTCGCTCCATCGAGGGAGGCCGTCACCCACCGGGAGGAAGTTGAGGGGGCGAAGGAGTAGATGCAAGTTTTACTAAGAGAGCCAGGGGGGCATGGAAGAAGGCCGGAGGGGAATGCCGGCGGCGATGGTGTGCTGAGGGACGAACGCGGGGAGTAAACTCCCCGCTGCTCGCCAGGTCGCTCCAGCGGGGGCGCGAGCCGCCGGCTCTTCAAGGTGTGCGCGGCCCAGAATACGTAGGGAGCCGAGTGCAATAAGAAGCGGCAGAGAAACGTTGCCTTCCGCATGGGGAGCGGTTTGCAGAAAACCCTTGACACAACTCGTCTCCCCGTCGTACCATGAAGCGCTTGCCCAGCATCAGGTATCCCAGCCTGTGAAAGGGGCACTGCGGCCTCGAACCCGGAGCTCACTCCATGCGTTCCTGCTCGTTTCCCGCCCGCCGCCTCGGTGCGATTCTCGTGGTGCTCGTCGCCCTCGCGGCTTGCGACTCCAGCTCCTCATCGGCTCCTGCCCCCACACTCACCATAGGGGAACTCACGGCGCAGCTGGCCGAGATCTCGGGGGCCGATCCTCCCGCGGCCCGAGCCGAGAAGACCATGGTCGACCTGGCTCGCCAGACCTGCAAGGTCATGGCCGGCAATGGCGGGTGTGACGACCAGCTCCCGTCCATTGATTTCTCTTCTGACGAGTTCTCCGCCGACGGAGCCGCCTCTCCGTTTCAGATTCTGTCTCTGCTGCCCGCCCGTGATAACCACAGGCGTCTGCAGGTAGAGGCCAAGGGGCCGGACATTGCGCTTCAACCCCTCGGGGCCACCTGCGTCTGGAACCCGGAGGCGGACGGATGGACCGGCTCCCCTCCCATCTTCGGTGAGGTTCCGGGAGATCGGACCCGGTTCGAGGGATACGAAACCCAGCCCGGAGGTCCGGTCCTTCCGTTGCAGCGCACCGATGACTTCTTCGACGTCGCGCCCATCGCACAGAACAAGGAGACGCAGCCTCGAAGCGAGGTGAACGTGGAACTCGTGAGTCGAAGGGCGTCAGGAGGCACAGTCGTTTCCCTGCTTCTGGCTGGGCGGATCGATCCCGGAAACGGAGGCGTCGTCGACCTCCTGATGTCCGGAAGGAGCGGCTCCAGTCCCAACTCGGCCCTCGATTACGTCTTCTCCATCGATCGGGACCGTGCGGTGAACACCATGGAGATCCAGGACCTCCTCTTCATCTCGAGAATCGACGGAACCGGGGCTGCAAGCCTCTTCCTCCAGAAGCGCGGCGATCCCCGACAAGCCGTCGAGTTCGTCTTCAGGGTCGGAAGTGGAGGGAACACCATTTCGAGCGGGGACGTGTACGTCGGTCAAGAGCGCGTCGCCACCCTCTCCGGGGACCGGCACACCCCGGTCTTCCAGCTGGCCGATCCGAGCAAGTTCGAGGAGGATGCAAACCTCGAGTTCGTGTACGATCAGCTGCTGCAGATCGACGTCCGGGTGATCGACCTCTTCTTCTTCGGCTACTGCATTGGGGCCAATACCGAAGGGGTGTGCAACAACATGCGGAGACGCTTCGGCGTGGACTGAACCCCAAGCCGCTGGGCTCAGGTCACCGCGGTGGAGGCCTGCCTGGACGTCCTGGATCGATTTCTGAGGGATGCCGGCTGACCGGCTTCACCAGGACCTGTGCGACCCCCCGGGCCGTCACGGCCCGCCGATTCCTCCCAGGATGCGGTCGATGCGCCGGAGGGTGAAGCGAAGATGGGCTCGGCTTTCCCGGTCCAGGCCCTCTCGGCCCAGCGCCTGATCGACCTCTTCCCGGAGAATCTCCAGCTGCTCCCATGCCAGGGGCACCACGTCGGACTGGTGAAGGTGGAAGGAGGTCCGGAGGCTCACGTCGTCAAAGCCCGGGGAGTCCAGATCAGGGCGGTAGTCTCCGGGGGGGAGGGGTGCGTCGGCCGACGCCTCGGTGAGGAGCCAGGCCAGACGGTCCAGGTATCCGCGCTGGAGGTTTCGCCGGAAGGGATCGATGGAGGCTCCCGTGCCCAGCTCCCGCCACACCATCCCCCGAAGATCGTCGAGCATCTCGGCGGGAGAGTAGGCCTCACCGCCGAGGGAGGCCTGCTGCTCGACCAGCCGCTCGAGCCGCTCCACGGCCAGGACTTGGTTCAGGGCGTTGACCTGGTACCAGCGGACCCGCTCCACCGTGCCGACATGCTCGAACCGCCGGAGGAGGTCCCAGTCCAGCAGCCACTCGGGCGTCTCGAAAACGTGCTCGGCGAGCCACTCCATGGACCGTCGCTGCTCCCCGGCTGGGATGGGCGTGTAGATCGGACCCTCTTCGCCCACCACCTTCAGGTGTTCCTCGAGTCCCCCCACGGCGCTGGTGACCCGGGTGATGAACCGGTTCCACTGGGCGAAGACCTGCATGTAGCGCTGCATGATCTCGAAGTAGGTGTCGCCCTCCACGCCCACCCACTCCACCAGGTTCGGGACGACCTCTCGGAGGTTTCGCATGCCCAGCTCGCTGGCCTCGATCCATTCCCTTCCGATGGACTCGGTCTGCTGGTAGGGATCGAAGTCGTTTCCGTATCCGAATCGGTAGAGGGGATCCGAAGCACGCTCGCGCACCCATCCGTCCAGGACAGGCCGCTCCTACTCGGCAGTGGCGGCATCGGGGATCGGCCGGTACGCCCATTCCACAGCCCACTTGTCATATTCTCCCACCGTGCGATGGACCCGCATGGGCCCGTCTTCGGGCTGGGCCACGTAGTTGAAGCGGGTGCGGCCCACCACGGATCCCGAGTTCCCCCACTCCTCAGTGAAGGAGGCGGAGCGGAGAGAGTCCACCGGGAACGCAGAGTTCGCCTTCTGATTGTGTGGATAGCCGAGGGCATGGGCCATCTCGTGTGAAACCACGTAGCGGATGTACTCCCCCATCTCTTCCGTGGAGACATGGAGTTCCTGGATCGCCGGGTTCCGGGGACCCGTCTGGGTGAGGGACCACCAGTGAAGGCGCTTCGCCAGGCCGTGGTACATGTTCATGTGGGCCCGGATCGTCTCTCCTGAACGGGGGTCCACCACGTCCGGACCGGCGTTGGCCGAGTGCTCGGGAGTGGCCACCCAGCGGACGACGTTGTAGCGGGCGTCCATGAGGTCGAAGTCCGGATCGTCCTCCGGCGCCATCTCTGCCCTCACCGCGTTCCGGAAGCCGGCCCGCTCGAAGGCCGCGTTCCACTCCTCGATCCCCGCCTGGATGTAGGGGCGCCACTGTTCCGGCGTGGCCCGGTCGACGTACCAGACGATGGGCTCCACCGGCTCCACCAGCGCACCCCTGCGGAAGGCATCCAGGTCGGACGGCTCCAGTCGGAACCGCTGGACGTATCGGCGAGGTTCGGGGAAGTGGCTGTCCGTGCTGTAGTCCAGGGTCTCCACCGTGATCATTCCCACCCGTTCGTCATGGAGCCGGGGCTTCATGGGCTCGGCTGGGAGCAGGATCATGCTATGGTTCGCCAGCAGGGAGAGGGCCCCCGTGCGCTCCAGGGCCGGAGGGGCATCCGCCTCGTAGGTGAGGACGTTCCGGACTTCCACGTTCGTGGGGAAGGTGCGGATCCAGCGAAGGTTGCTCCGGGCCGGGTCCACGCTTCCGACCTCCCACCGCTGACGCCTGTCCCGGTCCAGCCCGAAATTCGGATTCCCGGTGGTGTAGAGCGAGGTCACCTCGACGACGGTGGTGCTCGTCCCTTCCGCTTCCACGGGAAGGGCCGCGATGATGGGCTCGAACCCCACGTGCTGGAGAGCGTCACGGACCGGGTCCACCGGGTCCGCCCGCTTTGCGTGGCTCACGGCCCGAAGGAGGATCCGGTTCCCCTCCCGTTCCCACCGGATCACCTGGGTGTCGTAGTTCATGAACTGGGGCTCGTTCAGCCGGTCGCCACCGGCGAGCATCCCGGTGCCGATTCCCACGGGCATCGCTGCCATCCGGCTCAGGAGGGCCATCTCCCGGCCCAGGATCGAGTCGGGGATCTCGAAGTAGACTCGATTCTCCACCTGGTGGACATCGAAGAGGCCCCGTTCCGTCTCAGCTTCCGACGGGATGACCGCAGCATAGGGACGGACCTGGTGATCTCCGGATGGCTCCTGGGCCGTAACGGCGAGGGCCGGGATTCCTCCT
>PWLA01000362.1 GCA_003559555.1 Gemmatimonadota bacterium | reverse complement strand
TGGGCTCGTTCAACCCGGTGGGAGGAATCATGCGGCGGATGTGCCACGAGTACAGCGATGTGGTGCGCATGCTCGATGCACGGGGCACCCCCGAGTTCTCGCAGTTCTCCCAGCAACTCTACGGGAGTCCGAACGACGTCTTTCACGCCGGAGACCCGACGCTGGCCGATCTCGGCACCCAGATCAGCGAGATCCTCGAGAACGTGGACCGGAGCCTCCTGCTTCAGGCAGAACGCAAGGACATCACCGGCGAGGAAGCGGTCGAGATGCTCCAGGAGCGTCTCGATGAGGCCTTCCCCGACCCCGATCGCCCGATTCGTGTCATGTTGAGCGACGGGATCATCTCGGATGCCGCGGCGGGCACCGACTACCTCAAGGTTCGAAAGGAGGCGCGCTTCAACGCGCGCGACATCCGACTGCTGGAGGTCCACGAGGGATGGGTGCATGTGGGCACGACGAGGAATGGAATGGAGCAGCCGTATTGCACCTTCCTGAGCAAAGGCCCTCCCTCGTCGACCGTTACCCAGGAGGGGCTCGCGATTGTCATGGAGATTCTCGCCTTCGCCTCGCATCCTGGGCGAATGCGGAGGGTGACGAACCGGATCCGGGCCGTTGCGATGGCCGAGGGTGGGGCCGATTTTCTCGAGATCTTCCGGTTTTTCCGCGAGGAGGGCTTCAGCGATCAGGAATCCTACACCAATACCTCCCGGGTTTTTCGGGGGAGCACGCCGACCGGAGGCCCGTTTACGAAGGACATCTCCTATAGCAAGGGGTTCATTCTCGTCTACAACTACATCCAGCTCGCCGTGCGCAAGGGGCTGTTGGACCGGGTTCCCCTCCTCTTCTGCGGAAAGACCAACCTCGGGGACATGCGTACCCTGGCTCAACTCGTCGAGGAGGGGCTCGTGGTTCCCCCGCGTTACCTGCCACCGCACTTTGCCGACATGAACGCCCTCGTCTCCTGGATGTGCTACTCCGATTTCCTGAATCGTCTCAACCTCGACCGCATCGACCTGGACTTCGGGAATATTTTTTAGAAGGAGTGTGGGCTGGCCCCGGCATCGGAGGGGCGGACGCTCCGCTGAGCGCCCATCGATCCCGATCCTACCGTGGCAGCCCGACGGTCACCGCCTCTTCCAGTCACTGGGTCATCTCGTCCATCTTGTCCCGCCCGTCGCCCGGCGAAGGTTGCCCCGTCATCGAACTCCACGTGGTCGGGGTGGAGAAGGACGGTATCCGCGGGCATCTGTGCGCCGAGTCCTGGTTCGGATGCCGGCGACTGAACGACCGCGACACCGGGGTCGAAGCCCAGAAGGCCGTTGGATGCCGATGCGTCAAGCTGCATGCTCGGGGTCATGACACCGAACGCGCTGCGGATGGGGTCCCACAAGGTGGAGACGGCCGAGCGGTGCCTGATCGCGGCGGAGGCGAGGCCACCCTCGAGGTAGCTCCGGGCCACCTGCGGCGGCGGTGACAACTTCCGTCTGGTGTGAAGCTGTCCCGGTCTGGGTCTGGCCGGCGAGCTGCGGAAGGCGTTCGGGGAGGGGGAGTGGTGCTGCCGAATCTTGCGGGGGAAGCATTCGTAGGGGAGTTTGGCCTGAGTTCACGTTCACGGCACCCCGGAGACCGACACCATGCCTCTCGTTCGCCGCATCCCCATCCTCCTCCTCCTGCTCGTCCTTTCGCTAGCCCCGGCCCTTCCCGCAGAGGCCCAGGACACCCGCCTCGTCCGGGAGCCGGCCATCAGCGCCCAGCACATCGCCTTCACCTACGGAAGCGATCTCTGGATCGTCGCTCGGGAGGGGGGCGAGGCGAGGCGGCTCACCTCCACGCCCGCGGTGGTGTCGGGGCCCCACTTCTCGCCTGACGGGAGTCGCATCGCCTTCACCTCGGCGGAAAGCGGAGTCCCGCACGTCCACGTCGTGGATGTGGAGGGCGGCGACCCCGTCCGCCTCACCTGGTACCCGAGCGCTTCCCAGGCTCGAGGGTGGACCGCCGACGGGACCCGGATCCTCTACGCCACCGGACGGGAATCGGCGCCCACCGGATACACCCGGCTCTGGACCGTCCCCGCCGACGGAGGCCCCTCCACCCTTCTTCCGGCCCCCTTCGGATTCCGGGGCGATTTCGCCGCCGATGGGCAGCAGTTGGTCGTGGAGCCCACATCCCGATGGGATCCCGAGTGGCGGGGCTACCGGGGCGGGCAGAACGTGCCGCTCGTGCTCCTGGATGTGGAGACGCTGGACGAACACCTCATCCCCTCGGAGCGGTACTACGACTCCCACCCGGTCTGGCTGGACGGGACGGTGTACTTTCTCTCGGATCGGGACTGGGCCACCAACATCTGGTCGTTCGATCCGGCCACCGAAGAGCTGGAGCAGCTCACCTTCGAGACGGATGTGGACATCAAGTACCTTTCCGGAGGCGCCGGCACGCTGGTCTACGAGCACGACGGATGGATCCACACCCTCGACCCGCAGACCGGCGTGGCGGAACGGGTCTCCATTTCCGTCCGCGGCGATTTCCCGTGGGCCCGCCCCCGTTGGGTGGACATGGGAAGCAGCGTCCGGAGCGCAGGGCTGTCCGCCACCGGGCAGCGGGCCGTCATGGAGTCTCGCGGTGAGATCTTCACCATCCCGGTCGAGCATGGGAACGCCCGGAACCTGAGCCGGAGCGACGGCGCGGCCGACCGGGCGCCGATCTGGTCGCCGGTGGGAGACTCGGTGGCCTGGTTCTCGGACGACGGGAGTGGCTACCGCCTCCACATCGCGCATCAGGATGGGCTGGAGCCGGCGCGCTCCCTCTCCATCGGCGAGTCCAGCATGGCATGGAACCCCTCCTGGTCGCCGGACGGGAGCCGAATCGCCTTCATGGACGAGCGGGCGCGGGTGCAGGTGGGGGAGGGGGCCACCGGGCAGATCGTTCCCGCCGACCTGGGGGGCGACTCCAACGACCGCGCCTCCATGAGCCCCGCCTGGTCTCCCGACTCCCGCTGGCTCGCCTACTCCAACCGCTTCCCCAACCAGTTCCGGCGCATCGTGGTCTGGTCGGTGGAGACCGGCGAGACCCACGTCCTCACCGATCCCATGGCCGATGCCCACTCCCCCACCTGGGACCGGGACGGACGCCACCTCTGGTTCCTGGCCAGCACCGATCTGGGGACCGCCGCGGGGTGGGCCAACACCAGCGCCATCACGGCCGACCCCACCTACGGGGCGTACGTGATGATCCTCCGGGAAGACGACCCCACCCCCTTCCCGCCCAGAAGCGACGAGGAAGGGGCGGACGCGGCGCCGAACGCCGGCGGGGGCGACAGGGCCGAGGGCGAAGACGATGACGCCCTCGAGGTACGGGTCGACCTGGACGGGATCGAGCGGCGCATTCTTGCGCTTCCCATGCCGGTGAGCCGCTATGCCGAGGCGGTAGCGGGTCCCGCAGGAAGCGTCTTCCTCCGGGAACTCCAGCCGGGGAGCCCCGGGTCCACCGTCCACAAGTTCACCCTCGAGTCCCGGGAGGCGGAGAGCTTTGCTTCGGGAGTCGGGCAGATGGCGCTCGCCGGCGACGGAGGCCGGATTCTCCTGCAGTCCGGCGGCCAGTGGCGGGTGGTGGACACGGCGCGTCCTCCCGACGCGAACTCGGGGCGACTCACCCTGGACCTTCGCATCCGCATCGATCCCATGACCGAGTGGCGCCAGATCTTTGAGGAGGTCTGGCGGAGGACCCCCGACTTCTTCTACGACCCCGACATCCATGGCGCCGACTGGGATGCCGTGCGCCAACGCTACGAGCCCCTGGTGGAGTGGGTGCGGCACCGCAACGACCTGAACTACGTCATCGGGCAGGTGGGATCGGAGATGTCGGTGGGACACTCCTACTTCGGCGGGGGCGATTTCCCCTCCATCGAGTCCACCCCCGTGGGGGTGCTGGGCGCAGACCTGGAGCCCGCCGACGGGCGTTGGCGTGTCGCTCGGATCTTCACGACCGAGCAGTGGAACCCCGGGATGGCCGCTCCGCTGGATCAGCCGGGGATGCAGGTCAGGGAAGGAGATTATCTCCTGGCGGTGGAGGGGGTGGAGCTCACGGCCGACGAAGACCCCTACCGCCTTCTGGAGGGGATGGTGGGTCGTCAGCTGCGGATCCACTTCTCCAATACCCCCTCGATGGCCGACGCCTGGACCGAAGTGGTGATTCCGCTTGCCAATGAAGGCCAGCTCCGCCAGCGGGCCTGGGTGGAGGACAACCGGCGTCGGGTGGACGAGCTCTCGGAAGGGCGCCTGGCCTATGTCTGGGTCCCCAACACCGGGAACCCGGGGCTCGTCTCCTTCGATCGGTACTATTTCTCGCAGCAGGACCGGTCGGCGGCGGTCATCGACGAGCGCTTCAACGGAGGCGGACTCCTCGACGACTACATGGTGGACCTCATGAACCGGAGGCTCAGGGCCGCCATCACCAACGAGGCGGTGGACGGACGCCCCTTCCCCCTCCCGGCGGGGGTCCTGGGGCCCAAAGTGCTCCTCATCAACCAGTACGCCGGCTCGGGGGGCGACTACTTCCCCTGGGTCTTCCGCCATCTCGAGATCGGCCCCCTCATCGGGATGCGCACCTGGGGCGGGCTGGTGCGCTCGTGCGGCCACTACCCCCTCGTGGACGGAGGAGGCTCCAACGTCCCCTGCAACGCCGTCTTCGAGCCTGGGGTGGACTGGATCGCGGAGAACTACGGAATCCCCGCCGACATCCAGGTCCGGATGACCGCGCGGGCGCTGGCCGAGGGACGAGACCCGCAGCTCGAGCGCGGCGTGCAGGAAGCGCTCCGTCTTCTCGAGATCCACGGCGAGGTGGAGGTGGAGCAGCCGCCCTTCCCGAGACCTGTCCGGCGTCCCGGGGACGGACGATGAGGGCGTGATGACCTCCATCCGAGACCTCAGGGCGCCGTCCGCGGCGGGTCGTGCGTCAGATGATCCCCGGCGGATCCGCACGCTTTGCGTCACATCGGGATCCCCTGGCTCGTTTACCGGGTAGGTGGAGTGTCCACTTGAACGTAGGGAGGATCCATGGCCCGCTCAGCTCCTGTCCTCATCGCCCTGCTTTTGTTTGGCGCCGCCGGGTGTGGTGATCGGGGGCTGCCGACCTCGCCGTTCAGCCACGAGGACGCCCCGGTGCTCATGAGTGCGTCGGAGTACGTACTGGAGGCCGGAAGCAGGGGCTGGCGCGGCGAGCTGGAGTTCACCTACCAGAACGTGACGAATCGGACCATCTCTCTTTTGAACTGCCGGGGAGGGTTCGCCTACAGGCTCGAGAAGTGGACGGAGGAGGGATGGGTCACCGCATGGGCCCCGGTGCTGCTCATGTGCCTGAGCCCGCCCATCCGCATCGCGCCTGGCGGTGAGCACGAGCACGTGGCGGGCATCTTCGGCGGCTACCCCGGGGGCAACACCTACCCCCGGTTCTCGGTGGACGAGGTCGATGGGATCTACCGGGTCGTCATCGACGGAGCATATTGGAACTACGACCATGACGGGCCGTCGTGGGGAAACCTTCCCCCCGAACCCTACCGGGTGTCTGCGCCCTTCCGGATCCGGACGAGATGAACGCTGGCGGATCCGTTGAAGTTCCCTATTCCGGTGCGGATTCCAGAGCGCGAAGGAGGGCGTCCCGAAACGCGTCCGGACGGTCCAACCAGAGGTTGTGCCCCGCGTTCTCCAGCGTCTCGATCGTCACCCGGGGCATGTCCTCGACGAGGGTCGGCCACGCCACGAGCCCGAAGTCCACGAAGTCGTGATCACCCACGATAATGCGGACCGGCACCTCGGCTTCGCGGAGCGTGGTGTAGTAGTACGCCACGTCCAGGAAGGGTTCTCCGGTGTTCTCGTTCACGAAGCTCGCCACTTCGGGGTTGTAGAAGGCCATTCCTCCCGGCATCGTCCGCCACCGCTCCACGTGATAGGCGTTCGCGGCCGTGAATGCGATTCGCCATCGGCTCGTGCTCTCCCGGTTGGACTGGGGATCCTCCTCGGGATCGAATCCCTCGGCGGCCATCTGCCGGGCCGTCTGTTCCTGGTGAAATTCCTGGAATCGCTCGCGGGCCTGCCGGATCTCGGTCGTGTCCGCCGGACCGCCCCCCTCAGGGAACACCAGGGGAGGGCTCGCGAGGACGAGGCGGCGGACTCGATCCGGGTGCTCTCCCAGATAGGCCGTGGCCAGGCGTGTGCCCATGGAGTGGCCAAAGATCGTCAGGCGGTCTCTTTCCAGCTCCTGGCGGAGGTTCTCGAGGTCGGCGATGAGCCGTTCGACGGAGAGTGTGGTGTCGGCCGGAAGGGACCGAAGCGAGCCCCGCTGGTCGTACAGCACGAAGTGGTAGCGGTCGGCGAGGGCCTCGACGGCCGGCCAGAGGTAACTGTGTTCCGCTCCCCAGCCCCCATGGAGTACGACGATCGTGTCGCGCGCTTCTGCGGTTGGCCCGAGCTCCGCGATGTACATCCGGTGGCCGTCGTCCGCCCACAGGTACCAGTCCTCGGCACCCTGGGGCAAGTGCTGTCCGTGGAGGGGCTGCCCCGTCGCGGTCAGCCCGAACAGGAAGAGGAGCGCCGCGGCGATTCGAAGGTTGGGGAGCATACGGGTCCTCCGGGTTTCGTTGTCGGTTCCGCTGTACCCGACTCGCTACGCCCTGGCGCACGAGACGGGACGGTCTCTCCTCTGGACGGAGGAGGAGGACAAATGGTTTCAGGGGTACGGGACGAGGGGTTGGAACCCGGACCTGGAACTGTCCAAGGGCCACCGCGCACCAGCGGTGAAGCGTGCGTTCCCTTTCGGACGGCCTGGGACGTGACCATTTCTGGTCACAGACCATCTCAGAATCGAGAGAATCGCATGCCTGAGGAGTCTCGCGTCGGCTGCGGGCGGGTGGGTCAGCCACCCCCGAGCTTGTCCCGGATGAGCACGGCTGCCGCCAGATCCTGGACCGCAAGCCCCAGGGACTTGAACACGGTGATCTGATCCGGAGTCCGACGCCCGGGGCGATCTTCCGCCAGCACACTGCCCAGCTCGCCGGCCGGCTCCTCGTCGCGAACGGCTCCCTCCCTGCGAGCCAGGAGCCAATCTCCCGCCTCGGCCAGTGCCGACTCCATGCGGTCCACGAAGAAGGCCGAGCGAGCCACGGCGTCCGAGTCCAGTTCCCGGGTAGTGGCCGTGCTGGCGCCCACGGCGTTCACGTGACACCCGGGAGCAAGCCAGCCGCCTTCCAGGACCGGGGTGGGAGAAGCGGTCACCGTGCACACGAGGTCTGCGCCCTCGACGACGGTCCGGGCGTCGGCCCCGGCGTTCACCGGAACCTGGAATCGGGCCTGCATCTCTTCCACGAACCGGTCGAGGTGGCTCCGGGTCGGACTCCAGGCCCGCACCCGTTGGATGGGGCGCACCTCCAGCATGGCCTCCAGGTGGCTCCTGGCCTGCACCCCGGAGCCCAGGATGGCCAGGGTCGAGGCGTCGTCCCGGGCCAGGGCGCGGGTGGCCACGGCACTGGCAGCGGCGGTCCGGATCGCGGTGACGGGCGCTGCGTCCACCACCAGCACAGGCGAGCCCGTGTCGGGATCGAAGAGGACGATGAGCCCCTGGTGGGATTCGATGCCCCGATCGTGGTTTCCGGGGAAGAGAGTCAGGAGCTTGGCTCCGAGCGCAGGGGGATCTCCGAGCCAGGCCGGCATGGTCAGAAAGGAGCTGCGGCCGTCAGGGAGGGGGATCACGGTGCGGAGCGGCTGTTCCGTCCGGTCCCGGGCCAGGGCCAGGAAGGCCTTCTCCACCGCCTCGATGCACTCGCGCATCGAGAGGAGGGCGGGAACCTCCCGGGCCGCGATGAAACGGGGCGTGGGCAGTTCAGCGGGCTCGGGCGCGTCGGTTGCGGGAGGGCTCATGATGCAGGGTTCCGGGAGGATTCCAGAAGGCGAGCGGGAGCGAAGGCGGGGGGAATGGCGAGTCCGGGGTCGGATGGATCCACCGCTTCGTCGTCATCGGCCAGGGCCAGGTGGGCGACCATCTCCCCGATGACCGGTGCGAACTTGAACCCGTGCCCCGAGCCGCCACCGGCCAGCACGACCCGTGGGTGATCCGGGTGGCGACCCAGGAGGAAGTGGTGGTCCGGGGTGTTGGTGTACAGGCAGACGGAGCGGTCCAGGATCGGTGCCCCCGCCCCGGGGATCAGGCGGGCCAGAAGGGCCAGGATCCGCTCCTCCTCGCTGTGCGTCACCGTCCGTTCCACCCGGTCCGGGTCGGCCTCCGGTCCTCCGTGGTGGAGTCCCGCCTTGAAGCCGTCCCCCAGGTCCGGGACCGTGTACAGGATCCGGTCGTCGCCAGGCTCCCAGACCACCACCGGCCA
>PWLA01000123.1 GCA_003559555.1 Gemmatimonadota bacterium | reverse complement strand
GCCCCGGCGATCTCAGAAGCGAAGATTTCCCGGCTCAGAGGGCCGATGTCGGCAATCCGGTCCCCTTCCTCCACCTCCGTGCGATCCACCGTGCGTGTGGAGACGTCATCGGTGATTTCCGGCGCTACCACGCAATCCGTCGGCAGGAGGAGCCGGTCACCGGCCCGTTCCAGGAGTTCTCCGGCCATCTCCACCCGGTCGGCCTCCACCAGCGAGGCACCAGTGTTCAATCCCAGGGCCCGGAAGAAGGTGTTCGCCATGGCCCCTCCCACCAGGAGTCGATCCACTCTGGGAAGGATCGCCTCGATGAGGTCGATCTTTCCCGAGATCTTGGCCCCCCCCAGCACGGCAACGAAGGGTCGCTCGGGATCGGCGAGGGCCTCTCCCAGGAACCGGAGCTCCCGCTCCATGAGCTGACCGGCCACCGCACGTCCTCCCCCAACGCGGATCGCGCGGGCCGCTCCTACCGTGGAGGCGTGGGCCCTGTGGGCGGCCCCGAAGGCCTCGCCGACGAACACCGTTCCCAGGCGGCCCAGGGACTTGGCCAGCTCCGGGTCGTTGTCCGTCTCACCGGCGAGAAATCGGATGTTCTCGAGGAGAAGCGCTTCCCCATCGACCAGGGCCTTCACCCTGTCCTCCAGCTCCGGGCTGCCAGGCGATTCCTTCACCAGGGGCACCTCCCGACCCAGGAGGTCCGAGAGGACCCGGGCCACAGGCGCCAGCGAATAGTCCGGATCCGGGGATCCATCCGGTCGCCCCAGGTGCGAAACCAGCACCGAACGGGCTCCGGCCTCCGCCAGGTGCCGGAGGGTGGGAAGGGTGGCCTCGATCCGCGTACGGTCCCCCACCTCTCCCCGGGGGGTCAGGGGCACGTTGTAGTCCACTCGGACCAGTACGTGGGCTCCGCCCAGCTCCTCGGGCGCCAGGTCCCTCAGCGTGAGCGTGCGGGGCACGGCGCTATCCTTCCGCTCGGGCCGGCAGTCGCTCGCCGATGTAGCGGACCATGTCCACCACCCGCATGGAGTAGCCCCACTCGTTGTCGTACCAGGCCAGAACCTTCACCAGCCGATCGCCCACCACAGATGTGGTCTGGAGGTCCACCACCGATGACGCTGGATTGCCCACGTAGTCCACCGAGACCAGGGGCTCCTCGGAGACGTCCAGGATCCCTGCCATGGGGCCCTGTGCCATCTCCTGGAAGGCCAGATTCACCTCGGCGGCCGTCACATCGGTTTCCAGCTCGGCCGTCAGATCGACCAGGGAGACGTTCGGGGTGGGGACCCGGATGGCCATTCCGTCCAACTTCCCCTCCACCTCCGGAAGGACGAGTGATGTGGCTCGAGCTGCTCCGGTCGTGGTTGGAATCAGACTGAGGGCCGCCGCCCGGGCTCTCCGAAGGTCCTTGTGGGGGGCGTCCAGGGTGCTCTGGTCGTTGGTATAGGCGTGAATTGTGGTCATGAGCCCCCGCACGAACCCGAAGCGCTCGGACAGGACCCGGACTACCGGCGCCAGGCAGTTGGTGGTGCACGAGGCGTTGGAGATGACGTCGTGGGCGTCGGGGTCGTAGTCGGACTCGTTGACCCCCAGAACCACGGTCACGTCTTCGGACTTGCCTGGGGCCGAGATGAGAACCTTCCGGGCTCCCGCCTGCAGGTGCTGGGCTGCATCGTCCCGCTTGGTGAACCGGCCCGTGGACTCCACCACCACGTCCACGCCCAGGCTTCGCCAGGGCAGCTTCCCTGGATCCCGCTCGCTCAGGACCTTGATTTCATGGCCATCGATCCGGAGGCCGTCGTCGGTGGTTTCCACCCGCCCCGGAAAGGTGCCGTGCACCGAATCGTACTTGAAAAGGTGGGCCAGCGTCTCGTTGTCGGTGAGGTCGTTCACCGCCACGAACTCCAGGTCGTCGCGGCCCGACTCCAGGTTTCCCCGAACAACCAGTCGGCCGATTCGCCCGAAACCGTTAATTGCCACACGAATGGACATCTCTCTGCTCCTCTATAAGGATTGTGTTTCCAGGAATCGTCTCGTGAGAACCCGGGACAGGGCGATTTCTCTGGAGCCCCCCATCGGTTCTGTCCCAGGGAACTGTTGGTCGTCGGTTCTGTCCCGGGAAAGTGCTGGTCCGGTTCTGTCCCAGGGAACTGTTGGTCGTCGGTTCTGTCCCGGGAAAGTGCTGGTTCGGTTCTGTCCCAGAGAAGTGTTGGTCGTCGGTTCTGTCCCGGGAAAGTGTTGGTCGCCGGGGTTTGCGGTCCGTGGGTGGTTCGGTCGCCCGCCGCGCCAGCCTGTTGGCCCCTCTCGTCCGCCGGCTCGCGGTCCTTCTGCTGTCGGTTGCCGGCTATGCGTCACCTGGCAGAGCCCGGGCGAAAGTCAAGAGGGTCACCTCCTCAGCGCCCATGGCCGCCAGGGCTCGAGCCGCGGCGCCAGCCGTGGCGCCGGTCGTCAGAACGTCATCCACCAGAAGGACCGGCCGGCTCCGGATTCTGCCGCTCAGGTCCTCCACCGGCCGAAAAGCACCCTCGACGTTAGCCCGGCGCTGATGGCGGTGCAAGGCGACCTGCGTGCCACCGCCGTCCACCCTCGTCAGGGCCTCCACCAGCGGCCTGTCCAGGGCGTGGGCCACGACCCGGGCCAGGCGCGCCGCCTGGTTGTAGCCGCGCTCCCGCTCCCGGGACGGGGTGGTGGGCACCGGGACTACGAGGGAGCCTGCCGATAGTTCCGCGGGGGCCAGCGCCCCGGTCATCCGACCGGCCATGAAGGTGGCCAATTCGGGCCAACCACCGTACTTGAGGGCGTGAACGAGGGTATCGGCAGGAGGGGCCATGAGCACCGCTGTGCGAGCCCTCGTGAGCTCCGCGGGCCAGTCGGAGCACTCGGGACAGGGCCTGGAGGCGGGAAGGCCGGTGCCCCGGGGCGCATGGCAGCGAAGGCAGCGAGGGTGGGGCGGGGGCTTCAGGAGCGTTCGGCAGCGGGGGCAGATCCGGTGAGGGCCCGGGGCAAGGGGCGCCTGGCATCCTGCGCACGCCGGGGGGAGCACAAGGTGCAGGAGCCGCCGTATCCCGCGATGGGCCGTCTGCTTCATGGTGTTCATCGGGCCACTCCACCCCCGTCGGGTTCTCCGGACTGAGGTGGATCGCTGGATCGGTGAGCCTCAAACGTCCGGCGCATGACCTCCACCGGCGCCGGCCGCTTCCACCACCGTTCGAAGGCCACGGCGCCCTGCTGAAGGAGCATCTCACCTCCGTCCGCCGCCGGGATGTCCCGCTCCCGGGCCCGCCGCACCAGCGCCGTCTCCTCGGGCCCATAGACCAGATCCAGGATCGCTCCCACCCGATCCACCTCGTCCACCTCCATCGGCAACGGGTCCTCCGGGTCGAGACCCAGCCGAGTGGCGTTCACCACCAGGTCGTAGCGCCGGCCCGCCAACGCCTCCCGGCTCTCCAGCACCCGGGTGTTCGCATCTCCCAGGCGCTGAGCCAGATTCCGGGCCCGGGAGAGGGTCCGGTTCAGGATGTGGACCGCCCCCGCAGATTCGTCCATCAGGACGGTCAGCGCTGCCCGGGCGGCCCCTCCCGCCCCCAGCAGGAGCACGCGGGCACCCTGGAGGTCCTGATCCAGGAGAGCATGCAGGGCTCGCCGAAGTCCCTCCACATCGGTGTTGTCTCCGTGGACCCTTCCCTCCTCCAGCCAGAAGGTGTTGCACGCTCCCGTCCGGCGTACCGCGGAGGTGGCTTCCTCTACGGCCGCGGCGGCCCGCTCCTTGTGGGGAAGGGTCACGTTGCCCCCTCCACCGGCCCGGGCCAGGCCCCGGAGGAGGCCCGGCAGATCTCCGTCTCCGCACCGCAGGGTCACGTATACCCCGTTCACTCCCGCCGCGACGAAGGCGGCATTCTGCATCGCCGGGGAGAGGGAGTGCCGAACCGGGTCACCCAGAAGGGCCAGCACCCGGGTGTCGCCCTTCACCCCTGCGACGGCACGCCCCTCCGGCGGCGGGTTCATGGAGCCACCACCGGCTCCAGCCGGTCCAGGACCTCCTCCACCAGGCGGTCCAGCGCCCGGTAGGTCGCCTCGTACTCCTCCTCGTCTCCACCGAACGGGTCGGGCACCCCGCCGGCCACCTGCGCCGCCTGCCGGGGATCGGCCTCCCGAGCTTCGAGTCCCGCGGCGAACTCGGTGATCACCACGACCCGGTCTCCCCCTCCGGCCATGGCCACCCCTCCCAGGTGGCTGGGCGACATGGCGAGGATCAGGTCTGCCCACTCCACCACCTCTGCCGAGAGCGGGGTGCTCCGGTGTCGCTCCAGGGAGAGACCATGCCTCGCAGCCACCGACAGAGACCCTCCGCTGGCCTGCGCTCCTGGAGCCGCCGCCACCCCGGCTGAGCGCACCTCCACGCCCTCCCAGCCCCGTTCTTCCAGCGCCTTGCGGGTCAGCGCTTCGGCCAGCGGACTGCGGCAGGTGTTGCCCGTGCAGACGTAGAGAAGCCGGAACGGCTCGCCTGGGGAGGATCCTCCATCGCCGCCGGCAACGGAATCGGGACCCTCATCTGCTGGAGAGGGATGGGCGAAAGACGAATCGGAGGGTGTCATGGAATGGGGATGGGGAATGATGAATTCATGCTCGAGGTTCGGTTCGGATCTCGTCCAGAAGCGCCCGGAGGCGCTCCACCGGAACTGCGCCGACCCGGAGGACGGTCGGGATCGATTCGGTGCAGTCCACCAGGGTGGAAGGAGACGAGGGCGGAAGTCGGCCCCCGTCCACAATCCACAGCCGGTCCACGCCGGGACGGTCGGCCAGCGCCGTCGCCACCTCGTCCGGCTCCATGGCCGGCTCTCCACCGGACGGGTTCGCGCTGGTCGAGACAAGCGGGTGGGGCCAGACATCGGCAAGATTCCGGATGAAGGGGTGTGGGCTGACCCGAACCGCCACCCGGCCCTGCTCGTCGCGGATCCCTGGCGGAAAACGACTTTCCGGATCCCGCAGTACGAGCGTCAGGGGCCCCGGCCAGAAGTGCTGAGCCAGCTTTCGTCCTGCCGGCGTCCACGCCAGCGACCCTCCGCCGGATTCCGGAATGAGGACCAGAAAGGGACGACCGGCCTCTCTTCCCTTCATCTGACGGAGCCGGCGAACCACCTCCGGCGTGGCGGCGCCCCCCAGTCCGTAGACCGTCTCCGTAGGATAGGCCAGGAGCCCGCCGGACTCCAGGTGCGCGCCGATATCCCGAACCCGCGAGCTCCTGATCCGACGAATCCCGGAAGGGTTCGATGGCCTCATCTCGTCGGACCCTTCCCCACTTCGGAGTCCTCCGCCGATACCGAATCCGCCGAAGCGTCGGTCCGCCGGCCCAGGAGGAACTCGGCCACCGGGATATCGTCGGGATGCGTCACCTTGAAGTTCCACGGGCTTCCCTCCACCATTCGCACCGCTCCACCCGCATGGGCGTAGATGGCGGCGTCATCGGTGGCCTCCACCCCGGCCTGGACGGCGCTCCGGTAGGCCTCCAGCAGGCGGTCATGGGGGAAGGCCTGGGGGGTCTGGGCCCTCCACAGCTGTCTCCGGTCGGGCGTGGCCACCACCATGCGGTTCCCGTCCACCTCCTTGAGTGTGTCCACAGCAGGCCATCCGGCCACGGTCCCCTCGCCCTCCCGGGCGCCGGCAATGCAGCGTCGGATGATCTCGTCGGTCACCAGAGGGCGGGCGCCGTCATGGACCAGCGTGACCTCGGGCGCATCGTCCACTCCCATTCCGTCCAACGCCTCCAGCGCGGCCAGGACGGAATGGAGCCGCGTGCCGCCGCCGGCGATCAGGCGGATGCGGGGGTCCCATCCCGTCAGCCAGCCCGGGGGATCATCGAGGTCCTCGCCGGGCAGGGCGACGGCCACCGCTACCACCTCGTCCGAAGCGAGGAAAGGCTCCAGCGCGTGCTGGAGCACCGGTCGCCCCGCCAGCTCCAGGTAGGCCTTCTTCCGGCCCCCCAACCGCCGACCGGCTCCGGCTGCAGGGATGGCTACGCCGACCCCTCCCGTCACGAGCTCCTCTCGTGCGGAGAGTCGTGGGACGGGTCTGCTTCAGCTTGGGCTCCCGGGAAGGGGGTTCCGGGGAGGGGAACGCCAGCGGGGTGGAACCCGCGGGGCGGGGCTCCACGAGGGTGACCCTCTCGGAGATGGATACCATGGGGATTCTCTTCCGGCGTGGGGGCGTCATGAGGGCGGGAGGGGGGCCGAGGCCGGTGCAGGAGTGCTGCGAGCTCTCCCCAACCGGGCCCGATTCCCTTGCTGGAAGGGGAAATCACCCCGCCGCTAGAAGGGGACATCATCCCGCTCCCGGCCGTTGCCTCCGGCAGGTCCACCCCCTCCGGTTCCCGGAGGGTGCGCCTCGTCGGGCTCCCGGGCCACGTCGTCAAAGCGAGTGTACTTCTTGTGAAAGAAGAGGTTCACCGTCCCGGTGGGGCCGTTTCGCTGCTTGCCCACGATGAGCTCGGCCTTCCCTTCCAGCGAGTTTCCGTCCTCGTCCAACCCGGTGGAGCTGTAGTACTCGGGACGGTAGAGGAACATGACCAGGTCCGCGTCCTGCTCGATGGATCCCGAGTCCCGGAGATCGGAAAGTTGCGGACGGTGGTCGGTGCGCTGCTCGGGACCGCGGGAGAGCTGAGAGAGGGCAACGACGGGAACCTCCAGCTCCCGGGCCAACCCCTTGAGTCCCCTGGAGATCTGACTCACCTCCTGCTGTCGGCTCTCCTGGCGACCGGAGCCGGCCATGAGCTGCAGGTAGTCGATGACCAGGAGGCCCAGCCCTCCTTCGGCCTTCAGGCGACGGGCCTTGGCCCGCATCTCCAGGACCGTGCCGCCCGGGGAATCATCGATCCAGATGGGGGCGGTGTTGAGCTTGGCTCCCGCCGTTCCGATCCGTTGGTAGTCCGACGACGAGAGCCGGCCCGTCCGGAGCTTCTGGGCATCGACCCGAGCCTCGGCGCAAAGAAGCCGCTGGACGAGCTGTTCCTTGGACATCTCCAGCGAGAAGAGGGCCACCGGTACCTTGTGATCGATGGCGGCGTTCTGGGCCACGTTCAGCACCCAGGAGGTCTTCCCCATGGCGGGCCGGGCTGCCACGATGACCAGGTCACCCTTCTGCAGGCCGGTGGTCATCCGGTCCAGTGTGCCGAAGCCCGAGGGTACCCCGGTGAGCCCACCTTCGCTCTTCTGGAGTTTCTCGATGTTCTCGAAGGCTTCCCAGAGGAGATCCTTGATCCAGACGAATCCGCCCCGATCATGGCTCTCCGCCACCTGAAACACCCGGGACTCGGCTTCGTCCACCAGCTCCTCGACGCTTCGCTCCCCGGGCGAGAAGACATCCTGGATCGTCCGGGTGGAGACCTCCACCAGGCGCCTGAGCAGCGCCTTGTCCCGGACGATTCGGGCATGGTACTGGATGTTTGCGGCCGTGGGCACTGCATCCAGGAGCTGGGCCAGGTATTCCTCGCCGCCGGCCCGCTCCAGGTTGCCGGTGTCCCGGAGGTGGTCGCCCAGCGTCACCACGTCGATGCCCCGGCGCTTCTCGTGGAGGTGGCGCATGCCCCGGAAGAGAATCCGGTGGTCCTCGGAGAAGAACATGGTGTCGTCCAGGACGTCCTCGATCCGGACCATGGCGTCCTGATCCAGGAGGATGCCCGCCAGCACCGACACTTCGGCCTGGCGGGAATACGGCGGGTCCCGATCGTGCTGGATGGGGGGCGAGTGGGAAAGCTCAGGCGGGGTCACGTCGAGAAGTTGCCGGGGGTGTAGGGCTCTGGATTGCGAATGTGTCGGCGAAGGTCGCCCGGAGCTTCATGCGAACCCCCTGGTGGCCGGGGTCCGGTACGGGCCTTCATTTGGACACGGATCGGGGACCGGAGGTCCGTGTCGCTCTCGGAGCCTCTTCAGGACCCGTCCAGAACTCCGCGCAGAAGCTGCAGGTCGTTCCAGGTGGACCGTGTCCAGCTCGAATTCCGGAGGAGCGCCGCCGGATGGTATGTCACCACCAGTGGGGTTCCACGGTAACTATAAACTTCGCCCCGCAACCTGCCCAGCGCCATGCTCCGTCCGGTCAGCAGCTGGGCAGAAAAGGTCCCCACCGCCAGGATCACCTCGGGCTGGACCAGTTCGATCTGCCGGTGAAGCCACGGGGAGCATGCTTCGATCTCGTCGCTCCGGGGATCCCGATTCCCGGGGGGGCGGCACTTGAGGACATTGCAGATGTAGACCGAATCCCGGCGCGACAGGTCCACACTGGCCAGAAGCAGGTCCAGGAGTTTGCCGGCTCGCCCCACGAAGGGCAGCCCGGTCCGGTCCTCATTTGCACCCGGGGCCTCTCCCACCACCATCACCCGGGCATCGCGACTCCCATCGGAGAATACCACCTGTGTGCGTCCCTTGGCCAGCCGGCACCGGGTGCAGACCAGGGCTGCGTCCCGGAGTGCGTCATACTCCGCCGGGGGTTCGAAGCCGTCATCGCCAGACGACTGTGAGGTTCCAGCAGACTGCGAGGTCGATGGCGCTGCCGCTGACCCGTGGCCAGAGGGCGTTCCCTGGGAGACGTCCCTCCGTGCGGCGGCCATGGTGTGGTCTCCCCCGGCGGCGCCGGCGGAGGACCGGCGATTTCCGGGCGGCGCCACCCCCGCTGGCAGTCCTGGGGGCGCCTCGGGAGCCTGGGCTTCAGGGGCGGTCGGATCGGGCCGGGTGCGGCCTCGTCTGGCGATGGCCAGCGCCTCGGCGCGGTTCAGCGTCTCCAGGGTGAAGGGCCCGTGACCCAGTTCTCCCCGTTGCCGGAGAAGACGGGCGACCTGGGCGGGATCGGGCCGGCGGAGGCTCACGACCCCATCTCCGCCGTGTCGGGCAGCCCCTCAGCCAGCCACGTCCCCACCCGGTCCAGGAGGCGCACGGCCACCTGGTCCTTCGGAAGGGTGGGAAGCTCCTCACGTCCGCCCCAGCGATCCAGGAGGAGGACCCGATTCGTGGCCACCTCGAAGCCGGCCCCCTCCTCTCCGGCGGGGTTTGCCGCGATGAGGTGGAATCCCTTCTCCTTCAGTTTCTCCCCTGCCCTCTCTTCCAGCTCACGGGTCTCCAGGGCGAAGCCCACGGCCACGGCCGACGACGGTCGCGCCGCGGCTGTCTCCCGGGCGATGTCCGGCGTCTCCTCCATCTCCAACTTCAGACGTGCGCCCTGGTCCGACTTTCGGATCTTCTGGTCGGCGGGGCTGGCGGATCGGTAGTCGGACACGGCTGCGGCGTAGACCACCACGTCGGCGGTGGCCACTCGGGGACGGGTGGCTTCGAGCATCTCCTGGGCCGACCCCACCCGAACCGTCTCGACTCCCACTGGATCGGGGAGGGTGGACGGGCCAGTGACCAGGGTCACCTCGGCGCCCCTGAGCCATGCTTCCCGGGCAATTGCAAAGCCCATCCGGCCCGACGATCGGTTGCTCACGAAGCGGATCGGATCCAGGGGTTCCCGGGTGGGGCCGGCGGTGACGATCACTCGACGTCCCGCCCAGGGTTCGGTCCGGCCCAGGTAGGCCCCGGTCCACTCCACCAGATCCTGGGGCTCCACCATCCGTCCGGCCCCCTCTCCCTCGCCCACCGCCAGGGGGCCCGCATCGGGACCCACCAGGTGATGGCCCAGGACCTCGGTGCAGTGGCGGGCGTTCGCACGGACCTGGGGGTGGGCCCACATTCGGTGGTTCATGGCCGGAGCCAGGAGTACCGGAGCCGAGGTGGCCAGAAGGACCGTGGTGAGGAGGTCATCGGCCCGGCCCTGGGCGGCCCGGGCCAGAAGGTCGGCGGTGGCCGGTGCCACCAGAACGAGATCCGCCTCCCTCGCCAGGCGGACGTGGAGAGCGGCACCGCGGGCCGACCAAGGGGACTGGTGGACCGGACGACCGGTCACTCCTTCGAAGGAAAGTGGGCCCACGAAGCGGGCGGCGGCATCGGTGGGCACGACCTCCACCCGGGCGCCGAGGCGGGTCAGGTCCCGGGCCACCTGCACGACCTTGTAGGCGGCGATGCCCCCGGTGACCCCGAGGACGATCGTAGTGTCCTCCCAGGGACGGCGGGGCGCCAGGGCGCGGGCGCCCACCGGGCTACTCGCCCCGGGGACGGCGACCCACCAACCGGAACTCGATCTGTCCCGACGTGAGAGCCTCCAGGGCCCGGGTGGTGAGCTTCTTCTCCTCTCCCAGGGGCTTGAGGTCCCGGGGCAGAGCGTTCAGCTCCCGTGTGTACTTGGCGGCCACCAGGACGCCCAGGTACTTGCTTCCGGTGTTCTTGGCGACTTCATTCGGCGTAAAGACCTGCATGATGTCTCCTTCTGGTTCAATGGATATCCTTCTGCCGACCGGTGAGCCCTCGACCCTTCCGGGGTGCGGCCGGGTTGCCGGCTCGGTGTGCGGGTGCACTCCATGCTACCCCCGGGCCAGCTCTCCGGCTCCGGTCTCCTTCACCACCTCGTCGATCTCCCGGCGAAGCCGGGCCACATCCTCGTCCAGTTCAAGGGCTCGGGAGGGTCGGTGGCTCTCCGCCTCCACGATGGCCCGTACCCGGGCCACTGCCCGCTCCAGGTCGTCGTTCACCACGATGTAGTCGAAGTGGCGTGCTTCCTCCAGTTCACTGCGTCCCGCCCGCATCCGACGACGGGCTTCCTCGAGCTTCTCGGTCCCACGGGAGGTGAGACGGTCCCACAACGCCGTCGCCGATGGCGGAAAGACGAAGATGAGCACCGCCTCCGGAATCTTCCTCCGAATCTGCCGGGCACCCTGCACGTCGATGTCCAGCACCACGTGCTCGCCCCGATCCTGGGCGGCCTCCAGGTTGGCCACCGGGGTTCCGTAGAGGTTCCCGTGTACCTCGGCCCACTCCACCAGCTCTCCTCCGTCGATCATGGCCCGGAATCGTTCCCGGGAGACGAAGTCGTAGTCCACCCCGTGCTCTTCGTCACCCCGTGCCCTGCGGGTGGTGGCCGACACCGAGAAGACGAAATGGTCGAATCGGTCCACCAGGGCGTGTGCGATGGTGGTCTTGCCCGTCCCGCTGGGGGCGGCCAGGATCAGGGGACACGGCCGATACGGAAGTCCGGTGATCACTCGATGTTCTCCAGTTGCTCCCGCAGGCGTTCCACCTCTCCCTTGAGGTTCACCACGTGCTGGGCCAGCTCGGCGTCGTTCGCCTTCGAGCCCATGGTGTTGACCTCCCGGAGGACCTCCTGGGCGATGAAGCCGAACCGCTTGCCCACCCCATCGGGGCTGCCGGCCTCCAGCGTATCTCGAAACATCTCGAGATGGGACCGGAACCGGACGAGCTCCTCGTGGATGTCCCACCGCTCGGCCAGATGGGCGATTTCCCGGGCAATCCGGTCCTCGTCCACGGGTGCCTGGCCGTCCAGCAGCTCCCGGACGGTCTCCCGGAGCCGGTCCCGATGTTCCACCAGCCGTTCCGGGGCGCGCACTTCGATGGCCTCCAGCTCAACCTCCATGGCATCCAGACGCTGGGAAAGATCCTGCGCCAGTCGCGCACCTTCGGCCTCCCTCATCTCCAGCACCTGGTCGGCCGCCTGGTCGGTGAGCTCCAGGACCAGTTCCGGATCCAGCTCCTCGGCCCCTGCCTCGGCCTCAGGTTCCCTGAACACCTCCCTGAACCCGGCAATGAGCCCTACATCCACCGATCCACCCACACCCAGCTCCTCCTGGAGGCGGCGAAGGGCGTTCCGGTAGCCCCGAGCCCGCTCCACGTCCACCGGCACGGCGTCGGGGTCGTCCGTCGAGCCGGGTCCCAACGAGACCCGCAGCGTCAGGTGGCCCCGGGCGAACCGTGAGCGAACATGCGCCTCCAGAGTATTCTGGAGGCGGTCCATGCCACCGGGGACCCGGACCTGGACGTTGAGGTAGCGATGGTTCACCGTCCGCATCTCCACCCGCACCCGCCCCAGGTCGGAGTCCTGCTCCGCCTCGCCGAATCCGGTCATGCTCCGAAGGGGTGTTTTAGCCATTAGCCTTCAAGGATAACCTCCGGCCCCCGCTTTCCTCAAGACCGTGTCCAGGTGGGTGCACTCCCGCCCCTACCGGCTGGGTGCGCTCCCGCCATGGAGTTGGGCAGGACCGTCAGTTCCAGAGGGTCCACTTCACCCCATACATGGCCCGGGTCTGGGGAAGGATCCGACCGGGAAAGTCCTGGTTGTTGTCCCGAAAGGTGAAGTTGTCCCAGTGGACGAAGATCTTTGCCGATACCACCCGGACCTGGATCCGTCCGTACCAACTCTGGTTCAACGGGACCGTGGCCATCACCGGATCCACCTGATCCGGGTCTGCCAGGGGTACCGTCATCCCGTCCCGTCCCCGCATCCCCACATCGGTCCATACCTCCAGGTTGCGGGTCTCGAAGAAGACGTTGTGGTAGCGGAGCCGCACGTCCCAGGTCCGGTCCGGGGTGTAGCGCCAGTCCTGGGGAGCCTGCTCCCACAGCTGCGTGTCCCAGTGAAGGGAGAGGCCATCCAGGATGGGTGTCAGCGGCAGGCGGCCGGAGATCTCCACCCCTGTCCGGCGTCCCCCGGGCATGGAGAGTCCCCCGCGGTCCATGGGCAGGCCTGTGGGATGAAGCGAGTCCGGATCCACCGACAGGAGGGCCGCCCCCACGAAGAGCTCGCCCCTTCGGAATTCGGCCCCTGCCCGGATCCCGGTCATCTCCCCGAAGCGGGGGGGCACCGCCACCTCCGGCTCTTCGTCGGGCTCCTCGTCGTCCTCGTCCCCATTGTCCTCGGTTTCGTCGGTGGTCTCGTCGTCATCTTCCTCCTCCGGGTCCTCTTCCGGAATGGGAGCCGGTACGAATCCGGGAATGGCCCGGCGGCCCGACTCCGCTTCGGCGAAGAGCGTGATGCCCAGGATGGGTGACGACCAGATGCGCCCGTGCATGTTCACACCCGAGGCCCCGTTCCAACCCTGCCGCTCGACCCCTGCCGCGGCGCCGACCCATTCACCCAGGAGAACCCCGCCACGGAAGGCCTGAGCATCCTCGGGCCAACCCGGTCCCCCCTGGCGTCGCAGCTCGGCCTCGGCCCACCAGGAGCCGCGGTCCACGGCCATCCGCAGTCCTGCCTGAGACCTGGCATCGGCCGTGATGAGCGTGTCGGCGCCCTCCCCATCGCGGTCCGTGTTCACTCCCACGGAGGAACGATGGTAGAAGGCCTCTGAGATCACCTCGTCCCAGAGTTCGTAGCGGGCTCGTACGGTCCAGTCCGTCCGGTTCACGTCTTCGGGCTGGAAGAACTCCGGGGTCCGACGCGAGGTCATCCGACGTACGCCCCAGGACACCCCCCCGCGGTCGCTTCGGAGCAGGGTGTGTCGGAAGAGCACGCCGTAGGCGGCTCCCGGCTCCTCCCGAACCGGTCCGTCGGTGTCGACCCGGTCCAGGGCCAGCAGGACGTTCCCACCCAGGGCGTCGGGATGGGCGAAGGTGCCCCGAAATATGTTGGTCTGGAGGTCTCCGGTCCCCACCTCCAGGAGGCTGTAGGCCCGGGGGTCCACCATCTGCAGCCCCAGTAGCTCGATCCGGAGCTCTCCGGGCCGTCGCTCGACCCGTACCCGGTCCAGGCCCACCAGGCCGACGCGGCTCAGGTCCACCACTCCTCCGTCCAGCGGCGCCAGCTCCGCTCCGTCAACGAAGATGCGCACCCTTCCCGGACCCAGCCCCGTCGAGACCACCGTGGTGGGATTCCCGTAGTCTCCGCTCCGAAGAGCCAGCACTCCGGGAACCTGCTCCAGCAGCTCGGCCAGGGTCATTGCCCGGGACGCCTGAATCCCCTCCCGGTCCCACTCCCAGACTCCGGTCTGCCAGCCCGGGGGCACGGGTCGGGGGAAGGTGGGAAGGTTTCGCACCTCCACCCGGTCCTCCTCCGGCACCGTGTCGGCAGGGACCACGATGGTATCGCCGTTCTGCACGATCGTGTCTGCCGCCTGAACGATGGTGTCACCGGCCTGGACGATGGTGTCACCGGCCTGGACGATGGTATCGCCCGACTGAACGATCGTGTCCCTCGAGTGGAGGATCACCTCCCCCGGCTGAACGCCGGTGGCACCCCGCTGTGCGGGCGTCCCTGACTGGCCGAACGGGATCCGGGTCGGCACCGGGGTGAGGGCGCCCCGGGCTATGGGGTGGAGGCCGCGGACCGGCGCCGCACGCACCTGGGCGGAGGCGGCGTTGCCCGCCGGCGGAGGGGACTGGATCTGGACCTGGGCCGCCAGAGGGACGACGCCCGGACCCACCCCGCTCACCGCTCCGCCCACAAGCAACGAGAGGGTCAACCCCCACAAACGGCGAGGCCACGGGCGGACTGGCCGGAGCGCCGTTCCGGCCCGAGTGGCGCATCGAGCACTCGGGCGGACCCGCAGGTCTGCATTTCGCGGGGTCATGAACACCTCACCCGACACGACTCCGCACCCACTCCACCAGGAGACGGGTGGGGAACCCGAAGGCCCCATCCCGCCGATACGGGAGTTCGGTGTCTCCGTAGGCGGTACCGGCGACGTCCAGGTGAGCCCAGGGCGTGTCTCCCGCGAATTCGGAAAGGAACCAGCCTGCCGTGATCGCGCCCGCCGGCCGCCCTCCGACATTCTTCAGATCGGCGACCTGGCTCTTCAACTGCTTCCGGTAGGGTTTCCAGAGCGGCAGGGGCCAGCATCGCTCCCCGGCCAGCTCACCGGCCTCCCGCAACTCGTCCTGGAGACCTTCATCGCTTCCCAGGAGCGCAGCGGCGTGATGGCCCAGCGCCACCACACAGGCACCGGTGAGGGTGGCGCAGTCCACCATGGCCGAGGGCCCGTAGTGGTCTCGGGTGTAGGAGAGGGCATCTGCCAGGATGAGGCGCCCCTCGGCATCGGTGTTGATGATCTCCACCGTCTTGCCCGCCCGGGTTCGGATCACATCCCCGGGCTTGTTGGCCGAACCGTTGATCAGGTTCTCCGATGACGGGACCACCCCCACCACATTCACCGGAAGCCCCAGGAGACCAATGGCCTTCATGGCACCCAATACCGCTGCACCGCCGGACATGTCGTACTTCATGGACTCCATGCCCTTGGCGGGTTTCAGTGAGATGCCCCCCGAATCAAAGGTGAGCCCCTTGCCCACCAGCGCCAGCGGAGGCTGGTCCCCTCCTCCGCCCCGGTGCTCCAGGACGATGAGTCGGGGTTCCTGATCCGATCCTCGAGCGACCGAGAGAAGAGCCCCCATCTCCTCTTCTTCCATCTCCTCGGGGCCCAGGATTCGCGAGCCGAAGCCGTGTTCCTCCGCCAGCTGGAGCGCCACCTCGGCCAGGTGGGTGGGCGTGGCCACATTTCCGGGACGCGACTGGAGATCCCGGGCCAGGTTCTGGCCCGCCGCCAGAGCCCGGCCCACCCGGACCGCCTCGGCCAATCCCTCCACGTCGCCGTCACCGTGGGAGGTCCCATTGCCCTTGACCGGAGTCGCATGGATCCGCGCTCCGGTAACCAGGGGAGGACGATCCTCGTCGTCATGGGACGGGTCGTCGGCTTGGGTGATGAGCTCCCGGAAGTCCCATCCGGCAAGGGCCAGGCCCTCGTCCGTGGCCTGCACCACCCGATCCGGCCCCACCCGATTCACCATGCGTTCCTCCTCCCGGAGGTCGCCGGTGCCCCCCTGACCGGGCGGGTCCGAGGGGATGAGCCCGGGAATGGCCACCGCCACATCGGTCACAAAGAGCTTCTCGGCTTCACGGACCGCCCTTCCTCCCAGCTTCCGGAAGGTCTCTCCGTCAGCGTCCGCCAGCGATCCGCACCCCACGACCGTCACCCGGGAGGGGCCCCCTTCCGCCGACAGGTAGAAGGTGAGGGTGTCACCGTCCTTGCCTCGGATATCGCCTGACGTGCGGGCCCGGTTCAGTGCACCGTTCACCCGCCGATCCAGCTCCTGGAGGGGACCGGTGAGGCCCTCGGCATCGCTGAAAAGGGGGAGGGCAAGCAGGCCGACAGGCCCGGCGAAAGGGTCCGAAGCGCGAAATTCAAGGTCCATGTATTGATGATCTCCTGGCGAGCTGAGCAGGAATGTCCAAGTGACCGATGGGTGCCCCACCCCGCTCCGTGTGCCGAACGCCCTTCTGACCGGACGGCGGGGTGGAAACCAAACAGGGCGGCGAACGCCGATGCCGGTCGGAGAACTCGAACGACCGGCCAAAGCCTTCGAAATTAGGGCGTTTTTCCGCTGCGAGGCAAGGCAGCCGACCCCTTCCGGCACAAGGTGCCCGTGGTCGGGTACGGGCCGGCCGAGGGAAGGCGAGCGTGGCGTAGCCCCGGGCCGATGCGGGAACGACGCCGGGGAGTGCCGCCCACCGACCCATCCGACTATCCACCCACCGAGGACAGGGGAACGAGACCCATGGGAGAACGACTCGACGACAAGCGGGTGCTCATCACCGGAGGGACCGGAGCGCTGGGCCGTCATGTGGTGAAGCGCTTTCTGGAGGCGGGAGCGCAGGTGCACGTCCCCGTCTTCACGCCCGACGAAGCCGATGAGCTCAAGGACTTTCTGGGAGACGGCGCCGAGGCGGTGAGCCTCCACCCCGACGCCGATCTGACCAGGCCCGAGGTAACGGAGGAGCTGATGGGTGCGGTGGGCGGCCCGGACCCGAATGGGCCCGACATCCTGCTGAACCTGGCGGGCGGATTCGCCATGTCACCCATCACCGAGACCAGCCCGGAGACATGGGAGCGGATGATCGCCATGAACGCCACCACCGCCTTCCTGACGTCCCGCGCCGCTTTCTCGGCCATGAAGGCTCGGGGCTGGGGGCGAATCGTCAATGTCTCGGCTCTGCCGGCCCTTGAGGGAGGGGCAGCCGAGCTCACGGCCTACGGCGCCGCCAAGTCCGCGGTCCTGAACCTGACCCGGAGCCTGGCCCGGGAGGGGGCCGAGGTGGGAATTACGGCGAACGCGATCCTGCCCTCCATTATCGACACCCCGGCCAACCGGGACTCCATGCCCGACGCCGACACCTCTGGCTGGATCCCTCCGGCGGAGATCGCCCACATCTGTCACTTCCTCGCCGGCCCCCGGGCTCGGGTGGTGAATGGAGCCATGCTGACCCTCAATCTGGGATAGTCGCCCCATCACTCGGCCACACTCATCAGCGTGATGCGCCGCAGGGTGGCCCGGTGATGGGCCGGCCGAAGAAACGGCCGAAACGGTGTTGCGGAGCCCGTTCCGGACATCCCCCGGGAGCCCCCGGGTGGATTTTCAGGACCCTTTAGTTGAGATTTGTTCTCAATCTCAGCCAGCCGTGCAGGGAGGGGCGTTCGCCACGTGCGTCCTCGCTCCGGCCTGGCCTTCGCCACAATACTCACACAACCGGACGCCACAGTGGATCCAGCCAACCATATCGCCTTCAGAGCCCGGCCCAGCATGGCCGCCTCGGCCCCTTCAGGCCTCCGGACCACGCTCCTTTCCCTCCTGGGGGGAATCATCCTCTCCATGGGTCTCCTTCTCGCAGGGTGTGGAGAGGAAGACGAGTCGGTGGTGAACGTCTACAGCCACCGCCACTACGACACGGATCAGGCCCTCTTCGAGCGCTTCACCGAGCTCACGGACATCCAGGTCCGGGTGGTGAGCGCATCGGCCGACGAGCTCATGGCCCGCCTCGAGCGGGAGGGTCCGGCCTCCCCCGCCGACGTTCTGATCACCGTCGATGCGGGGCGCCTGCACCGGGCGAAGGAGCGGGGGCTCCTTCAGCCGGTGGAATCCGCCGCCCTGGCCGAGGCCATTCCGGCTCACCTGCGGGACCCGGAGGGCTTCTGGTTCGGCCTGACCCAGCGGGTGCGCATCCTGGCCCACTCCCGGGAGCGGGTCGATCCCGAGGAGCTCCGGGACTACGAAGACCTCACCCGTGAGCGCTGGGAGGGTCGGGTTCTGGCCCGGACCTCCGAGAACATCTACAACATCTCTCATCTGGCTTCCATGGTGGCGGCCCTGGGGCCCGAGGAGGCGGAAGCCTGGGTCCGGGGCGTGGTGGCCAACTTTGCCCGGCCGCCTCAGGGCAATGACACCGATCAGCTCCGGGACATCGCCGCAGGAGTAGGGGACGTGGCCCTGGTGAACTCCTATTACGTGGGCCGGCTCCTGAACGCCGACGACGAAGCGGCCCGGGAGCTGGGCCGGCAGGTGGGGATCATCTTTCCGAACCAGGACGGGCGAGGGGCCCATGTGAACATCTCGGGGGTCGGGGTCACCGCCCATGCCCCGAACCGGGAGAACGCCGTCCGCCTCATGGAGTTCCTGGTGGGTGAGGAGGCCCAGCGTGCCTTCGCCGAGGCCAACTTCGAGTATCCGGTGCGAGAAGGAATCGAGTGGGCCCCCACGCTGCAGGAATGGGGGGATTTCCGCGCCGACACCCTGAATCTGGAACGGCTGGGTGAGCACAACAACGAGGCCGTCCAGATCTTCGACCGGGCCGGATGGCGGTAGACCCCTTCTCCACTCTCACCGTCCGCTCCAGGGTGCGGCGCCTCCTGGAGGGCCTTCGGGAGCGCTATCGACCGAGGTTTCGGGTCACCCTCACCCCGTGGACCATCTCCACCCTGGTGATGGTGGCGCTGGTCCTTCTCCCCATCGCCTCCATTACCGTGGGGGTTTTCGGGGAGTCCAGCGAGACCTGGCGCCATCTGGCGTCGACGGTGCTGGCGGAATACCTGATAAACTCAGCGGTGCTGGTGGTGGGGGTGGGGGCGCTGACCCTGGTCACCGGGGTGGGGACCGCCTGGCTCGTCACCACCTGCCAGTTCCCGGGCCGGCGGATCCTGGAGACGGGGCTGATTCTCCCGCTTGCCATCCCCACCTACATCATGGCCTACACGTATGCGGAGATCCTTTCGCACACCGGGCCGGTCCAGGCCATCCTGCAGCTCGTCCTGGACCCGGCCACCACGGCAGGTCTGCGCACGGGGCTCATGTCCCTCACCGGCACCACCGTCATGCTCTCGCTGGTGCTCTACCCCTACGTATACATCATCACCCGGGCCTCGTTTCTGAAGCAGTCCGGGGGAATCCTGGAAACCTCCCGGATCATGGGGAAGAGCGCCTGGTCCAGCTTCTTGCGGGTGGCCCTCCCCATGGCCCGTCCTGCGGTGGTGGCCGGGGTCACCCTGGTCCTCATGGAGGTGCTGAACGAGTACGGAGCGGTCAAGTACTTCGGGGTCTCCACCTTCACCACCGGGATCTTCCGGGCCTGGTTCTCTCTGGGTGACGCACCTGCGGCCATCCGCCTGTCGGCCTGTCTGCTGGCCTTCGTCTTCATCCTCATCCTGATGGAACGGGCACAAAGGGGGCGGGCCCGCTTCGATCAGGGATCCGCAACCTACCGACCGGTCGTGCCCTTCAAGCTCGAGGGGGGACGAGCCTGGGCGGCCACACTTCTCTGCGGTCTTCCCGTCCTCCTGGGATTCGTCTTCCCGGTGCTGCAGCTGGTGGGCTGGTCCGTAGACGCCGCCCCCACCGCGCTGGACGGGCGATTCGTGGCCCTGGCCGCCAACTCCTTCGGACTGGCGCTGGTGGCGGCGCTCCTGGCGGTTCTGGTGGCCCTTCTCATCGTGTATTCGGTCCGTCTCTCCCCCACCCCGTTTCTCCGTCTGGCTTCCCGGGCCTCGTCGCTGGGGTACTCCATTCCAGGAGCGGTCATCGCGGTGGGGGTCCTGGTGCCCTTCATCTGGCTGGACCGGCAGATGGCCGGGGTGGCACAGGCGCTGCTGGGAACCTCGGTGGGACTTCTGCTCACGGGCACGGTGGCGGCGCTGATCTTCGCCTACGTGGTCCGATTCCTGGCCGTGGCGCTGAACCCGGTGGATTCGGGCTTCGAGAGGATCTGCGGAAACCTGGACGAGACGTCCCGATCGCTGGGGTCGCCTCCCATGCGGACCCTCCTGCGGGTGGACATTCCTCTCCTGAAGGCGACGCTTCTCTCGGCGGGCCTACTGGTCTTCGTGGATGTGCTGAAGGAGCTTCCCCTCACCCTCATCCTGCGTCCATTTGATTTCGACACCCTGGCCACCCGTGCCTTCCAGCTGGCCATGGACGAACAGGTGGCGGAGTCGGCGCTTCCGGCCCTGCTCATCGTGATGGTGGGGATCATTCCGGTGATCCTCCTCAACCGCCTCATCGGTCGACAGCGGGGCTGACGTCGGCCGTTCAGTGGGCTCTGGGGCCTCCCATCTCCGGGCCGGATGCCAGCGACCCCGGAGGTCGGTGGGTGTCCCGTTGCTCTCTCCGGTGGATTCGGCGCCGTACCTTGCGGGCCACCTCCGACGGATCGAAGGGTCGGGAGAAGTAGGCGTCGGGCTCGATCCCGGCCGGGGGCGCATCGCCTGCTTCGCCCTTCCGGTCAAGGACGACCACGTCCAGGGCGTCTCCCCGGCCGACCCACCCCCGGACCATGCCGTCGGGATTCGCCACTCCAGCCAACCGGCGCTCCACCACCACCACCCTTACCCTGGGGCCCCACTCGGCCCAACGCCGATCCGCCTCCTGCGCGGATGAGGCCACCAGGACTCGGCATCCAGCCCGGGTGAGGATTCGATCCAGAAGTCGGGCAAGAAGGGGTTCGTCTTCGACGAGGAGGATGACCGGGGCCTCCGTCTCCACACCGGGATCGGCCTCGGCGTCCGGTCCCGAGGCGGCAGGTGGCGGATCTTCCGCCAGGGGGAGATGCAGGTCCACGACGGTGCCCTCTCCGGGACGGGAGTGGAGGTCGACCCATCCCCCGTGGCCCTCCACGATGGCCTGGACGGTGGAGAGCCCCAGTCCCGGCAAGTGCTCCTGTCCGTGCGGACCGTCCCCCTCGGGGGAGGCCGAGAAGTAGGGATGGAAGACCCAGGGAAGATGATCGGGACGAATCCCCCGGCCGTCGTCCTGGATGCGGATCCGGATCATGGCATCCGGTTCGGGATCTCCGGTGGCGCCCGCGGCCTGGTCCTGGGCCTTTCCGCCGACGGGGATTCGGACCCGCTCCCACGAGATCCGGATCCGGTCCCCGGGCGCCACCGCCGCCCGGGCGTTCCGGATCAGATGTTCCAGAGCGCGTTCCAGGAGGAGGGGCTCGGCCCGGGCCGGAAGGGGGCCGGAGGCCGGAGCCACCACGAAGCGGGGCCCTTCGCCTACCATGCCCGCCAGGCGGTGCACCAGCGACGCCAGGGTCTGGTTCAGATCCACCAATTCGCCACCGGCCCGGCCGTCCCGGGCCATGCGAACCACGGAGCCGATCCCCCGACGGAGCCGCTGGGAGATCTCCTGGAGGTCCGCCATCATCCCGGACACTCCCGGGTCCGCATCCGCCGCCTCCGTATCCACCCCGCGCAGGGATTGCACTGCATCGTTCAGGAGGGCCAGGGTGGCCGCCTGCACCTCCACCAGATGGAGGAGATCCGCGCCCAGGTCGGCTCCCAGGAGTGCCGCACCCTCCAGGGGCCGCAGTCGCGGGATCCGGGTGCTGGGTCCCCGGGGCGCCCTTTCCTCTCGCCGCGCTTCGGGGGATTCGCCGGCGGGGACTGCGGCGGCTGTGGAGTCCGGCTCTCCGGTCCCTGCTTCGAGATCCGGGCCCGCTTCCGGGGAGCGCTCGGCCGGCATCCTCGATGCCGCTGCCCGGTTGGAATCAGATTTCGGCGAAGGCGCCTGATCCCCCTCCCTGAAGGGGGCACCCTCTGCGTGCCGCTCCGGCAGAGGCCCGCCGGCGTCCGGAGATCCTCGGCCAGGCTGGGATGTCGCTTTCCAGGCCCGGGCCACCGACGTGAGAACCTCGGGGGTCAGTACCTCCTCCATCAGCTCCGCCACCGCCCTGGCCTGGGTTCGTTCGTCTGTCGACCAGCTGCGGGGCCGGGAAGTCACCTCGAACGACACGAAGCCCGCCATTTCACCGGCGTGGCGGAGGGGAAGCGCCAGGAGCCCCCGAATCTCCGCCTTCCGGAGATACTCCCGCATGGGTCCGGGCGGAGGTGCGTTCTCCCGCACATCGGTGACCTCCACCCGTGAGACCGCCTCCAGCATGGCCCGGGCCTCCCGGGCCAGCCCGGGGGAATGGCTCTCCATCTTCTGGAAGGTCCGAGTGGCCTGCCGAAACCGCACCACCTGACGGACGGGGCTCCCCTCTCCTCCAAAGAGCAGGATGGTGGTCTGGTCCACCCCCAGCCGGAGGACGCCCTCTCGGGCCAGACGCCGGAGGTCCACCATCTCCCTGAGGGGGGTTCCGTCGGGGCTCCGGTACTCGAAGGGGACCACGAAACGGCGAGCTGCAGCCAGCGGGAGTTCGCTGTCAGTGGACGCCCCGGTTCCGTCCGAGGCATCCGGCCGGCCCTGCCCCGGCGAGATCTCGCCGGGACCCACCACACCCACCGGCGCCAGTGCCGGCCGCGCCAGCCCCCGAATCCGATCCACACTCACCGAACCCTCCGGGACGGGGCCCGCGGTGCAGCGATCCGGTGGCGATCCAGGTACGGTTTCACTTGAGGGCCTGCGGCTCAAATAGAGATGGAAAAGGTCGAGCGTGGGGAACGAGCACCGCTCCGTTTTCACGCTATATCTGCGTTCCGTCCCCCTGGAGCCAGGGGATCCGGGCATGGGTAACTGCAATAATCAAGCCGGCAGTCCGGCACTTCCCCTCACCGGTTCAGTACCGGGCCGGCATTCCCTCCTCGGGCATGGAGGTCCGAATGAACTCCCGGATGTGCTCGTTCGAGGTCTCCAGGTCTTCCTGGCGCAGGTACATCATGTGCCCGCTCCGGTAGGTTTCGAAGCGGAAACGGTCCTGGAGCCTCCCCGAAGGGTCCATCCGCCACATGGTGTACTTGGCCCCGAAGTAGTCCGTCCCCCCATCGTAATATCCGGCCTGGATCATGGTGTGGAGGAAGGGATTCTCGGCCATGGCCCGGCGCAGATCCTCCGCCGTGTTGTCTGAGCCCCGCTCCCAGGGGCTCACAGGACCGAAGATGTTGTACTGAAGGTTGGTATGGTACTCCAACTCCTGGCGCAGGTACATGTTGATGGCCGGGGTGAAGGAGTGGTTCCAGGCCGTGAGCGCCGGGTCGAAGTCGTAGCTGATTCCACCGTCATCGCGGTCCACGCCCCGGTAACGGGCGTCCAGCCGTCCCACGGTGAGGCCTCGATCCCGCAACAGCTCCTTCCGCCAGCGCCCGATGGGCAGGGCCAGGTTGTTGTTCTCCACGAAGTCCACACTGGTGCCCGAGTATCGGGCCACCGTCTCGGCGATCTGCTGCCGCCGGTCCGGATCCAGGAAGCCGCCTCGGGTGAGCGCTGGAATGTACTCCTCCACCGTGAACTCCTCCACGTCGGAGAGGAACCCATACAGGTCCTGGTTCTGAAGCCCGGGATCCAGTGCCTCGTGGTACCACGCCGTGGCGGCGTAGTGGGGCAGGAGAAGGGCTTCTCCCACCGGCCCGCCCCGAGCGGCGCCCATGGAGGTGGGCGAGACCAGGATCACACCGTTCAGGTACATCCAGTGGGAGCCCTGGAGCCGCCGGGCCAGCCCCGCTACCCGGGTGGTCCCGTAGCTCTCCCCGATGAGGTACTTGGGCGAGGCCCAGCGGTCCTCCCGGGTCACAAAGAGCCGGATCCACTCGGCCAGATAGCGGATGTCGTCCTGCACCCCGAAGAATTGTGAGGTGTTCACGTCCGCTAGCGCCCGGGAGTACCCCGTGTTCACCGGATCCACGTAGACGATGTCGGTGACGTCCAGGATCGAGTGTGGGTTCTCGTCGAACCCGTAGGGTTGGATTGGGAAGCCCTCCTCGTCGATGTTGAGGAAGCGCGGGCCGGTGTAGCCGATGTGCATCCACACCGAGGCCGAACCGGGGCCGCCGTTGAAGGAGAAGGTCAGGGGTCGACGCTCGTGGTCATCCACGTCGGACCGGCGGTAGTAGACGTAGAAGATGGAGGCCACGGCCTGATTGTCGTTGTCGTAAACCGGCATGGTCCCGGCGGTGGCCGTGTAGGGGATTGTCTCGCCGTCGATGGTCACCGTGTGCTCGGTGGTCACCGTGGTGTCTACCGGGATTTCCACCTCCTGGGCGGCCGCCGGATCGGGCCCCTGGCCCACCAGGAGTGCCAGCATCAGCACCCCCAGGGAGATGTGACCCAGAAAGATGTGGAATGGAGGCCGGGTGCGGACATGAGCTCGGAGCATTCGTTTCTCCAGAAAGATGAATACCGTGCAGTTCAGCGTCGGGGTGGAGGCTGGGCCCCCAAGAGCCCCTCACATTGCAGGGAGCCAGGGTGGCGGGCAAGTTGCAAGAGGTGGGAGGAGGGAGGCCAGGCCCTGCCCGGCGCCCCGGCTGGCGAGCCCCATCATCCCTCGGCAGCTGTCCCGAATTCGTCGGTGACGCGCCGGACGAAGGTCGCTACCTGGTCGAAGTAGTCCTCACCGGCCACGAAGGGAAGGTCGTTGTGGCCGGCGCCCTCCACCGGCAGCCATCCATGGCCCTGCCTGGCCCGACGGTGCAGGCGCTCCCCCATCTCCGGGGGAATCAGGGCGTCAGCGGCCCCGTGGATCACCAGGACCGGCGCCTCTACGCGGGACACGGCGTCCAGATTGTCAAAATGGCCCCGAAGGCGGCCCAGGAGGAAGCGAGGCAGAATGGGATACACCTCCCGGGCAATCTCGTAGAGGGTGGTGAAGCTGGACTCCAGGATCACTCCGGCCACCGCCGCCTCGGCTCCCACCCCCGCAGCCACGAACCCGCCCAGGGACCGCCCGTGGAGCACCACCCGGTGCGTCCCCCCTACCTCCCGGCTCACCCACTCCAGGGCGGCCCGGCCGTCGTGCAGGACACCCTCTTCCGATGGGCGTCCCTCGCTCCGGCCGTACCCCCGGTAGCTCAGAACGAAGACCGAGAGCCCGCGACTCGCGAGGCCCTCCGCCGTGGACACCCGCATGGCCAGGTTCCCAGCATTGCCGTGGAAGAAGACCACGGCCGGTGCATCGTCGCCCGCACTCCACCACCACCCGTGGATCCGGACACCGTCTGCGGTGGTGAGCTCGACGTCGCGTCCCTCCAGACCTGCCACGGGCGGCGGGGCTCCGGGGTCCGAGGAGTCGGGAAAAAAGAGGAGCGTCTCGGCCAGCCGGGGCGAAATCACGAGGTACAGGACTCCGGTGAGAAGGATGAGAGCCGCAGCCCAGATGCCCATCCGACGGAGGACGCGGGTCGGCCCGGCCCCCCGCTGTTCCCCGGGAGGGGAGGCGGCTGAGGGCCTCTGGGAGGTATCGGGATCGGGATCGGGTACCATCTCATCTCGGTGGGGTGGATCGTTCGGACGTCCCGAAGTGAACGTCCCCCCAATGATGTGGGCCGGATCCACCGGAGACAACTTGCCCGAACACGCTCCACCCCCACGGGCGCCACCCATTTCCATGAACGGTCCACCGTGGGCGAAACCCCGGCGCGGCTTCCTGCGTAGGGATCGATGGAGGGCGTCCCGGAGTACGGACGCCGAACCGCCAACGTTCCCGACATCCAGGACAATCGACCATGACTGCGCTCATCGCACTGGCCATCGCCGCCACCGCCGCCTACTTCGGTCATACTCGCATGCGGGGCTTCTCCCGCCGCCGACTCCGCTACACCCGGGTGGCCGAACGCCCCGGGGTCAGCGGCTTCGTGGTGGGGATCGGCACCGCGATCCTCGCCATCCCCCTGGTGGCCCTCATGCCCATCATCGGCACCGGGACTGCCATGGCGTTGGGCCTGGGCGTGGGCACCGGCGTCAGCAGCGGGGTCCGCGACCGGATCGAATAGAAGGCCGTCGGAGACGTACTGGCAGTCTGATCGGAACGGAGATAAGCGCCCCGGAACCTTTCCGGGATCGGTGCGGTCCTATCGCTCGAACTCCGTGTCTGCGAGCAGGCCGCACCGAGCCCCGCGAACCCCTTGAGCCCTTCGTCCCTTCCCCCCTCCCCCTTCCTGGGGCGTCTCATCTATCGGTCCGTGGCCTTCTGGTTGCTCGGCCGGATCATGCTGGCGCTGTCCTTTGCGCTCATGGCCCAGCCGGCCCTGGAGCTGCGGCCGGTCACGCGGATCGCCCTCCTGGCCGTGGTGGGTGTCGCCGTCTGGCTTGATTTGAGACGGCGCGGTGAGGAGGTCATCCTCACCAATCTGGGCGTCAGCCGGTGGGGCGTCATGGCGGTGGCGCTGCCCGCTCCGTTGGCGGGCGAGCTTCTCCTGTACTGGCTGTTGGGGGTCTGACCCCATGCTCACGCTGGATTCGGTGGGGAAGAGCTTCGGGGGCCGAACCGTCCTCAAGTCGGCCTGGATGAGGGCCGACGCCGGGGCCATCACCTTGTTGCTGGGTCGCAACGGCGCGGGGAAATCCACCCTCCTGCGCATCGCCGCCGGCCTGCTGGCCGCCGACCATGGCCACGTCACCTTCCGGGGGACGACATATCTCCGGCCCCGCCCCGCCGCGCTGGCCCGCAGGGGACTCGTCTTCATTCCGGACCGTCGCATCTTCTTTTCTGGTCCTCCCCTGGGCTCCCAACTCGCTGCTGCGGCCCGACGGGGTGCGCCTGAAGGGTGGAAGGACCTCCTGGCCCGGACCGTGGCGGCACTTCGGCTGGGGGATCTCCTGTCTCGACCGGCCCGGACCCTCTCAGGCGGAGAGGTCCGCCGGGCCAATCTGGCGCTGGGGTTGGTCCTGCGGCCCCGATGCCTCCTCCTGGACGAGCCCCTCCGAAGTGCGGCCCCCCTGGACTCTGAGCTGCTGGTCGAGGCGATCCGTTCTCTGGCCCGGGAGGGCGGGGCCGTGGTGGTCACCGGTCATGATGTGGGCGTCCTGATGGAGATGGGCGATCAGGTCGTCTGGGTTCATTCCGGAACCTGTACTGGCCTGGGGTCGCCGGAGGCGGCCCGGGGGCACCCCGGGTTCCGGCGTGGCTATGCCCCGGGGGTTTGAGGGGGCCCCCGGCCGGAGTCCCCTGCCCTGCCGCCGAGCCCCCCCCATGCCTCGAGGCCGCCCATCCGATAGGTTCACCTGAAGCTTCACCCGATCCGGGCCCGTTTGTGGACCGGCTGGATGGGCGCCAACCCTGGCGACGACCCCCAGGAGTTCTTCTCCAGAAGCTAGAAGGCTTCTGAAGAAGTGCAGGGCGCCACCGTTGAGAGAGGCAGGGAGTCCCATCGTATGCGGCGACCCGCAGGCATAGCGAAAGCTACGTCGAGGGGAGCCCTTCTAAGGAGACCGTCATGTTCGACCGCGAGATGGTGCTAAAGGAATTCGACCAGGAGATGGCTGTCACCCGGGAGGCCCTGTCCAGGGTCCCGGCGGACCGTCTGGACTGGCGACCCCATGAGAAATCCATGACGTTGGGTGAACTGGCCACCCACCTGGCCATCCTCCCTTCGTGGGTGGGCCCCGTCCTCACCGACAAGGAGCTGAACCTGGCCGGGGAGAACGAGGCGGCTTCGTCACGGGAGACTCCGGGGCCCAGAAGCATCCTGGAGCGCTTCAACGAGAATGTGGAGGAGGCCCGGGGCCGACTCGAGAAGACGAAGACCGGAAACCTGGAGGACCCATGGACCCTCCGATCAGGCGACCAGGTCTTCTTTACCCTTCCCCGTTGGACGGTGCTCAGAAGGAGCGTCCTCAACCACATCATCCACCACCGCGCCCAGTTGGGGGTGTATCTCCGGCTCCTGGACCTGGAGGTTCCGGGCAGCTACGGACCCACGGCCCATGATGCTCAGCCCACCACACCCGCGCCCCCTTCTCAATAG
>PWLA01000075.1 GCA_003559555.1 Gemmatimonadota bacterium | reverse complement strand
CCTACTGGTGGGACGGCGGCGACTTCGAGGGCACCGAGCCCCGGGGCTGGATGGTCATGGACCTCCAGACCCGCGACGTGGTGCGGGTCACCGACGAGATCCCCCACCCGGTCTACAACGAGATCAGCGACCGGACCGCCCCGCCCGGATCGTACGGGCTCGGGGGCTGGACCGCCGGCGACGACCACCTGGTGGTCTACGACGCCCACGACGTCTGGCTGGTGGACCCCCGGGGCGACGACGCTCCGGTGAACCTGACCGACGGCTACGGACGGGACAACGACCTCCGACTGCGGATCGTGCGGCTGGACTGGGACGAGCGCCACGTTCCCCTTGACGAAGACGTGCTGCTGTCGGCCTTCAGCAACGCCACCAAGGCCGACGGCTACTACCGCACCCGCTTCGACCAGCCCCGCTCTCCCCAGCAGTTGGCCTTCGAGGACGTCTCCTTCGGCGGCCTGCAGAAGGCCGAGGATGCCGACGTCCTCCTCTTCAACAAGACCACCTTCCAGATGTCACCCGACCTCTGGGTGTCCGACACCGACTTCCAGGGACAGCGCCGGCTCACCGACGTGAACCCCCAGCAGGCCGACTACAACTGGGGCACCGCCGAGCTCGCCACCTGGACCTCCGCCGACGGCGAGGAGCTGCAGGGGATCCTCTACAAGCCGGAGAACTTCGACCCGTCCCAGGAGTGGCCCATGATGGTCTACTTCTACGAGCGCTCCTCCAACGGGCTGCACAATTACTACGTGCCCGGCACCGGCACCTCCATCAGCCGCTCCTTCTACGTGAGCCGGGGCTATGTGATCTTCGTGCCCGACATTCCGTACAAGCCGGGCTACCCAGGTGAGAGCGCCATGAACGCGGTGGTCCCCGGGGTTCTGTCCATCGTGGACCAGGGCTACATCGACCGCGACCGCATCGGGGTTCAGGGACACTCCTGGGGCGGCTACCAGATCAGCTACATGGTGACCCGCACCGATATCTTCGCGGCGGCCGAAGCCGGCGCCCCGGTCACCAACATGACCAGCGCCTACGGGGGCATCCGCTGGGGAAGCGGCCGGGTCCGGCAGATGCAGTACGAGACGGGGCAGTCCCGGATCGGCGGATCGCTCTGGGAGGCGCAGCACCGGTACATCGAGAACTCACCGCTCTTTACCGCCTACAAGGTGAACACCCCCCTTCTGATCCTGCACAATGACGAGGACGGGGCGGTGCCCTGGGAGGAAGGGATCCAGTTCTTCGTGGCGCTCCGGCGCCTGGGCAAGCCGGCCTGGCTCATCAACTACAATGGCCAGGGACACGGGGTGAGCGGCCGCTTTCCCCAACTGGACTGGACCATCCGGATGCAGCAGTTCTTTGACCACTACCTGCAGGACGCGCCCCCGCCGGTCTGGATGGTGGACGGGGTGCCGGCGCTGGCCAAGGGCCGCACCCTGGGGCTCGAGCTGGTCGACGAACCGGTCACCGACGACGGCGACGACGGCGACGGAGAGCCGAACTGAGCCCTACGGCAGCAACTGCGCGTGCCAGCCCTCCCCGGCGAGGCGCTCCCACTTTCCCTCCCGGAGCTCGCCCAGTCGGGTGAGGGCGGGGTCGAAGACCACGGTCTCGGCGGTGATGGTTCCGGCCCGGCCAGCGGCCCGGAAGTCGGACCGTGAGATCCGCCGGACCGGGCCGTCGGCGCCCCCTTCCCGGTACCAGAGGGGGGCGCCTCCCACCAGCTCCACCTCCAACTCGGTCTCCAGCTCCTTGAGGGCGTGGACCAGGGCGTCGATGGAGCACCCCGAGGGCGGGGTCACCCGGTCGTCCACCGCCACCAGGAGGAGCCGGCCGTAGCGCCAGTCCCGCGCGGCGGCCAGCGCCTGACCGTGGGCCGCCCAGCGCTCGATGAAGGCGTCCACCCGTGCCAGGAGGCGGGCCTCCTCATCGTCACTCAGGGGACGGCTGGCTCCGAAGGTCCAGAGGCGGGCCGAGTCGGGAAGCTGGGCGAAGGGTTCGGTCATGACTGTCGAGGGGGGTTGGATGATGGGGTGCGGGCAGGGCGCGGTGCCTCCTTTCCGCCTCCGTCTTCACTGGACCCCAGAGGCGCCCCGGGGGTTTCCGAACATGTTGGATGCGGGTTGCCCCGGACGGGATCCGCAGCAGGCGCCGAACTCCCCCGATACGAGGAACGAGCCATGGGCAGGAACGTCACGCAGAAGCTCATCGAGAGTCACCTCCTCAGCGGCGAGATGACGCCGGGTCGGGAGATCGGACTCCGGATTGACCAGACCCTCACCCAGGACGCCACCGGCACCCTGGTCATGCTGGAGCTGGAAGCCATGGGGCTGGACCGGGTCAAGACCGACGTCTCGGTCCAGTACGTGGACCACAACCTGATCCAGGACGACCACCGCAACCCCGACGACCACGTCTTCCTGAAGAGCGCTGCCGCCCGCTTCTGCCTCTGGTATTCCCGGCCGGGCAACGGGGTGAGCCACCCGGTCCATCAGGAGCGCTTCGGCGTGCCGGGAAAGACCCTGTTGGGCTCTGATTCCCACACCCCCGCCGGTGGCGCCATCGGGATGCTGGCCATCGGCGCCGGAGGACTCGAGGTAGCCATGGCCATGGCCGGCGAGCCCCTCCACATCCCCATGCCCGAAGTGCTGGGCGTGCGCCTCATCGGTGAGCTCCCGGACTGGGTGAGCGCCAAGGACGTGGTGCTTGAGATGCTCCGGCGCTACGACGTTGACGGGTGCGTGGGAAAGGTCATCGAGTACTACGGGCCAGGGCTCGACTCCCTCAGCGCCATGGACCGGCACGTCATCGCCAACATGGGAACCGAGATGGGGGCCACCTCCACCGTCTTCCCGTCTGACGGCGAAGTGCGCCGGTTTCTGGACCGAGAGGGGCGCGGCGACGTCTGGACCGAGCTGGTGGCCGACGACGACGCCGACTACGATCTCCACGACGAGCTGGACCTTTCCCAGGTGATCCCCCTCATCGCCCTGCCCTCCTCTCCGGGCAAGGTGGTGCCGGTGGTCGAGGTTGAAGGACGGGACATCTATCAGTCCTATATCGGGTCGTCGGCCAACCCGGGGCTCCGGGACTTCGCCGTGCCGGCGGCCATCGTCAAGGGCCGCCAGGTACACCCCTCGGTCTCGCTGGACGTGAACCCCACCTCGCGGCAGATGCTGGAGAACCTGACCCGCCGAGGCGATCTGGCGGACCTCATCCGGGCCGGCGCCAGAATCCATCAGGCCGGGTGCAACGGATGCATCGGCATGGGCCAGGCCCCAGCCAGCGGGCAGAACTCACTACGGACCGTTCCCCGGAACTTCCCCGGGCGCTCCGGCACCCGGGAGGACGCCGTGTACCTCTGTTCGCCGGAGACGGCCGCGGTCTCGGCCCTCACGGGCAAGATCACCGATCCTCGCACCATGGGCCAGGAGATGGCCTATCCCCGCTACCACGAGCCCGAGAGCATCGAGGTCAACACCGAGATGCTGCTGCCTCCCCCCGAGGATGGCGCCGGAGTGGGGTTGGAGAAGGGCCCGAACATCCACTCCCTCCCGGAGCTCGAGCCCCTGGCCGAGTCGCTGGCGGGACCGGTCCTCATGAAGGTGGGCGACGACGTCTCCACCGACGAGATTCTTCCGGCAGGCACCCGGGTCCTCCCCTACCGGTCCAACATCCCCATGATCAGCCGGTTCACCTTCGGCCAGATCGACGACGGCTACTGGAAGCGAGCCGAGGAGTTCCAGCAGGAGGGACACTTCGTGGTGGGCGGCTCCAACTACGGGCAGGGCTCGTCCCGGGAGCACGCCGCCCTGGCGCCCCGCTACCTGGGGGTGAAGGCCGTAATCGCCCGGAGCTTCGCCCGGATCCACGCCCAGAACCTGGCCAACTTCGGGATCGTCCCCCTCCTCTTCAAGGACCCCGAGGACCACGGCCGGATCGACCAGGGCGACGACCTCAGGATCTCCGGTATCCGGGCCATCCTGGAGGACGGAGCCTCCGAACTGGAGGTCATCAACGAGACCCGCGATGAAAGCTATCCCCTGACCCACCAGCTCAGCTCCCGGCAGATCGAGATGATCCTGGCCGGGAGCATCCTGAACCTCTACCGGAGCTGACCGGGCGCCCGGCGTGGTCGCTCAGACCCCGTCGTCGTCGTCCACCGAAGCGGGACTGGTGGCGGGTTGCGGCGGCGCCTCCTTGTCCAACAGGATCGCCACCCACCGTAGATCCTCCGTGTTCTCCAGCATGATCTTGACCACCATGGTCAGGGGGACGGCCAGGAGCGCTCCCACCGGACCCCACACCCACGCCCAGAAGATCAGCGAGAGAATCACCACCAGGGTCGACAGGCCCAGCCGCCGGCCCAGCAGGTGGGGCTCCAGGAGGTTTCCGAAGACCACGTTGACCCCCAGGTAGCCGGTGGCCACCACCACCACGGGCCCCACGCCTCCGAACTGGATCAGCGCCAGGAGGATGGCCGGAATGGCGGCCAGGATCGACCCGATGGTGGGTACATAGTTCAGCACGAAGCCAATGAGCCCCAGCAGGACCGGAAAGTCCAGCCCCATGATCCAGGCCCAGAGCCCAATGCAGACTCCGGTCCCCAGACTGACGCCGGTCTTGATCACCAGGTACTCCAGCACCTCGCCCGTCACCTTGGCCAGGCGGCCCATGTCACCGTCCTCGCTGCCCAGGACCGCCCGGAACTTATCCGGAAAGATGGACGCCTCGGCCAGGATGAAGACCATGATGAGGAGAACCAGAAAGACATTGGACAGAAAGGTGGCCGCCCGGGCCAGCGCCCCGCCCACGAAGTCCATGATGGCCGCCGTGCTGATGAGCTCGCCGGACACGTACTCGCCGGCGGGGATCCCGCGGTCCTGGAGCGCTCCCACCCAGGCGTCGAAGAGCCCCGACAGGCGTCGGGTATAGCCCGGCAGGCGCTCCTGGAAGTCGGCCACCGACTGGCTGGCCAGCAGGACGATCACCCCGATGATGGCTACGTCCAGGAGGACGGCCAGGAGGATGGCCAGGGGAGTGGGCACCCCCTTGCCCTGCAGCCAGAACATGACCGGCAGCGACAGAATGGCCAGGAAGAGGGCCAGGGAGAAGGGGAGGAGAATGGGGGCACCCGCCCGCAGCCCGGCCACCACCACCACGGCGGCGGCCAGCACCATGAGGAACCGGGCTCCCGGCCCCCACTCCATCCGAATCTGGTTCACCACCTGTTCCCCTTCCGGTTCAGACCCCACTCACCATCTCGAACGAACGGCCCGGGCTCAGTACCCCTCCGCTTTCCGAGGAGGTTCCCGGATCTCTGCAACTTCCCCTCCCTTCCAACCCCGGATCGGGCCTCCTCGCCCCGGCTGGATCCCGTTGTTGCACGAAGTGGACCACCGGAACCCCGCTCCCGGCTCGGGGTGCCCCCACATGGCGAGAGCGCCCCTGAAGTGCGTGTCTGAAGCCCCCTGCATGCCATGACCTCCCGACGCGAAAAGCGCATCCCCTCCGACGACGACACCCTCCTCCGGCAGTGCCGGGTCGACACCTTCCGGGCCGGCGGCAAGGGGGGGCAGCACCAGGACACCACCGACAGTGCAGTCCGGCTCACGCACCGACCCACCGGTATCGTGGTGACCGCCCGGGACGAGCGAAGCCAGCACCGGAATCGGAAGATCGCCCTGGAGCGCCTCCGGGAACGGCTCCGGGAGCGGTACCGCAAGCGGAAGAAGCGAAAGAAGACCCGGGTTCCCCGCCGCGAAAAGGAACGGCGGCTCCGGAACAAGAAGCACCGGGCCCGCAAGAAGAAGCTGCGCAAGCCGCCCCGACGGGACGAGTAACCCTCACGCGTCCCGAGCCACCCGCTCCATGAACGCCCGCTCCTGGTGGCTCAGCGAACTGATCCCCGACCCCTCCACCTTCTCGATGATCCGCTCGTACTCCTCCCGATTCAGGGGATGGAGGCGCCCCGGATCCACGGCCCGCCATCGATCCAGGTCCCGCCTCGAGGGGGAGGACGGCGCCTGGGCCTCCTTCACCTTCCGGCGGAACCGGGCGCCGGAGCTGTAGCGGTCCAGCCCCTTCAGGTAGAGCCAACCTCCCAGGAAGCCGCCCAGGTGGGCAAAGTGGGCCACTCCCCCGGCGGCACCTCCGAATCCGGCCCATACCGCGAAGAGGGCCAGCGCGATGACCAGCATCCGGGCCTTCACCGGCAACACTCCCCAGATGTAGATCTTCTCGTCGGGCCAGTAGCGGGCAAAACCCAGGAGCACCCCGAAGACCGCTCCCGAAGCGCCCACGATGATGGCGTAGGGAGTGAAGAACGAGAGGAGCCCTCCCACCACCCCGCTCAGCAGATAGAGCCCCAGAAAGTGGTAGCTCCCGATGCGGTCTTCCAGGCGGGGCCCGAAAAAGAAGAGCCCGATCATGTTGAAGAGGAGGTGCCAGAAGTTGGCGTGGAGGAACTGGTAGGTGATGATGGTCCATGGTCGTACCAGACCCAGCGCCGGGATCCACCCGAACTGCCGGAAGACCACCTCCGCATATGGGGCGGCCACAAAGTAGACGATGACGTTGAGGACCAGGAGCCGGGTCACCCACGGGGTCATTGCAAACAGCGGACGAACTCCTTGTCGTGCGGTTCGAGCGATCTGGAACGGAGATCGGATTATCGCCCGAGCGGGCGGTGTGTGCAATGCGGCGTCCGTCCCACTTTCCCATCAGGCTTCGGCGACAGATCACTACTCCGCCGAGACTGCACCCCGCACCGCCGCCCCCTCGCCCGTGAGCGCCTCCACCCGCTCCAGGCGCCGGCAGCCGCCCCGGAGCTCCAGGTTGCTCAGGTACACCTTCTCCACGCCCCGGGCCGCCAGGGCTCTGAGGGTCCGGGCACAGATCTCCTCCGCCGAGGCGCCCCGGTCGAACTCAGCCAGCACCTCCTCCACCGGCACCGGGAGGAAGCGCGCCAGGCGCCGCAGGGTGTCCGGATTGGGACTCCGGTAGAAGAAGACCCCGAAGAGACCCGGCGTCTCCAGGCCCCGGCGCTCCGCCTCCTCCAGGAATCGGTCCACCGGCGCCATGTCGTGGTGCGAGACCACCTGGGTAAGGAAGTAGTCGGCGTGGTGGCCCTCCTCCAGGAGCAGCCCCACCTGCTCCGCCGGGTCCCGGTACGGGTTCACCCAGGCGCCCAGGGGGAGATCGCCGGTCCGGCCCCGGAGGCGCTGCCGCAGGTGCCGGGAGCGAGGAAGGCAGCGAGGCGGCCCCACCGAGGCGTCGCCCCCGGTGACGGTGAGTCCGCCCAGTCCCCGGGCCACCGCCCGTCGGGCGAAGAGGTCACAGTATTCCAGGGTGTGCTTGCAGGTCAGAAACGGGATCACGCCCGAGAGGTCGGCGTCGGGCCCCAGGTTGGCCGCCAGCACCCGGAGGCTCTCCTCCTCGGGCCGGCCCACGGCGTCGTCGGTGAAGAGGACGAAGCGGTCCGCCGCCAGGAGGCGCCGCACCTCCCGGTCCAGGTCGATCCACGCCTCCAGCGACCGCCCTGCGTCGAGGCGGGCCGGCGGCGGTCGCAGCTCCACCGCCCGAACGGGCTCCGGACCTCGGAGTGCCTCGAGGAAGCGCGATCCGGCCCGCCCCCTCCCTTCCTCCAGCGTCGTCACGAGGTCTCCACCGCCGCAGCGGCGCCCCCACGAGCCCGCACCTGGGCCCGGACCCGGGCCACCACCTCCAGGGCCAGCTCCACCCGTCCCCGGGGGCTCGCCACGTGGATCCCCTGGATGCGGGGGAGGAGGGCCTGGGCCGCCTCCACGGCGATCCGGATCCCTTCCTCCCGGGCCGCTTCCGGCCCCCGACCTTCCGCCTCCCGCAACCGGTCCACCACCTCGGCCGGCACCCGCACCCCGGGGACCTCGTTGGCCAGAAACTCCGCGGTCCGGGACGAGTCCAGCGGCCAGAGCCCGGCCACCAGGGGGATGCGCCCCTCCGCCCCTCCCCCTTCGCCCCCGAAGGCCCGGTCCACGAAGCGGGTCACCCGTCGGGCGTCGAAGACGGGCTGGGTCACCGCGAACTCGGCGCCGGCGTCCACCTTCCAGTGAAAGCGGCGGTGCTCCCGCTCCAGGTCCGCCGCTCCCTGGTTCAACACCACCCCGATGACGAAGCGGGTGGGCGGCTCCACCGGGTGCCCTCCCGGATCCATCCCCGCGTTCAGGTGCCGCAGGAGGTTCGTGAGCCCGATGGAGTCGATGTCGAAGACGGCGGTGTGCTCCGGATACGGACCCGCCGGCGAGAGATCGCCGGTGACGGCCAACAGGTTCCGGACTCCCGAGGCGGCGGCGCCCATGAGGTCGGAGATCATCCCCAGCATGTTCCGGTCGCGGCAGGCGTAGTG
>PWLA01000241.1 GCA_003559555.1 Gemmatimonadota bacterium | reverse complement strand
CCGGACGATCACGCGACCCGCTACAGCCTGGCCATCGGACTTCAGGGGATGGGGGCGCTGGACGAGGCGGTGGAGCACCTCCGACAGGTTGCCAGGGCAGTGCCGGATCAGGGAGCGGCGCACCTGGCGCTTGCCAACACGCTCGTCCTGCTGGATCGGGAAGTGGAGGCGGTGGACCGGTACCGTACTGTTCTGGAGTTGGAGCCGGGGCATCCCAACGCTACAGGAAACCTGGCGGTGGTCCTTCTGGGTCTGGGCCGGGTCGAGGAAGGACTCGAGCTGGCCGTGGAAGGGGTGGAGCGCTACGTCGCCAGGGGTGAGCGGGAGCCCGCCATGGAACTGCTGGAGTTCGCTCTCCAGGAGGCCTCGAGCGCTGGGGAAGACGAGGTGCGGGAGCGGCTCGAGGCGCTCTGGCTCACACTGCGCCCGTAGCGCCACGGATCCGGGTCGTTCGGCCCCTCCGAACCGACCGTCAGCCTTCGCCGTACCCCTGCGTTCAGCCTGCGTCCGGCTCCTCGGTCTCGTCGTTGGTGGCGAGCCGGCCCACCCTGTCCGAGATGGACTCGACCTGCGCCATGAGCGTGTCCATATCAGTGCGCAGCCGAGCCCGGTATGCCTTCTCCCGGTCGTAGTAGTCGCTGGTTTCACGGTCCATGACCGCCACGATCACACCGACGAAGAGGTTCACGACGGTGAAGGTCACGATGATGATGAAGGTCACGAAGAAGATCCATCCCATGGGATAGACCTCCAGCACGGCATCGGCCACATCGGGCCAATCCTCCAGGGTCAGCACCATGAACAGCGTGTACATGGAGGTGAAGAGATCCCCGAAGTGCTCCGGAACTCCCTCGCCGAAGAGGTTCGTGCCGATGATGGCCGAGATGACGACGATCAGGAAGAGGAGCGCCGCGACCCATGAGATCCCGGGCACCGCGGCCACCAGGGCCTCGCCCACCCTGCGCAGCTGAGAGACCCCGGACAGGACGCGGAGGAGGCGGAGAGCCCTCAAAATCCGAAGCGCCGACAAGCCCGTCACGGTGCCGGGCGCCGAGATGGCCACCACGAAGAAATCGAAGAGGCTCCATCCGTCCCGGAAGAAGGCCCGTCCGTTGGCGATGATCCGGAGGATGATCTCGACGATGAAGACCCAGACGATGACCCGATCGATGAGCTGCAGGATCCGGCGGGTCTCCTCGGCGACGCCCGGCATGACGTCCACGGCCAGGACCACCCCGTTGACGAAGATCAGGGCCAGGATCCCGTTGTGGAACGTCTTTCCGTTGACGATGGAAGCGAGGCGCTGTCGTACGGTCATGATCCTCGGCTGAATGCGCTCAGAAGGGACGGGAGGGCAGGGAAATAGAGACGGCGTTCGGCCACCATTATATGGGACGATCCCCGTTGGAGCGAACGAAGCCCGATGAGGGAGAAGGGTTTCCAGCCGATCGCCGACCTGCTTACCCGAAGGTCGGTCTCACCGTCAGGCCAGAAGGGCCAACGTCAGGGCCAGTGCCAGCGCCAGGAGAAAGAGCCCGAAAACCGCGCTGGAGATGGGCGGCCGGTGGCCCCGGGTGACCCGGGCGAGGTAACGGAGGAAGGGAGCCGGAGCGTCGTCGTCCGGTCCGGAGAAGAGGAGACGGCGGAGGGGGCGCTCCACCCCCAGGAGGATGTCGCCGGGGGGAATCCGCACGCGGGCGAGTCGGCCCAGAGTCCCCGGATGCAGGAGCACGCCTGCGGCCAGGATGGTGGCCAGCAGCAAGGGGAGCCATGACGAGGGCGGCATATAGGTCAGTCCGGGGGCGCCGGCGGCTTCCGGCGGCACGTGCGCATGCACCACCCAGAGGGGGGCCGCCACCACGGCGCCGAGGACTGCGACCCACGGCGCCACGAGCCCCCAGGGGGGCGGGGCCGGCTCGCCGGCGGCCCCGTGCCCCCCGTTCGGTCGGCGAGTGCGCCGGTTCAGCAGCACCAGAAAGCGGGCCATGAGCAGGGCCGTGCCCCCCGCACCCACCACCAGGAAGTGCCCCAGAGCCGGCGTCCATGTGCTCTCGAACCCCACCAGGGCGTGAGCCAGCTCGGTCTTGGCCAGGAGGCCGGCGGTGAGGGGGGCGCCGGAAAGCGCCAGGACGGGCAGGAGGGCACCTGCCAGGATGGGTCGGCGCCACCGCGGCGTGTCCAGCCCGGCCCGGGGAAGACGATCGACCACTCCAACCGACAGAAACAAAGCCCCTTTTGCGACGCCGTGATGCAGTGCGAAGTGGATCACGGCGGCCAGCGCCACGGGCGCCAGGCGGGGCTCCAGCGCCAGGAGCCCGGTCCCCATGGCCATGTAGCCCATCTGGCTCACGCTGGAGTAGGCGAGCACGGCCTTGGCCTCGTCCTGCGCCAGCCCCACCAGAACTCCGTAGAGAGCGGTGGCGGCCCCGGCCAACAGGAGTGCCGTGCCCACGGAGGGGACGGAGACCTCCACCGGGAGGACCCGGAGCCACCCCAGGAGCCCCGCCTTGATCAGGACCCCACTGAGGAGCGCGCTGGCGGCGGTGGGGGCCACGGGGTGCGCCAGGGGCAGCCAGATGTGCAGGGGCGCGAGCCCTGCCTTCACCCCGAACCCTGCGAGGAGCAGTCCGGCCACCAGCGTCGGCGATGCCGTCACACTGGAAAGAAACCCGCCAGGCACCGCCGCCGACCCGCCCCCCCCGAGATCTCCAAGGAGTCCAGCCCAGGCGGCCTCCATCTCGGGCCCGAAGCCCACCGCGCCCCCGGCCACGCTCACCAGGGCCAGCACGCCCACCAGGAGGGCCAGTTCACCGCCGATGGCCATCACCAGGTACACCCGCCCGGCCCGGATCGCTCTTCGATCCCGGTGGTGGATCACGAGGCCGTAGGCCGAAAAGGTCATGAGGGCAAAGAAGAGGTAGAAGCTCACCAGGTCCTGGGCCAGGATCACCCCCAGGTTGCCCGTCATGGTCAGGACGAAGAAGGCGAAGAACGCCTCCCGCCGGGGATCCCGGGCATGGTAGCTCCGGGCGAAGATCCCGGCCGCCAGCCAGAGGAAGGATGCGAGCAGGAGGAAGGCGCCGCCGGGCCCGTCCACCCCCAATCGGAGGCCCACCATCAGGATCGAAATCTCCAGGGAGGGCGTCGTCCCCGGGCCGGCGAAGTGGACGAGGGAGAGGGCCAGACCCGGAATCGCCGCCCACGGTGCCAGGGCCACGCCTACGGGCCGCAGGCGCGACCAGGGCCAGGCCAGTGCCAGGAGAGCCGGGACCAGGACGGCGGCCAGAAGGAGACCGCTCATCTGTGCATCATCCCCAGGGGAGCGCTGCCGTCGCCCCCCAGGAGGGCCAGGATCTCCGTGGGCCAGATACCCATGAGGACTGCCAGAAGGGCGAGCCCCAGAGCCGTCCATTCCATTCGACGGGGCACGGTCCGGAATGTGGAGCCGGGCTCGCTGCGGCCAAGGCCGTAGCGCAGCACCAGGAGGACGTAGCCCACCGTCAGGATCCCGCCTGCGGCGATGACCAGTGCCCACCCCCACTGGCCGGATGCGGCCGCCGACCGGAGCATGAGCCATTTGGCGACGAATCCACCCGACGGGGGGAGTCCTGCCAGGCTCAATCCCGCGACTCCGAAGGCGAAGAAGCTCACCGGCAGCCGGTGGACCAGGCCCGTCATCGAGGGAAGGGCGTCGCGGGCCACGGCGTAGGTGATGCTTCCGGCGGCCAGGAACATGGCCGCCTTCGCCACTGCATGGGAAAGGGCGTGGTAGAGCCCGCCGCCCCAGGCCGCCTCACTCCACTCGCCCGCTTCAGGAACCAGCAGGGGAAACATGACGAAGAGGTAGCCCAACTGGGCCACCGTGGAATAGGCCACGAGTCGTTTCAGGCTCACCTGCCGCAGGGCCAGGATCGAACCCCAGAGGATGGCCGTTGCCCCGAGGAGCCCCAGCATCAGGAGTCCCAGCCGGGTGCCGCCGCCGTACACGTCCACCCAGAGTCGGAGGATCACGTAGAACGATCCCTTCACCACCAACCCCGAAAGGAGGGCGCTGGCCGGGGCCGGAGCCGAGGCGTGTGCCGGCGGGAGCCAGCCGTGGAACGGGAAGAGCGCCGTTTTCACGGCCAGGCCCACCGTCATGGCGGCCAGGGCTACCGCGGGAAGGGTCCCCGATGGGGAGATGGCCGCCAATCCTGCCACCGACAGCGTCCCGTAGGTCGTGTACAGGAGCGCCACCCCCGCGAGAAAGAGGAGCGATCCCACGAGTGACACGATCAGGTACCGCATTCCCGCCGCCGTCGCCTGGGAGGTCACGGCGAGGGTCACGATGGCGGCGGCCGAAAGCCCGAGGATCTCCAGCGTGACGTACAGGTTGAAGAGGTCGCCGGAGAGGTAGATTCCGTTGAGTGCCGTCCAGAGCAGGAGCCAGAGCGGTGCAAAGAAGCGGGCGCCGCGCTGGGCCGGCGAGGTGTGAAGGGTGTGGCGTGTGAGGAGGCGGGCGGGGTGGCCGAAGTAGGAGGTGGAATAGAGGCTCACCCCGGTGCCCACCACGGCGGTGACGGCCAGCATGGCCACCGAGAGCCCGTCGGCGTGCAGTTCGATCCCCAGCGGGGCTCCCCATCCGCCCAGGAGATGGCGGATCGGACCGGTCCGGGCGACGGATCCCCAGAGCCCTGCGCTTCCCCAGAGGCTCGCCCCCGCCCCCAGGGCCAGGCCGAGCCGGATCATCCAGCTCCGTCCCTCCAGAGCCACAAGAGCGCCCACGAGGGGCCCCAGGACCAGGACCGTGGTCCAGAGGACCGGATCGTTCATCAGTCCCTGACCTCCTCCTGCCGATTCCCTGGCACGACCAGGGGCGGAAGCCGGGCCGCCGGGGGGAGCGTCATGGCCAGGCCCCGACACCTCCGGTGGTGATGGGCCCGGCTTTCGTCAAGGTTCCACCAGGATCTCCAGGAAGGCCACCAGGGCCTCCACCTCCTCCTCCGAAAGGTGATCATATGGGCGTTTTCGGACACCAGGGCGAATTTCCTGGGGATCCACCACCCAGAGGCGAAGCTCCTGGGCGGAGAGGCGGTCGGCCACCCCGTCCAGCGGATACCGGGGACTCCCCTGTCCCGCCACGGAATGGCAGGCGGAGCAGCGCTCGGCCTGGTAAACCCCCCACCCTCGCTCCACCTGGGGGTCCACGGGGTCGTCGGGGTCGTCCAGCAACGCAGGCTCGGCGACCCAGGGCGCCGCCGCCGCCGTGGCCGTGGGCCCCGGATGGTTCACCAGAGCGAAGAGCACCACTGCCAGAAAGATCAGGAGCCCGCTGTTCAACGCCGTCACTGCGGCCGCTGTTTCGCGATTCATGGTCAGACCATGTCGAAGAGTTCGGTGTGCACGTGCCCCGGCGCGACCTCCAGTTCCTTCAGGAAGGTCTCCATGGCACGGATCATGGGCACGGGGCCGCAGATGAAGTAATGGAACTCGTGCCGCTCAGGAGGCAGATACCGATCGAGCATCTCGGCGGTGATCCACCCTTCCTCCCCGTCCCAGTCGTCCGGCGGCTCCTCCAGGACGTGGATCACCTGCAGATCGATGCGTTCGCTCAGGTCGGACAGCTCCTCTCGCAACGGCACCCGGTCCCACTTGCTGTGGCCGGTGAAGACCAGGTGTGGGCGTTCGTCCTCCCGCTCGGCCAGCGTGCGGAGCATGCTGATCATGGGCGCGATCCCGATTCCCCCTGCCAGGAAGACGTATCCCGCGGCCTCCGGATGCCGATCCATGGAGAAGGAGCCATATGGGCCATCGGCGTACGCCACCGTCCCCGGAGGGATCTGGCCCACCGTGCTGGTGAAGTCCCCCAGCTCCTTGATGACGAATTCCAGCCGACCGGAGGGATGCGGACTCGATGCGATGGAGAAGGGATGCTCCTGCATGAAGAAGGGAGAGCGGTCCACGGTGAGCCACGCGAACTGGCCCGGCTCGTAGAGGAATCCCTCGTGCCCCACGGGTTCCACCGCCAGGGTCCAGCAATCGGCCAGCTCGGGCCGCACGTCCACCACCCGGAAGGGCTTGTGCAGAAGGCGCCATGGACGGAGGAGTCGGACGTAGAACACCACCGCTCCGATGGAGAACCCGATGAGCACCCAGAGGCCCCGGACGGCTGAGGCTTCCGTGTAGTATGAGACGCCCCAGAGGTGGTAGAAGGCGAACCCGATGGCACCGATGCTGAGGAAGAGGTGCGTCGCCCGCCATGCCTCGTAAGGGATCCGGAGGGGCTTCCGGAAGACGGAGGCGCCCACGATCACGAGGAGCAGGAAGAGGGAGGCCGTCCCGGCCGACACCTCCAGGGGGGCGTCCCACGGGGTGATGATCGCGGAGAGCTGGGCCGGATCCCGGAGGACCAGGATCAGGGGATGCAGCAGGATGATAGCCAGCAGCGCGTACGCCAGGTAGCGGTGAAAGGCATAGATCACATCGATGCCGAAGGGCGCGGTGGCCCGCTTGAACCGGGCGGTGAGGACGAACTGCACCGCCATCATCGTGAGACCTGCAAACCCCAGCCCCATGCTCACGTCCCACCAGAACCCGCCCCCCGGTGGTGTGGGAGCGACCAGGAGGAGCGCGACCGGGGCGAGAACGATGCCCAGGTAGAACGAAAGCCAGATAGCGCCGGAGACGAGGGGGTTCATGAGTGGAACGCGGGCCCCTTCTTCATCTCCGGCCCGGCGAACAGGGTCGCCCAGGATGGCAAGTGGGCAGGGTGGGGGAGAGTGTGAAGCATGCGGGGGAGAGTAAGGGGCCTCCCGGGCACGGGCAAGAGAGGTCTGCCTCGGGGACATGGGGATCAGGGGGCTTGCCGTGGCCCTGCTGTCGGTGTAAGCGACGTGTGGGATGTGACCAGAAGGCCCCCGGAGGTGGGGGGGAAGCTCTCACTGGCTCCTCGCTGTGCGCTTGCTCCGGCGGTGCAAGCGACCCTGATATGGCCACATGCCCGCTTACGATTCTGTTACAGACTCTGGCGTGACCGCTCCGGAACTGATATTGTGAGTTCAAGGCGATTGGATGATATATCGATCGATCGTTCGAACGGCCCTCATCCGTACACCCGGATCGCCCTTCATCTCTGCTCGGATCATCCAGGAGGTGGATCTCACACATCCCATGTATGCTCGGCGGAGGGGCGGGATCTTCCTTGATCCTGCCGCGACGGCCGAAAATCCGGTAGTACCAGTCGTACCAGGTGGTGGTCGCTGGGTCCGCACCCACGCGGGCGGGCTTCAGGAAAATGCAATTCGACCACCATACCATCCGCAGCTCCAGGCACAATGTCGGAACTCAGGGCAGGAGCTATTTCCCGCTCTGTCCAGCCCGGCACCCCGTCAGATCCACCGACGTCCGGATCCTGGCCCCTGGAGTTGGCAACTTTCTTCATTTTCACGGAGGACAGCATGAGGCTTCACAAGACAGATGCTGTAGCCGTGCTCGTTGCCATCCTGGGAGCGCTGCTTTTCGCGGCGCCATCCCTCGAGGCCCAAACGGGCACCGTGACCGGAACGGCGCGCGACGCCTCCACCGGTCAACCCGTGTTCGGCGCCCAGGTGGTTGTCGAAGACACGAACATCGGAGTTCTCACCCGAGCCGACGGGCGCTTCAACCTCACCCGGGTTCCTGTCGGGCAGCAGTCGATCCGCGTCCGGGTCATCGGGTACGAAACCCAAACCCAGACAGTGACGGTGGCCGAGGGCGAAACCGTGACCGTGGACTTCGCACTGGAGTCCCGGGCTGTGGCGCTGAGTGAGATCGTGGTCACGGGAGCCATCGGAGCCACCGAACGGGCCAAGTTGCCCTTTACCGTAGATCAGGTTCGGGGAGAAGACCTCCAGGTGAGCCAGCCGAACTTCGCCACGGCCATCCGAGGCAAGGTTGCCGGAGCAACGGTGGTGCAGGGAAGTGGTCGGCCGGGTGCGGCGCCCTCCGTCCTCCTCCGTGGTGCTACCAGCATCAGCGCCTCGGGCCGGGATCAGGAGCCGCTCTACATCGTCGATGACGTGATCCTGGGCTCCAGTGTGGTGGACATCGACGCCCTGGACATCGAGAACATCGAGATCGTGAAGGGCGCCGCAGCGGCGTCCCTGTACGGTTCCCGGGCGGCCAACGGCGTCGTGGTCATCACGACCCGCCGGGGGAGCGGCTTCGATGACGGCCAGGTGCAGTACACGATCCGGTCCAGCTTCGGGGTGAATGACCTTGAAGGGGAGTTTCCGAATCTCCAGCACCACTTCTGGAGAATGAACGAAGATCAGACCAGCTTCGTTCGGGCCGACGGATCAACCTGCACCTTCCGCGGCGCCCCCGGATGGGACCCGGACAACCAGTGCCCCGGAACCATGCCCCTGGCAGGTCAGCGGG
>PWLA01000345.1 GCA_003559555.1 Gemmatimonadota bacterium | reverse complement strand
TCCAGCACCGACGTGATCTGTGCCGCGATGTCGGCCTGGATGTCGAAGACGGCCTCCGGCGACAGCTCCCGCTCGTAGGTCTCCGCCCAGAGGTGATCACGGCTTCCAGGATCGATGAGCTGGAAGGTGATCCGCACCCGGTCTCCGGCCCGCCGCACGCTGCCCTCGAGGATGGCTTCGGCCCCCAGCTCCTGACCGATCTCGGCCAGGGACCGTTCGGTGTCGGCGTACTGGCGCATGGTGGTCCGCCCGAAGACGCCAAGCCCCGACACCCGGGAGAGCTGGCTGAGGACTTCCTCGTGGACGCCATCGGCGAAGAATGCGTTGTCGTCGTCCGGGCTCAGGTTCTCCAGCGGCAGGACCGCCACGAAGGGGCGGTCGGAGAGGCCCGACGGGGCGGCTTCCTCCCCGGGGACGTCGGCCTGGACCGATGTCCCTTCCACCGCATCCTCTCCGCCTCCGCCCGCCAGGTACCAGCCGCCGGCCACCGCCACACCCACAAGCCCGAGGCCCACCAGCGCCGACACGGCGTATCGGCTCTGATCCCCCGCGAACGAACCCTCCGCCCCGCCCTCCTCGCCCACAGACTCCGTTCGCTCGACCCCCTCCGGCGTGATGTCGTAGGCCCAGGCCAGCACCAGGGCGATCGGGAACCCCAGGAAGGTGAGGACGATGACCAGAGTGACGACCCACGGGGGCAGCTGCAGCGGCTCCACCAGGATGTCGGCCACCTGCCAGATGAAGAAGCCGACGACGGCGTAGACGCCGGCCACCCGAATCACGCGGCGACGCTTGAGTTCGCCGACGAGCCTGTCGAATCTGGACCGAGCTTCCTTCATGGGGCCGTCCCGCACAAAACAAAACGCACTGCTCCATCAGTATATTAAGTTGCGCCCTAACGTGCTATGGGGCAAGCGCTTCGAGCATTACGAGGGCCTTGAGTGGAGATTCGGTCTCGGGGGGGCAGGGGGGCCGCCAGGAGATCGGGAAGCCGAAAGGACCCCTCATCCGCCAGCCGCGGCTGCCTCATCGATTTCCCACGCCGCCCGGACGCCGGAGCGCAGCGCTCCCTCCATCGAGTTGCTCCACACGGTGGTATGCTCGCCGGCAAAGTGAATATGCCCGTGCGGCTCCTGCAGTGCCTCGAGATGGGATGTCATGTCGCCCGGCCTCGGCCACGAGGCGTGCCCCCGCGCATAGGGATCTTCGCCCCAGGCCTTCACGACCGCAGCTTCAAAGTGTTCCTGAAATCCCGGCTGGAGCTCTTCCATGTGCTCGAGGACGTGTTCGAGGCGTTCGTCTTCCGGGAGAGCGGCATACTCGGCGGCAGCCTCGTCGAAGACGTAACTCTCCAGGATGGAACGCTCGTTGGGCCCCGCCGGATCCCCCCACGGATGGCGGTCCACCCTTCCGACCGGCAGGTCGGTGTAGACCCTGCCGGCGACTCCCTCGTCGCGCCAGAAGGAGCGTTTCACCTGCATGAAGGTGCGAGTGGCCTCGACGTAGGGCATCTCCGAGACGGCCTGCTCCTTTCCCTGCGGCATCTGCGGGTTGACCTCAAGCTCCTTGAGTACTCCGAGCGGTACCGCGCAGATCGCACGGTCGGCCTCGTAGGTTTCGGTGCGGGGACCCCGTCGGGCTCGCACCTCGACTCCGAAGCCGGTGTCCCGAATGTCGGTTGCCGCCACCCCGTAACGGACGTTCTGGCCGAGTCGCTGCGCCATCCCAAGCGGTAGCCGGTCATTACCGCCCTTCAGTGCGAAGGGCGCGCCCGTGAGGCCCCCGAGCTGTGCGGAGGTCAGCGTCGACGTTCGGTCGATTCGCCGGCCGAGGAACGTGGTGTCGGCAATGAGGTCCAGGACCCCCTGGCTCGCGCCCTGCTCGCGCAGGTACTCCTCGAGGGAAAGCTCGTCGAGCTCCCGGAGCGGTGGCTCGTTCCATGCTTCCAGCTCCGCGACCTCTGGCGGAAGCGTCTCGAGAAAGTAGCGCTGCACGAGGCTCACCGGCTCCAGCTCCTGCTCTTCCTCGTCGAGGTCGTAGGGCCAGTCAACCTGCTCGTCGGGGCCCACTGCAAAGCGCTCACCGCGCATGTGGAAGAGGACTGGAAGCTCCGGCTGCCCCCCATCAACTCGCTCCAGTCCGAGTTCGTCGATGTAGCGGTTGGCCTGCGTGTACGTCTCGGAAAACAGCATCGCACCGGCTTCCGCGTAGAGATCGTCAGCGAACGGGTCTCGGAGGGTTCGGACACGTCCGCCGGGTCGGGGCTTCGCCTCCAGTACGGTGACCTCATGGCCGGCCTCGTCCAACTCCCATGCCGCTGCCAGTCCGGCCAGGCCTGCGCCCACGACGATCACGCTGTTCTGAGCGCTGCCCGGTGAGCGTTGTGGAAGAGGCTTCGGACCTGGACCCGGACTCGGAGGCCCCCCGGAATAGAGTCCGCCGAGACGGCCGCCAAGGGGAGTGGCGAGGAAGGGAGCGGCCAACCCCAGCGCGCCGATACCTTGAATGAAATCGCGTCTTGAGATGTCAGTCGTGAAGCTCACGCCGATGAGACTCCCTGCACTGAGGAGAACCGAACGGTGCGTTTCAAGCATACTAACCTCTCGTCGGCACGTGCAAGGTTGGTCCCGCCCGACCCGCCTTCGGGTTGAGGGGGCTCAACTCATCGACGGCGTCGCGCTTCGCCTCTCCTGCGCCTTCAGCGTGTGTTACTCCATCTTGCCTCTCTTCAGATGATAAGAGGTGCGTCGATAAGTGTTTCCGTTTATCAATGCGGTGCAGCCCTCCATCTCCGTTCCCGCTTCCCGGCACTCCTCATGAATCTCCGACCCTTCCACCTCCGTTGGCTCGGAGGTTTGTCACTCCTCGCCCTGATGATCGCAGCGGGCCCGGACGATATTCGACACCTGGGCCGGGTGGGAGACACCCTTGTGGTCATCGATTCTCGGCGAGCGGTATTCTTCGATCTGGACGGAAGGCCCCTCGGAGACCTCTGGGCAACCCGGACTCTCAGGGACCCCGTTCCGCGCTTCGAGCGCCTGCTGCCTGCTGGGCGGGCGCTCTTTGCTCAGCGGATCGCTCCCGACACCTACGTCGAGAGCGTGGCCGACCTGGTGGCATCGGACGACACCGGCCGGCTGCTCCTCTCGGGCAACTGGGACATCGAAGACCTCGAGCCCCTCGTCTTCATCCCAGCGACGGAGCCGCCCCCGGAGATCCGGATCGAATGGGGCGAACAGACGATGGGCTGGCGCTCCCCCTACACCTTCGAACCGCTCTACCATATCGCCTCGAACGGGCTCGCCATTGCCCTGGTGGAGCGCGATCCGCCGGAGGCTCCCGACGGGGATGACGCCTTGTGGAGGCTCGTAGTGATCGAGCCGGCCTCCGCCGACACGGTCGTGGATCGAAGCTACACCTACACACCAGAGCCCGTAGACCACGACGTGGTGGTCTCTGCCCTCGCGACGGGTTTCGCGTCCGCGTTCGAAGCTCCTGTCCAGGAGATCGAGACGGAGATCCGCAGCGAGTTGGTCCTGCCTCCAGCGGCACCACCCATCGCCGACGTGCGGGTGGCGGAGAGTGGCGAGATCTGGGTTCAGATCTGGAGCACTCCCGGTGCCGCGCCGGTCTGGGAGGTCCTCGATTCCTCAGGCAACCCGATCTCGCGCGTGACGCTCCCTGCGGGGGGCGAGATCGTCCACATCGATGCCGATGCGGTCTACTTTACGGAGCGTGACGGGGAGACTCTGGAGCTCGTGCGCTATCGGATCGAGAGGGAGGGGCGCTGACGGACCTGCCGGAGGCAGGCTGTTGTCCGAGGAGAAACCCCACGAGGGCCGAGGCATCCACGACCAGGAGTTTCATGCACCTTCGCGGTCCGCGCGCTCCTCCCGGATCGCCGCGGCCACCGGCTCATCCAACTCCACCGCGGACCTCGCTTCGATTCGCTCGAACACCTCCAACGATTTCACGCCGGACCCGCAGCCTGCGGGCGGGGGGCCTTCCCCCCCTGCCTGGGCCGAAGGCCCGGTCCGTAGCGGTCGGAGTCCTTCAGGCGGGGCCAGTTGGCGTCGGCCTGTTGGGTGAAGGCCTGCACGTTCCGCTGCCAATAGTGGTGGATGTCCGGGGTGAGGTTGAAGAAGAGGCGACCGTCGATGATCTCGAACGCCTCGGGGTGCATCCCGTCCTTGTAGCCGTTGGCCACCCCCAGCGAGCAGTAGCCTCCGTACTCCGGAAGGTACGCCTCGGGGTCGTCCCGGAAGCGATCCCGGTGCTCCTCGTTGGCGAAGCGAAAGACCGCCCCTTCGTACTCCACCTCGAACTCGGCGGAGCCCTCCATGGGGCGTTCCTCGGTGAAGTAGGCCACCAGGTCGTAGCCGTGCAGGGCGATGCCGTCGGGATCGGTGTTGATGGGCCCTTCTGCGGAGAAGAGGCCCAGGGGGCCGTGGCGGTGATGGTCCTCGAGGACACGGTCACGGTCCGAATGCCCGGCACCCTGCTGGGCGTTCACGCAACCAGTGGTGACGCTCAGCAGGAGGAAAAGGGCCGGTAGGTGGAGCGGCAAGGTACGCATGGTGGAAGGGAAGTCTGGGGAGCGGTGGAAGGGGGTTCTCTGTGATCCGGCCGGATCCCGGGCAAGCCTCTACGGCCTACCCGGTCAATGCACGGCCTGCCTGCCGATGTTCCGCAGACCATCAGGGGCGAAGGATCTTCCCGGGCCCCTCGATGAGCCCTATAGCTCCTCACCCCTTCTCCGGTCGGACCGCCCGGAACATCTGCAACGTCCCGGTCACCGTGCGAAAGGAGCCGGATCCCCGGGGATCGGCCCCGGGCCTTCGAGGGTAGAGCCGTCAGTTCGTCCCCCGCCGGGCCACCGTCCCTCCGGAGGAGGTGGAACAACGCCCCTTCCCGGTAGGATACCCACTGCCAGGAGACGCCACGTGAAAAGGAGGAGGTCCCTTCCCGGCCTTGCCGCGGTTCTCGCCCTTGCCGCGGCCGTCGGCCTTCCCTCGGTTGTCACCCCTGCCGCAGCCCTCGGCCTCCACGCCCTCCTGGCCGCCGCCCCCGCCGTCGCCCAGGAACCGCCCCAGGCTGTCGCCCAGGGGAGCGGGGAGCTGCGCCCCGGCTGGATCCTCCTCGCTCCGATGGAAGCCTTCGGCTGGGCAGAGAACCGGAACCGGATGATGGACCTCTGCCGGCATGACCGGCGGCCGGAGGAGGAGACCGAGGCTGCCTGCTACCGCCGCATCCTCCACCCTCGGACCTGGATCCTCCCCCTTCACGAGGGACCGGGTCCTTCCACGCCCTCCCTGGGCTCCCTCATCATCGTCGCCACCCCCGGAGAGCCGGTGCGCCCCATGGTCCTCCCCGAAGGCGAGGTAGAGGCCGTACCCTTCGACCTGGACATCTATGACCCCGACTTTGGCTACGGACCTTGGTTCCATCAGACCCTCCTGGCAGAGGAGGACGGATGGTACCTCGTCCCCGCTGAACCCCTGGGCGGCCCGGTCTGGGTGGGGCTGGAGCAGGCGATCCCCAGGCCCGAGATCTTCCGGCTGCAGCCGGATTGGGTTTACCAGACGAGGGGTGAGCTGGCCGGGCGACCCGGCGTGGCCTCCCCGGACGGAGCCACCACGCTGGTGTCGGTGGAGACCGACGGGGTGCTCCTCCGGCCGAGGTTGCATCGGGACATGCCCTGCGGGCTGGAGGAGCCCGAGGAGGAGCAGGACGTAGCGGACCCCGTCCCGGTACGGGTTCCCTTCGCCGACCTCTACGACGAGAGCGGCCGACTCCTCCTGCGGATCCGCTATACCCGGGGGTGTTGAGGGCGCCGGCCGGCCGATCAGGCGAAGCGCTGATGCGAGCGCCGGATGCCGTGTCACACTCCGGGCCGTCGATCGTTCTCCTCTTCAAGCAGGGAGAGGTTCACGGGAGGAGTTCCGTGCAACCCCACCCAGAATTCACGAAAGGAGAGGAAGATCATGTCCCGATCCGTCCGTACGACCAAGTGGGTTGCACTGTCCGTCATGGCCGTTGCGGCCTGCTCCTCCGATCCGGTCCAGGCCCCGGCCGAGGTATCCTTCCAGGTCCAGTCCGTGGGGACGGAGGACCCGATTCACGTCATGACCCAGAACGGCGTGCCATCCGAAGTCATGAATGCCCTCTTCGAGGGGAACGTCATCGCGGACGGTGCCGGCTGCCTCCGTCTGGACGACGCGGAAGGTTCCACGGTGGTATGGCCTGTCCAGTACACGGGAGAGATAACCTCCGAGGGATTCGCGATCCTGGATGAAGACGGGACCGAAGTAGGCCAGGTGGGCGGATCGTTCAGTTTCGGGGGCGGGATTCTCCCCGAGCTCCTCGCCAGCCTCGGGTTCAGTCAGGCGGATCGGGACCTGGCGGAAGGACTCTGTCCCGGGAGCTACTGGATCGTCGCGCCCTGACGGTCTGGGGCAGGGGAGATCTCCCGGACCACCTCGACCTCGGGGCTGAGCAACGCCAGGAGGAGAAAGTACACGATGCTCACGAAGTCGTAGAGCCGGATCGGCGGTACGAAGCGCACCCGCTGTCCCGCCAGGTAGTGGGCGGTAAGGTCGCCGGGGCGAAAGAGGAGGGGCACGACCGTCCGCCAGGCCCGGGAATCGAAGCTCATCAGGTTGCCGAAGAGCTCCCCCGGAAGCTGTCGGAGGGAGAGGTCCAGGTCCCGAGCCTCCTGGCCGCAGTCGGAGGAGAAGGGGCCCTGGAGCCGGGGTCCGCAATGGCGGCAGTTCATGCCTGTGCCGGAAGCGGGTTGCGCCATGCGCTCACCCCGGCGTCAACGCCACGTGGGCGCCCACCGGATCCCGGACCACCGCGTACTGGGCCTCTCCCCCCGCCCCCTGCACTGTCTTGATGATCTCGCCCCCCTCCTCCTCCACCAGGCGGAGGCTTTCGGCGAAGTCGCCCACCGGCAGGTAGAGGATCCAGACCGGCGGCAGGCCGGCGTTGGCGCCCCGTGCGTGGCAGACGCCTGCAGCCGGGGTGCCGTCTTCACCCAGCATGTTGTAGTCGGCGTAGCCTTCGCCCCCTTCCTCCATCTCCACGTCCTGGACCGACCATCCCACGACCTCCCGGTAGAAGTCCCGGGTGGTGGAGGCGTCAGGGACCGTCAGGTCCAGCCATGCGATGCGCCCCACCGCCGAGCCCGGATCGGGCAACGAGGCTCCATCGCCTGGGGAGACGGCCTCCGCAGGAACAACGGGGATGATCCCGAACGCAGCTCCGTTGGGGTCGCGCAGCACCGCCCACTGGCTCTCCCCATCGTCGTCCTTCGTGTGCATGAGCACGCTTCCGCCCAACTCCACGGCCCGTTCCACAGCAACCGCCACGTCGGCGACCTGGACGTGCGGCATCCATTGGAGCGGGAGGTGGTCGTACTCCGCGGTCCGGGCCCCCAGGCCAATGATGGGCATGCCCAGATTGTTCATGAGGTCGTCCGGTTGCCAGAGCGGATGTTGGCCCGTGCTGAGCACACGTGCGTAGAATCGCACCTCCCGCTCGTGTTCCGGCACGGCAATATCGGCGCTGAAGACGGCGCCGACGCCGGGGACGAAGAGTTCGCTCATGAGTGGAACCTCCGGTTGGGGGGTTAATGCACGGGGGCGGGGTTGAGTCCCCTCACGCCCTTCCCCAGGAGCCCCCATGGCCCCTGGATCACCTCAGCCGCCGATGGCGTCCGCTCCCGCGCGGGAGATCTGCTCGTCTTCGATGGCCCGCACGCCGCTGGTGCCGATGGTGCCGATCATCTCTCCGTCTCGGAAGACGGGCACGCCCCCGGCGAAGGTGATCCCGCCGGGGACCTCCTCGACCTCACCGGCCTCCAGTCGCTCGCCGTACTCGGCCGTGTTGAGACCCGTGGCGGCCACCGTGGCCGTCTTGGCCATGGCGATCTCGTAGAACCGGGCCGCGACGCCGTCAAAGCGCCGCACGTAGATGGGCACGCCTTCGGCGTCGGTGATGACGATGGCGACGTCCCAGTCGTTGGCTCGCGCTTCGGCTTCTGCGGCGTCCATGGCCTCCCGGGCCATGTCCAGGGTGAAGGCAGGCTCCTGGGCGGCGGAAGCGCAAGGAAGCGCCAGGACCACGGCCGCCAACAGGGACAGTGCGGCCATCGGGACTCGGTGCGTCATGGTTCGTTCTCCTCGTGGGGAAGGGCACTCGCGCCGGTACCCTGCAGCGCAGGGGTCGGACCCCAAGAATGTCCCGCGGGCGGGGCCGCGTCAAACACGGGGGGATGGGTTGGCGGGGCACGGGCAAGGCGCGTCGAGGCACGAGGATGGTTCGTCGAGCAGGGCCCACGCAGGCAGGGCCGGCCCGCTACATCGCCATGGCCACGGCGTCGTCGAGGGAGAGCCCCCGGCCCTCGTCGAAGGCCTGCTGGAAGCTTTCGGGATCGATGCCGCCCCGAACCCGGGCCACG
>PWLA01000273.1 GCA_003559555.1 Gemmatimonadota bacterium | reverse complement strand
GGCCATTACGTCCTCAAGTTCACCCGTGACGGGGAGTTCCTCTTCCAGATCGGCCAGGGGGACGGGCCCGACGCCACCGGCGGGAGCACCGACACCTCCACGCTGGGAGGGCCGGCGGCCATGCACGTGGATCCCCACGAGAACGAGGTCTTCATCGCTGACGGGTACCAGAATCGCCGAGTCATCGTCTTCGATGCCGAGACCGGGGAGTTCCTCCGCCACTGGGGCGCGTACGGAAACGAACCGGAGGACGTAAATCCCAACGCCGACGAGCAGTTTCAGGGCCCGGTGCACGGGATCGCCGTCTCGGACGACGGGCACGTCTACGTGGTGGATCGTTCGGAGAACCGGCTCCAGGTCTTCCAGCGTGACGGCACCTACGTGGACGAGCTCGTGATCCGGCCCGAGACCGGCTCCATGGGATCGACCTGGGACGTGGCCCTCTCCCCGGATCCCGATCAGAGCTACCTGTACGTCCCCGACGGGGTCAACAAGACCGTCTGGGTGGTGGACCGGGAGAGCCTCGAGGTGGTGGGCAACTTCGCCCGGGGCGGCCGCTGGGCCGGAGAGCTGGGCTGGGCCCACAACGTGGCCGTGGACTCCCGAGGCAACGTCTTTATCAGCGAGGTGGAGACCGGAAAGCGCTTCCAGAAGTTCGTGCCTCGCGAGTAGGCCGGTGGGCGGGTCCCCGCTGGGGGGCCTGGGCCAGCCGGGGAGCCTCCCGGGAGGAGGGTCCGGCGCCCTCCCGGGAGGACCCCTTCAGGGCCAACTCACCAGGCTGTTGAAGACGAACTTGAGAGTGCCGTGGATCTGGCTCCGGTGCTGGGGTCGGAAGTCGATCATGATCACCCGCCCGTCGTGCTCGAAGGCCTCGGTGACCTCCTGGACCTCGATCCCCTGCCGCAGGGGTCGGTGGATCATCTTCCGGGCCGTCAGGGCCGTAGCTCACGGGCTCGGCCCGTTCTCCCCGCTCCGTCTGTCGGGCGGCCACCTCCAGGGCGGCAATGGCCGAGCGCTTCTGCTGGTGAAACGCCTCCTCATCGCCGCCGGATCCGTGAGGGAGACCTGCGGGAGTCACGGCTCGGCGTTGTGGCTGCACGTCTTCTTCCCCAGACTTGGGGAGAGCGTTCACGGTCACCGAACACCCAGATGAGGATCGCTGCATGACACCCCGCATTCTGGCCCTCCCGATGCTCTTGCTGCTCGTGACTCTCCCTGGCGCCGTCTGGGGACTCGAGGCCCAGGAGACGGGCCTCCACGTGGACGTTCAGGAGCGGGTTCTGGACAACGGTGTCACGATTCTGGTCTGGGAGCGGCCGAGCGCCGGTCGGATCGGTGCCCGCGTCTTCTATCGGGTGGATGTGGCCGCCGAGCGGCCGGGCACGGTGGGGCTCACCCATATGCTCGAGCACTACCTCTTCATGGGATCCGAGAAGGTGGGAACCTCCAACTGGGAGGCCGAGCGCCCGTTCGCTGAAGCGGTGGAGGTGCTCGAGCGGGAGATCACCGACGAGCGCAACCGAAATCGCCACTGCTTCGTGCAGCGAGAAGTGTTTGCGGAGGTGGAGGTCGACTGTCGTACGCCCCGCCTCGACTCCCTGGAGGCGGCGCTCGAGGAGGCGTTTCACCAGCAGCATCGCTTTGCCCGGGGCACGGATTTCGACTGGGCCTACCAGCCCGCCGGGGGAACCGGGCTCACCGCCTCCACTGGCCGCGACTGGATGAAGTTCGATATCGACCTCCCGGCCACACGCCTCGAGCTGTTCATGTGGATGGAGCGGAGTCGAGTGGAGCACCCGGTCTTCCGGTATTTCGAGCCCGAGCGCGAGGTCGTGGTGGACCAGATTCGGCGACAGGACAACCGACCGGACGGACCCTTCCAGCGGGTGCTCCGCTCCATGACCTACGACGCCCATCCCTACGGTTGGGCCCATTGGTTCAGCGATCTCACCCGGGCGACCCGGGAGGACCACTGGGAGATCTTCCACCGCTATTTCATTCCACAGAACACCGTCATCGTGGTGGTGGGGGACGTGGAGGCGGAGGAGGTCTTTCGGCTGGCGGAGGAGTACTGGGGAAGCTGGAGGGAGGGACGTCCGAGCCCCCGCCTCCGAACCGTAGAGCCCGAGCCGGTGGGGGAGAAGCGCCTGGAGGTGGAGGCCGCCGCGGGTCCCTCCGTGGTGGTTCATGTGCCCATGCCCGCCGTGGGACATGACGACACGCCGGTGTTCCAGCTTCTGGCCCAGATCCTGGGAGGCCGGGGCGGACTTCTGCAGGAGGAGCTCATGGACCAACGAGGTGTGGCCACGTCGGTGGACGCCTCGGACTGGCTCGCGAAGTATCCCTCACACTTCACCTTCCGGGCGGATGCCGGCTCCAACGAACAGCTCGAGGCCGTGGAGGAAGGAATGGACGCCGTTCTGGAGCGCCTCGCCGCCGGCGAGCTTTCTCCGGAGCGCCTCGCGACGGCTGCCGGTCGCCTTCTCATGGATCTCGGACGTCGCCTGGAGCGGGTGGGGCCAAGCGCAGTGCAGGTGGGGGCCATGGAATCGATCTACGGCTGGGAGTACCTGAACCGTCAGCCGGACTTGTGGCGCCAGGTCAGCGTGGCGGATGTGGCACGAGTCGTGGATCGGTATTTCCATCGCGATATGCGTACCGTGGGAGTGCTCCGCCGCAGCGAAGAGACACTGGACGAGGCGGCGCTGGCGGATGACGAGTGGGAGTGGCGGCACGAGCTTCCCTCGGAGCCCCACGGCAACCGGATCTTCGCCCGGGAGGGTCCGGCCTCCGGCCGCGGGGCCGTGGGAGCCTTCCCGGGCGGTGCGGTGGACGAGTGGGCGACGGAGGATCCGGGGCGGGGACGGAGTACTGGGCCTCGGGCGGACCGTATGGATCTGAAGCCCAAAGACTTCCAATCGACCGGCCCGGAGCAACGGCCGGCCGGTTCCCCGTTGGCCGTGGCCGAGCAGCCCTGGAGCGCTCCGGTCTGGCTCGCGGAACGGCGCCCCAGTGCCTTTGAAGACCCTGTTCCGGTGGCCGACTGGCGGGATCTGGAGTTCCCCCTGGAGGCGCCGGCGCTGCCGGAAGCGGCGGACCACCGGATCGACCTGGCCCACGGCAGCCCGCTCATGGTCGTCGAGGATGATCTCCTCCCGATGGTACAACTGGGCGCCCTGGTGGACGCCCGCACGGTGGATGACCCGCCAGGAAAGGAAGGGCTTGCCGACCTTCTGGCGTCGCTGCTGGCGCGGGGCGGGGCCGGAGAGCTGGAGCCCGCGGCCTTCGAGGCCCGGCTGGACGCGCTGGGGGTGACCCTCTCGGTCTCGGTGGATCGGAATCGAACCTGGATCCACATGCTGGCGCCTCCGGAGGCCGCCGCCGATGCGGCTCGCCTCCTGGGCGCCCTGGTGACCCGACCTGTGCTTCCGGAGGACCTGGTGGAGGGAGAGCGGGCCAGGGCTGCGGTGGCCGCGGAGCGGGTCATGGACAACGCCGGTACCCGTCTGGCGCACCTCTTTCACCGCACCCTTCTGGGGGAGGACCACCCGCTGGGGCGTCGGGCCACGGAGGCCTCGGTGGGCTCCATCGAGCGGGCCGACGTCCTGGCGTTCCACGCCCGTCACTTCATACCGGAGCAGGTGGCCTACACCGCCTCCGGCCGGCTGGATCGGGAGTCAGTGGCGGCGGCTCTGAACGAGGGTGCGATGGCTCTGGTAGGACCCCACCCCGAGCGGAGGGCCATTGAGGAGCCGGTGATGCGTGACGCCCCTCCAGGACTCGTAACAGAGGAGGTGGCCGCCCGACAGGGACACGTCATGCTGGGGCATGTGGGGATCGAGGGGTTTCCCGACGACCACGCCGCACTCGAGGTGATGAACTACATTCTGGCGGGAGGCGCCTTCGTCTCACGGAAGATGGAGCTGCTGCGCACCGAGACGGGCATCACCTCGGCCGTCTACGGCTCAGTGGAACCAGGCCGGGGAATGGCGCTCCCGTACGTGTGGCGCTTCAGCGGAAACCCCGAGACGCTGGCCGAAGGGGTCCGGCTGGCGGTGGGCGAGATTCAGAGGATTCGAGAAGAGGGGGTGAGTCGGGAAGAGTTCGAGGGGGCCCGGACCTCGTATATCCAGGGGCTTATCCCGGCCTCGTACGAGACCCCACAACGCACGGCCGAAAGGTTGGCTCAGCACGCCCTCCTCGGGCGCTATCTCTACCAGTCGCCGGGCTACCTGAATTATTATGCCGGTGACGAGGCGCAGATCGAAGCGCTGCAGCGTCTGACCCTCGAGGAGGTGAACCAGGCGGCCCGCAGGTACCTGCGGCCTGCGGACCTGGTGGTGGCGGTGGTAGGTCCGTTGGACCAGATTTCGGGGTTGGAGGAGCTGGAGGCGTATCTGGAGAGAGTTCCGTGAAGGGTGAGTCCCTGAAGTTGGAGGCAGCCGTGGGCGTCGAACTGAAATCCGCCCATCGTGGGCGGCCGGAAAACCCCATGACCCCTCTTGCGCGTCGTCCGGCCCTGCGTCGTTCGGTCGTCCTCCTTCTGGCGATCCTGCTTCCAGCCTGCGCTGGCTCGCCCACGCCTGGCACGGCAGTCGCCCCGCTGGAACGTGGGTCGAGCCCACCATCCTCTCTCGGTCCCGAAGCCCTGGGTGCAAGCCTGGAGGCGTCCCCTGGCGGCTTCTCCGCGGGAGAAGGCCCTGCGGACCTGGAGGCCCGGCTCCAGGACCGGATCCATCGGGAGGGCGACACCATCCACATCTCCCTGGCTCTCCTGGACCTGGAGGATGGGACCCGGATCGAGATCGATGCCCACCGCCGGTACCACGCGGCCTCCACCATGAAGGTGCCCGTGCTTCTTGAGCTCTACCGGCAGACCGAGGCAGCCGGCGGTTCGGTGGAGGAGAACGTGCTGGTGACCAACACGTTCCGGAGTATCTACGACGGGACCCCCTTCATCCTGGAGAGCGACCGGGATGAAGCCCTGCTGACGGCCCTGGGAGGGGAGCTTCCCGCTCGGAGGATCGCCGAGGGGATGATCCAGGTGTCATCGAACCTGGGGACCAATATCTTGCTGGAGCACCTCACCCCCGACTCGGTTCAGGCGACCATGCACAGGATCGGAGCCGAAGGGATGGAAGTCCTCCGGGGTGTGTCCGACATTCCGGCCTTCGAGGCGGGGCTGAGCAACCGGACCACGGCGTACGGCTACCTGCGTACCCTGGAGGTTATCGCGAGCTGCGAGTTGACGGATCGGGAGGCCTGCCGAGAAATGATGGAGATCCTGGAAGGCCAGCAGTTCACCAGGGAGATCCCGGCCGGCATTCCCCCGGAGGCCCGAGCTCGCGGCACCCGCGTGGGGAACAAGACCGGATCCATTACCGGGATCCTGCACGACGGCGCCATCGTACGACCGCACCACCGAGATCCCTACCTGCTCGTGATCCTCACCGAAGGCTACCAGGACAGGGCGGTGGGCTCGGCCACCATGGCGGAACTGTCCGGTATGGTGTGGAGCCACCTGACCAGGACCCCATGACCATTCACCCGTTGGCCGGAAAGGCCCAGCCGGCGGACGCCCGGGTGGACCTGGACGCCCTCGTCGAAGCCTACAACCACCGCAGGCCCGATCCCGACGATCCCGCCCAGAGGGTGGCCTTCGGCACCTCGGGGCACCGGGGCTCTTCTCTGACGGGGAGCTTCAACGAAGATCACATCCTGGCCATCGCCCAGGCGGTGGTGGAGTACCGGGCCAGTGTCGGTATCGACGGTCCCCTCTACCTGGGCCGGGATACCCACGCCCTCTCGGGTCCCGCCCTGGACACCGCGCTGGAGGTCTTTGCCGCAAACGAGGTCCAGGTGGTGCTGGACGCGGAGCTGGGCTTCACACCCACCCCGGTGATCTCCCACGGTATCCTGCTCCACAACCGGGAGGAGCGCGGGGGAAGGGCCGATGGCGTCATCGTCACCCCCTCCCACAACCCCCCCGAGGACGGAGGCTTCAAGTACAATCCGCCCAGTGGCGGGCCGGCCGACGGGTCGGTGACTCGCATCATCCAGGATCGAGCCAACCGGATCCTGGAGGGTGGACTCCGGGAGGTACAACGGATCCCTCTGAAGCGGGCGCTCCAGGCCTCGACCACGCACCGACAGGAGCTGGTCCGCCCCTACGTGGACGACCTGGCCCAGGTGCTGGACATGGAGGCCATTGCCCGCAGTGGGCTGCGGATCGGCGCCGACCCCATGGGTGGGGCCGGCATCCGCGTTCTCGAGGCCATCGCAGACCGGCACGGGGTGGACCTGGAGGTTGTGAACTCCACGGTCGATCCCACTTTCGGCTTCATGCCCCTGGATCAGGACGGCGTGGTGCGTATGGACTGTTCCTCGCGCTGGGCCATGGCGCGGCTCATCGAGCTGAAGGATCGCTTCGATATCGCGTTCGGAAATGATCCGGATGTGGATCGGCACGGGATCGTCACGCCGGAGGCCGGCCTCATGAATCCCAACCACTACCTCTCTGTGGGCGTGGACTACCTTTTCCGAAATCGGGAGGGATGGCCGGACCACCTGGGAGTGGGAAAGACCCTGGTCTCCAGTTCCATGATCGATCGGGTGGCCCGGGAGCTGGGACGCCCGGTGGTGGAGGTGCCGGTGGGCTTCAAGTGGTTCGTGGAGGGCTTCCTGACGGGCTCCATTGCCTTTGCCGGAGAGGAGAGCGCCGGGGCCTCCTTCCTCCGGAAGGACGGCAGTCCGTGGACCACCGACAAGGACGGGATTCTCCTGGCCCTGCTGGCCGCCGAGATCACCGCCCGGACGGGTCGAGATCCCGGGGAGCACTACGCCGATTTGGAGGCTCGTCACGGGAGTCCGGTCTATACCCGGACGCAGGCTCCGGCTACGGTCCAGCAGAAGGCGGCGCTGAAGGCGCTATCGCCCGAGATGGTTTCGGCCCGGGAGCTGGCCGGATCGCCCATCATCCACCGGCTGACCCGGGCGCCTGGAAACGACGCTTCCATCGGAGGGCTGAAGGTGGTTTCGGACGATGGGTGGTTTGCCGCCCGGCCCTCGGGAACGGAGGACATCTACAAGATCTACGCCGAGAGCTTTCGCGGTCCGAAGCACCTCGAGCAGATCGTGGAGGAGGCCCGGGCTGTGGTGGACGAGGCATTTCGGGCCGCTGGCGTGTGAGACCGGCGTCGGCCTTTCCGATCGGGCTGCCCCGGGCGATCCTCCGGCGGGACTCCGGTGTATAGCCCCCGATCCCAAGTGGGGCGCTTAGACCCGCTGAAGACCCGCTGAACCCTGGAGTGCTGTGGTGGAGAGACCCTGGAAGCCCGTTTCGACCCTGTTGCCTGCCGGTGCGCTGGCAGTGGCTGCGATCCTGATGACCCTCGGGGCCCCGCCCCAGGTTGAGGCGCAGGGAGCGCCGCCCCCGAACATGGTGGCCGATGAAGTGGAGCGGTCCCGGAGCTGTGTGCCGGTTCTGAGTCGGCTGGAGGAGCTGAACCAGGAGCTGGCGCCCCTCTCTCGTCGAGTGGACCGGATCGAAGCGCTCTACCAGGCGGTGGCGCTGGAGGACTCCCTGCGGGTGGCCCCCTTCGACGACGCCCGCCGGGAGGATCGCCTGGTGAGGGAGTGGTTCGAGGCCGATGGCGATCTGGCACGAGAGTACGTCGAGTCCGAGGACGAGGCGCTCCTGGAAGAGCGTCGTCGCCTTCGTGCCGAGCTGGAGGATGAGCTGGAGGAGGCGTTTCAGACCATCAGCCAGGAGGCGGACGAAATCCTGGGGGAGGACGAAGACTTCTTCGCTGCCCTGGGAAGTTGCGACGGAGCCATCCTGGTTCGGAGCGCGGTGGTGGAGGCGTGTGACGCCGGAGCCGCCAGCGCCGTTTGCCAGGAGGCCAGAGAGGGCGATGTGGACGGTGAATACCGCTTCGTGGATTCCCCGGAGGACCTCTGGGATGTGGAGCAACTCCGTCCCTGGACCAGCCCGGCAGGGATCGGCCCCCGGCCCGATGGCGGACTTGGCGGCGCGAGCACTGGGACCGTCGCCCGGCGGGGGAACGTGCGTCTGGCCCTGGGCGTGGAGCCCATCCTGCTGGAGCGAGGATCGGTGAGCGCCGAGGAGGCCGCCGAATTCGACGCCCATCTGGAGGCCATGGGCTTCGAGTGGGACAACCCCAGGTTCGTGATGGCTCCGGCGGTGGTGGTGAACCTGGACATCGACCGGCCGCTGGCCGACGAATCCCACTATCTCCTCCACTTCGATGACCTCTCCGATCCGCCGAGCCAGGTCTTCTGGTCCGCCGTGGCCGACGCCGATGGCCCCATCCAGGGGGTTTTCGCGGCACCCGACGAGGTTCTGGCTCGACTCATGTCCGGCGACGATGTGAGCCTCACGGCCGTCCGGCTCACCGACGACGAGGAGATGGAAGGAGACGTCCTCTACTCTCTCAGCTTCACCTCCGTGGGACAGGCCGAAGCTGTGACTGCCCTGCTCTCGTACATGGTCGATGGTCAGTTGAGCGACGACCTTGCACGCCTCTTCCCTCCGGAGGGAGCGGAAGGCGAGGGGGGACACTGAGACTCGACGCGTGGGTCGGCGTCGGAGCCGGGGCGTGTGGTCCTGGCCGACGCTACCCCCGGGAGAGGACTTCCCGGACTCGCCGCACCAGGGTGTTTGGATCGAAGGGCTTCTGGAGGATTTCGTGGGTTCGCTCGGGCCGCATTGCGAACTCCCGGGTCCACTGTCCCTCGGTGTAGCCGGTCATGAACAGGGTCGGCAGTCCGGGCCACCGGGCCTGAATCCTTTCCGCCAACGCCTCTCCGGTCATCCCGGGAAGGACCAGATTCGTGAGAAGGAGATTCGGGGCCTGGTCCATGTTCAGCGCCAGTCCCAGCGCGGAGGATCCCGAGTCGGCGCAGACGACCCGGTAGCCCCGGTCCTCCAGGATGGTCCGGGCGATCTCCATGACGGGAGTGTCGTCATCTGCCAGGAGGATGATCCCGCGCTTGGCCGAGCGGGCGGTCGTACCCGCCTCGGTTCGCCCCCGGAGATCCACTTCGGTCTGATCATCGGTTTCCGGAGTCATGGCGGGCAACCGGATTCGAAAGATGGTGCCCTCCCCCTCGGCCGTCTCCACCTCGATGTGGCCGCCGATCCGCTCCACGATCCCGTAGACGGTGCTCATTCCCAGTCCGGTGCCCTGGGGCTTGGTGGTGAAGAACGGCTCAAAGATGCGGGCGGCCTCCTCGTCGTTCATCCCGTGCCCCGAGTCCTCCACCTCCAGCAGTATGGTTTCAGGCGCGGCCGGGTCGTCGTTCGTCCAGCCCGCCTCGCCGCCCGCCCGACGCAGCGCCCTGGTCCGGACCGCCACCCGTCCCCCCTCGGGCATGGCGTCACGGGCATTGATGAGGAGGTTCATGATCACCTGCTGGAGCTGGCTCGGGTCGGCCCGGATGGCCGGGAGATCTCCGGCGAGCTCGGTGACCAGCTCCACCTGCTCGCCAATGGTCCTCTGCAGGAAGTCCCTGGTCTCATCGATGAACTCGTCCAGGTCCACTTCCTCCAGGGTCACCACGTCCCGGCGGCTGAAGGTGAGGAGCTGTCGGGTCAGGTTACGTGCCCGACTGGCGGCGGCGTCGATCTGGAGCAGGTCCTGGCGCAGCTGCTCGGCTTGAACCTCGTGCAACAGGGAGTGGACCTGGCCCAGGATGACGGTGAGGATGTTGTTGAAGTCGTGGGCAACCCCCCCGGCGAGCTGGCCCACCGCCTCCAGCCGCTGCGAGTGGAGGAGCTGGAGCTCGGTGGCTTTCTGCTGGGTGACGTCGCGGTAGATCCCGTAGACTCGGCGCTCGTCTCCCAGGTCCACCGGCGTGGCCAGGATGGAGACATCCAGGAGCGTGCCGTCCTTGCGGCGGCGAACCGCCTCGGCTTCCACCTTCTCGCCGCCCACCACCCGGCGCGTCAGGGTCTCGGCCTCGGCGAACCGGCCTTCCGGCACGATGAGATCGTTCACGGGTCGCTCCAGGGCCTCCGCGCGGGTGTACCCGAACATCCGCTGGAACTCGGAGTTCACATCCAGAATCACGTCCCGGTCGTTGACCAGGACGATTCCTTCGGGGGCCTCCTCGAAGAGTTGCCGGAGGTGCGCACGCTGTTCCTCCACCCGGCGCCGGGCCGCTTCCTCGTCGGTGACGTCCATGGCGACGCCTAGCAACGCCGACACCTGGTTCTCCTCCCAGATGGGCTCCAGCCGGACCTTCCAGGTCCGCTCGTTCCACCTGACCTCGAAGCTGGTGGAACGGTTCTCGTTCAGGGCTTCCTGATAGGCCTGGAGCGGGCGAGCGTCGTCCGATTGTCCAAAGAGTTCCTGGGCGGTGCTGCCCAGGAGATCCTCTTCATCGACTCCGAGCCGGGCCAGCCCGCGACCTTGAACAGAGGTGAAACGAAGATCCCGGTCCACGGTCCAGAGGGCCACCGGAAGATGTCTCAGGAGCAGGTCGAGGCGAGCGCGAACATCCTCAGCGACTCGAGCGACCTGGCGCCGCTCCCGATCCACACGCCTGAACAGCAGGAGGACCAAAGGAAGAAGGAGAAGGAATCCCAGGGCCAGAACACCCCAGGGCGGAAGGCCAAGCACGACGGAAAAGAGGATGTGCGAGAGGGAAACCCAGATGGTCCCGGCGAGGGCGAGGAGGGCCAGGACACGGAACGGGGAGCGCTCGGTGTACGTCAACATCCCCGGCTGCTCATGGGCCACCGTTGCACTTCGGTCACGTCTTCCAAGTAGATCCCGTACACCTTCCGGATGATGTCTTCAGTTCTGGATTTGGGTGCTCCCGGTGCGTCCGAATCGTGCCCGAAGAATGAAGAACGAGTCGAGTACGGAAAGGGATGGTCAGGGAGTATGCAGCCGCAAAGTAGGAGCGTCACCTCTGCCGGGCAAGCAGTGGCGAAAGACCTTCTGGCGAATCGACGTGTGCGCGGGGTTTGCCCCCGGCCCCCGGGATACCCAACTTTGGATTTCGTGCCCAGGTACCGCACTCTCTGTTTCGGGTAGACCATGGTCCATCGGTTTTCCAGGCCAGCTCCAGCCGCCCGTGCCCACCTTTTCGGGGGCCTGCTTCCGGTCCTGCTTGCCCTGAGCCTGCTGGTACCCCGCGGCGCGGTGGCGCAGGACGTCCATCCGGACCTCGAGGCCACGGGCCCCCTCTTGATCCCTAAAATCGATGGGTTGATGGTCCTGGACGGCCGGCTGGACGACCCGGCCTGGGACCAGGCAGTCCGCCCTGAACCCGTCATGCACGTGCCGGTCTTCGGTGCCGAGCCTTCAGAGCGCACTGAGTTCCTGGTGGGTCATGACGGCGAGTACCTCTACTTTGGCTGCCGCGCGTACGACTCGGACCCAGCCGGGATTCGGGCGCCGTCTCTGAGACGCAACGATGGGCGCTTCATCAACGATTGGTGTGTCCTCAACCTGGACACCCTGAACGATGGTGAGACGACCCTGATCTTCGGAACCACTCCGGCGGGGATCCGCACCGATGCCGTGGTTGCGGACGACGCCACCGGCCCACCCAACTTCGACTGGAATACCTTCTGGGATGCTGAGGCGGCCAGGTTCGATGGCGGCTGGTCGGCAGAGATCAGAATCCCCTTCTCCAGCCTGGCGTTCCAGACCGACGAGGAGGGCCGCGTGGTCATGGGCCTTTCTGTCTGGCGAAATATCGCACGGAAGAACGAACGAGTGACCCACCCGCCCATCTCGCCGCAGTGGGGAGGGCTCAGCTTTCTGAAGGCGTCGCAAATGCGGCCGACCATTCTGGAGGAAGTCCAGGAGCGGCGAGCCGTCCACGTGACACCGTATGTGCTGGGCGGGATCGGACACACCCATTCTCTGGCGGCCGAAGCTCCAGAGTACGTGCGTGCGGAGGAGCAGGTCCGGGAAGCCGGGCTGGATGTGCACTACGGACTCGGGCCCAGCTTTTCCCTGGACCTGAGCGTCAACACTGATTTCGCCCAGGTGGAGGCCGACGACCAGCAGGTGAACCTGGACCGCTTCTCGCTCTTCTTTCCGGAGAAGCGACGCTTCTTCCAGGAGAGGGCCGCGGTCTTCGAGTTTCCCCTGGGCGGAAACGAGCGACTCTTTCACTCCCGCCGGGTGGGGCTGGCCGACGGCCGGCTGGTCCGGATCTACGGTGGTGGAAGGATCGTGGGTCGCGTGGGCGACTGGGACCTGGGAGCCCTGAACATGCACACGGCGGAGTCGGAGTTCCTGCCCTCGGAGAACAAGGGGGTGGTGCGCGCCCGCCGCCGGGTCCTGAACGAGAGCTCTTATGCCGGGGCCGTCCTCACCAGCCGGATCGGGACCGACGGGAGCTACAACGTGGTCTACGGGGGCGATGCCCGCCTGCGACTCTTCGACCAGGACTACCTCATTCTGAACTGGGCCCAGAGCTTCGATGACACCGAGTCGGATGCCGCAGGTGCGGCCGACATCGATCTGCCTGGGCGCACGCTCCTGCGGGCCCGCTGGGAACGGCGTGACATCTACGGTCCGATGTACGACGTGGACCTGTCCCGGGTGGGTGAAGGCTTCGAACCCGGGCTCGGCTTTCTCCAACGGCGTGGGTACACCCGGGGCGAGGTGCGCCTCGGGTACGGCTGGTCGCCGGGGGATGACGCGTCGGTGCTCCGTTACGGCGTGGGGCTCACCACGTCGGCCTTCCGACGGAACCAGGACAGCACCCTGGAGACCGGGTCGATCGAGCCTTCGGCCATCGTCGAAACCCGAAGCGGGCACCAGGTGATGGGGATCGCCCGGTACCGCCACGAAGATCTGGCCCAGGCATTCGCCCTGCCCGGCGGCGTGGAGGTGCCCGAGGGACGGTATCGCTTCTCCGAAGGGGTGCTTCAGTATACGGCGCCACCCGGCGACCTCGTGCAGGCCACCGTCCGCCTGGAGGGCGGGGAATTCTTCGACGGCCGGCGCACGTCGCTCCAGCTCTCCCCCTCGTGGACGCCGAACCGGCACCTGGGCCTCTCGGCGAGCTATCGGCTGGATCGAGTCCTGTTCGGGGAACGCGAAGACCGGTTCACTGCGCACGTGGGTCGCCTCCGGACCGAGGTGATGCTCTCGACGGAAGTCTCCGCTGTGGCCTTCGTCCAGTACAACAGTACCCTCGACCTGGTGGTGGCGAACGTCCGGTTCCGGTACAATCCCCGCGAAGGTGACGATCTGTACATCGTATGGAACGAGGGGATGAACGCAAACCGCTTCGACTACGACCCGGTCCGGCCCCGGACTGACCAACGCACCCTCCTGGTCAAGTACTCACGCACCCTCTCCCTGGGGCTTTGAGCGTCAGGGCGCCCGCCGCTTCGTCGTGCCATCCCCGATGGGGATGGCACGACGTGACCGATATGCAGGCGTGAGGCGTGCCTAACCCCACGTGCTCGTCCAGCTCCTACGGCTCCAGGGCAGGGGGCAGGCCGGTGTACAGCTCCATGAGGGCCGACAGCGAGAGGAGATGGAACGGGTTCCGGACGGCTCGCTCCATCAACCCCGGGGCTTTCTCGCCCGAAGATGATGGGAATGTCTCGACCCACTCGTCGAAGCCCATGGTGGGATCCCGGCCTCCCCAGGAGAAGGGGTCGCGGATGCCGATGAGCTCCCGGGAGGTTGCCAGGGCTCGAGTCAGCTTCCCATACGACCCCAGGGTTCCGCCGGCAGGGGCCACGAAGAAGACGAGCGGGAGCGTCGAGTCCCTCCCCCGGCGGAGGGCGACCAGGGTGCCACCGCTGCGAACCCGGTCGATGTGGGTGGCCAGCTCCCGGACGATTGGCGCCCGGTAGACCGTCTCCACGTCGAGGACCTCCCGATCCAGCGCCATGCCCTCCCGGACTCGATGCACCAGGGTGAAGGCGGAGCGCGAGGTCCCTCCAACCTCGAAGAAGCTGGCTTCCGGGGACGAGGTGCTGGGGCCCAACAGCTCTTCCCAGATCTTCGCAACTCGCCGTTCCGAGCCGGTGAGGGAGCCGAAGTCCTGGACGGAGTCGGGAAGGGGGGAGGCGACCCGAGGACTCATGCTGAGGCGGTGTCGATCCACCTTGCCCCTGACGGTCCGGGGAAGCGTGTCGAGGCCGACGATGCGGGACGGGATCATGTATTCGGGCAAACGGGCCCGGAGCGTCCCGTAGAGGTCCTGCGTCTCAACGGAGGCGGGAACCACGAAGGCGTGAAGGGCCTGGCCTCCTTCGGAGGTCTCCACGGGGACCGCTGCAGCCTCGCGCACTCCGGGTCCGGCCTCCGGGGTGAGGGAGAGCAGGGCCGCTTCCACCTCCCTGGGTTCGAACGTCTCCTCTGCGCCAGGTCCACCTCAATCGATGGAGGAAGGACCGGTGGCTCCGGACGATCATCTTCGGTTGTCCTGTGGACCCTGAAGAGCAGAGCACGAAGGCCGGCGTGTCGGGATCCTGGTGGGGTGGCGGGACGGGGATGACGTGGCGACCAGCAACTCCTGGACCGATAGGTGCCGGCCTGGACTCCCAGGGTCGATGGGGGACTTGTCGGCGCCAACGACGGCGGCGAGATCGGCGAAGTGGAGGATCTCCTTCAGTCGTCCCTTCGGGTCGGATGGGGGAAGGGGCACCACCGCGCCGCCCACCCTGCGGATGGCGAGGGAGCACGCCACCCAGTCGATGGAGCGTTCCATGTGAAGGCCCACCATGGCGCCGGCTCCGATTGCGCGGCCCCCGAGGCCTGCGGCGAGCTGATCCACCCTCTCCCCCAACTCGCCGAAGGTGACGGACCGGCCCCCTTCCACCATGGCGACACGGTGCCGAAAACTCTCCGCTCGGAGAGCTTGCTGGCCGTTGAGGAGTGGCGGGAGTTCACTCCGGCTCATCTGCGACTCCTGGAGCCCCATTGGCCGGCGTCCCGGGAGCGGGAGGCCCAGGAGGTGGGGAGGGGCGAAGGCGGATCCGGCGCCATCTCCGGGGTGTCCCACGCCACGGCCGCCACGACGCCCGGGGGGCCGGGAACGGAAGCTCCCTTCCACGACCGGTCGGCTTCTCCTGCGAGGCGGTTCCACCGAAGCAGATTCTGGCCCATCCGTGCGGCAACGGAGGTCGTCACCCCTGGCTTCGCCGTAGCGCTGCGATTTCACCGTTGACCTTGCCCGCCGGTCCCGCCAGACTTCACCCTGACGTTGGTTTCAGAGTTGACCATTGAAAAAAGGGAAATCTGGATGCTCTACTCCGCCGCATGTGAGTACGCGATCCGAGCGGTGACCCATATTGCGCTCCGAGGAGATGGGGGGTTCGTGAAGCTCCGGCAGATTTCGGAGGAAGAGGACATCCCCTCTCCCTTTCTCGCCAGTGTGCTTCAGCGGCTGGTAGCCGCGGGCCTGCTGGAGTCTGCACGTGGACCGACCGGCGGCTACGCCCTCAGTGCTCCACCCGGCGAGGTGTCGCTGCACGACATCAAGGCCATCGTGGACGGCACCGCGGAGCTGGAGGAGTGCGCGGTTGGGTTGGGGCGGTGCTCCGACGAGGTTCCGTGTCCCCTTCATGACACCTGGAAGCCGATCCGGGAAGAGATCAAGAGGTACCTCGAGGAGACTACGCTGGAGCAGATGGCCGAGGCTCTGGCGGCGAAGCACACGAACACCCCATGAGACCGGCCTGGATCAGGCGACGCCTCATCTCCCCGGTAGGGACATCGAAGAGTGGACAGATGGCGCCGGTGCACTTGTTTCCGTAGTCGAGACAGATCACGTCGGAGTCACCGGCCACGGAGGGGATGCCCCCGAATTCCGGCGGAAGCTCGGACCGCCTGATCACCTGGACCTTCTGGTCTCGCCCGGCACAGTAGGCCAGGTACGTCCTGAACTTGTTCATTCGGTCCTCCTTTTCTTCGAGCCAACGAGATTGGTGCTTCTGCAGAGCCGGCAGAAGGCGAAGGCCGTACCCACCCGTTCCTGGACGGTCTTTTCCTCGCAGCCTTCACAGTATACTTGGACTTCCACACGGGGCTCCGGGGTTAGCCCGGTGCGGGCCCTCGACACGCCCATGACGATCGCCGGGATGTGGAAGAGGGCGCACTCCGCTCCTGGATGTCGAAGGGCCCCGACACCACCCGGCCGGGGATCGCAGGCATCCCCGAAGTCCAGGCAGATGCGGCGCGGTTCATCTGGAATCGGGGCATGGCCGCCGCTATTGAGGGGAGCAGTGGTCGTGGCTACGGACACTTCCCGTTTGCAGACGGGACAGTAGGGGCGTTCGATCTCCATCGGTTCCTCCTCGCCATGGGCGCACGGGTGAGTTCGCGGGGCGGTGATCAACTTGGCAAGAGCGGTACCAGACTCATTTCGGGGGGAGTATTTACGAGTTGTTGGTACTAAACTATACTACTATCCGGTCCCCGTGCTGTCGAGGGGACGGCCGGAAGGAGCTTCGCCTTTGTGCCGCTGGCCCGCACCGAGGGGCGATCTTGTCCCCTGTTGCGGTCCCGGAGTGGGACGAACTGGCCCGCTGGGAGGGCATTTCTCCGGATGGATCCAATGCGATTACGCGGCGAACGGTTGCGGGGAGGCGACGCAGGCAGCCGGTGCCACGGGCAGGGAGGCGGTGGTGGAGGGCCAGGGCACAGTCCCTGCATGACTCGAGAGGCCAAGATGACCCGGACGGAGGGTTGTGAGAATGGCGAGTGAAGCCACGGCAGGACCGGAAGGGACGGTGGCAGTTGCTGGACCCGAAGCGGGTCCGGCCGTCCGGAGCGTACGGGAGCACACCGTCGAGATCGTATCCGATCCGGGTGAAGGCGCACAGAAATGCGCCCAGATCTTTGGGGCACTCTCCGCCAAGATGGGCAATGGGGTCTGGACCGTGGAGATCATACCCGCCGAGATCCAGCCTCCTCCTCGCCTGCCAGATGGTGCCAGCGGAAACCGCGTCCGGATCGGCTCGGGTCCGGTAACCAACTGGGGTGACGCCGCGAATCTTGTCGTAGCCTTCAACGAGCAGGTTCTCCTGCGCCGCCACCGCCTGGATGCACTGGCGCCGGATGCCATCGTGCTCGTGGAGGACATGTGGAAGGACCATCCCGATGAGGCGATCCGCACGCAATGGGCCGAGGCCATGGAGGAACTCACCCGGGAGGCGTCCTATCGGATCATTCCTGTTCCCATGGAGGAGCGCTGCCTGACCGTGGTGGAGGAGACCCGGCGCGGGAAGAACATGTTTGCGCTCGGGATTCTGGCCTGGATCTACCAGCGCGACCTGGAGCTGGTTCGGGCTCAGATTGCTCACGCGTTCAGGAAGAAGTCTCAGGAGGTCTATGACCGGAACGTGGAGCTCCTGGACCTGGGGTACGCGTGGGCCGACGAGGAATTGGACTTCCGGATCCATGTGCCGGCAGCCCCCGGAGATGAGGCCACAGTGGTGATGAACGGAAACCAGGCGCTGGCTCTTGGCGCCGCGGCCTCGGGGATGGAGCTCTGCTCCATGTACCCGATCACCCCGGCCACCTCGGTCTCCCACTACCTGGCCGAGATCTTCGAGAGCTTCGGGGGGAGAGTCCACCAGGCGGAAGACGAGATCGCCGCGGCGGGGGTCGCCGTCGGAGCCTCGTATGCGGGCAAGGTGGCCTTCACGGTGACTTCGGGTCCGGGGGTGGCGCTCAAGACGGAGTTTCTCGGGCTTGCGGTCATGGCCGAAATCCCCATGGTCCTCATCGACGTTCAGCGAGGCGGCCCCAGCACCGGACTCCCGACGAAGGTGGAGCAGTCCGATCTCCTGGCGGCCATCTTCGGTCAGCCCGGCGACGCACCCAAGGTGGTTCTGGCCCCCGCCACCATCGAGGAGTGCTTCCACTCCGTTGTGGCGGCCCGGCGTATCGCCGAAGCGCTCCGTTGCCTGGTGATCATCCTCTCCGATGCGAACCTGGCCACGGGCGTCCAACCCTTCCCCCGTCCCGATCCCCAGGAGGAGTGGTTCGGAGCCGCACCGGACCTCTCGCCCGTGCCCGAAGGCGCCCTCCCGTACGACTGGAACGAGGAGACGGGACTCTCCGAACGGATCGTCCCGGGCAGGGCCGGAGGGATGCACACCGTCACCGGCCTCAGCCATGACGAGCACAGCCGGGTGGCCTACGCCGCCGCGATCCACCAACAGAGCTGCGCCATGCGGAGCCGTAAGCTGGCCGTGTTCCAGAAGACGCTACGGCCGCCTTCCCTGTACGGCGACGAGGAGGGAGATCTCCTGGTGGTGGGCTGGGGAAGTACGAAGGGTGCCATCGAGGAAGCAGTGGATCGTGCCAGGGAGAAAGGACTCCAGGTCTCCTCCACCCACCTCACCTTCCTGTCTCCACTCCAGCCCGGACTCGGGGAGCTGTTCGGTCGTTTTGATCGGGTGATGACGGTGGAGATCAACTACAGCGACGACCTGGACGCCCCGTACATCGACGAAGAGAACCGCCGACGGGGTCAGCTCGCCTGGCTCCTGCGGGCTCAAACGCTCGTGGACGTGGACTGCTGGACCCGGGTCTACGGCGAGCCACTCCGCCCCGCCGACATCCTGGACGGAATCCGCGGGCGGCTGAAAAAGGGAGAAGGAACATGAGCCATGTCGCCTGTCCTCTCTTCGCCGGGATCCTGGACGAAGAGCGCGAATTCCAGATCGAGGATTACGAAGGCGCCCTGGCCCGGTGGTGTTCGGGGTGCGGCGACCATGCGGTGCTGGCGGCCGCCCAGCGGCTCCTTCGCACCGAACAGCTTGCGCCCGAGAAGACGGTCTTCGTCTCGGGCATCGGCTGCTCCAGTCGCTTTCCCCACTACATGAAGACGTACGGATTCCACGGGCTGCACGGACGCGCTCTCCCGGTGGCCACCGGGGTCAAGCTGAGCCGCCCGGAGCTGGACGTGTTCGTGGTCATGGGCGACGGGGACTGCTGCTCCATCGGGGCCGGTCACTGGATCCATGCACTGCGCTACAACGTGAACATGACGGCGCTCCTCCTGGACAACGCAATCTACGGTCTGACCAAGAATCAGACGTCTCCGACGACTCCCGAGGGGCATCGGAGCAACACGCACCCCAGGGGGAGCATCCTCCCCAGCCTGAATCCGCTGACCGTGTCCCTGGGCGTGACCAACGCATCCTTCGTGGCCCAGACCGCCGAATGGATCCCAGCGCACCTGGAGGCCACGCTCGCGGCGGCCCATCGGCACCCCGGCTTCTCCTTCATCCGGATCCTGCAGCGCTGTCCCGAGTTCACGCCTCACCTCTACGAAGGGCTCCTGAAGGACCCGGCGAGCACGGAACTTCTGGTCCATGACGACGGTGTGAACCTCCCTTCGCTCGAGAAGATCTACCCGACGCGAACGCTGCACGACCCGGGGGACCTGGCTCGGGCCAGGAGTCTGGCGGAGGACCAGGGCACGGTGCGGCTGGGGGGCTTCTTTCGCGATCCCAGCCGGCCGCAGTACCAGGAGATCAGTCGGCCTCCCCGCCGCACCGTGGCTCAGCGGATCAGCCGCTTGAACGAGGAGCTGGACCGCCATGCCGTCTAATCGCCCCGATTTCGTCGACCGTCACATCGCCTCTTCCCGGCCCCCCCGGTCCGATGAACGCCTGGACGCCGTCCGGCAAATCCTCGCCCCGGCTGGCCAGGAGTACCGCTCCGCCCTCTCCTCGGCCACCGAAGAAGCGAGGGTGGTTCTCCGAACTCTAGAATCCGCGGGAAACGGCCGGACCGCTCGCGTGGCTCAGGAGCTGGGCGGGTTCGCCCTGGGCCCCCTGGATCCGGTCCAGTTCACCGCGCTCCTGGATCCCGAGAAACGGGTGGATCCGGGTCATCTGAAGCGCCTCGAGGAGGCGGTGGCGATCATGGAGTGGGACCTGGCGGAGGCCGCACCCGTAACCGCCGTGGACGTGGATTCCAAGGTGGGCCTGCGGGACACGGTGGAAGAGGCGCTGGCTGAGCGCGGGCGGAGCTACGGAGCCGTGCGCACCGCGGTCCTCCTCCGGGGGGGCAGCTATTCAGATGCGCGGGACGAACGGCTCCTTGGACGACTCCCCTTCCGTGAGTGGCGCTCGCTCGAGCGAACCCTGGCACCACCCCTGGTGGTGACGGTGGAGGGGCGGGACCTGGACACCGTTTCCGGCCTGGCCCAGTTCCTGGACGGAGGCCAGAAGATCGTGCTTCTGGTCAGCGGCCCCTGCCCGCCGGCGCCCCTGGCCCGCCTCATGGGACCCAACACCTTCGTTGTGCAGGCCATGGAGCCGGAGGCCCTGGAGGGGCTGGCGTCCTTCTCGGGGTCGGGGGTGTCGGCGCTGGTGCCCCCGGAAGCGGCCCGCTTCGTCTACGAGCCTGAGGACGGCGGTGCCCTGGACGTGGAGGAGTTGCCTGAGAGCCCGCCCAGGATGTGGGTGGGCGGGATCAGCCCGGCGCAACAGGCGGAGGACCTCCGGATCCTGGAGAGCTGGGGACGCCGGCAGGAGGCACCCTTTTCGGCCGGGACGAACCGGGCCGGATCTCCGGCGCCGGGGGACGAGGCATTCGGTTCCTCCGACTCCGGAAGCGAGGCCTCGGCACCGACGGCCCCGGATCCCGCCGAGCGTCTGGCCGCGTGGCTGCTGAGCCGCGCCGACCTCGACGACGCCGAAGGCTGAGGGAGAACGAGCAATGGAGATCGGAGCCATGCTGGGATCCGCCGCGATCCTGGGAGGGATCGGCATCGTCTTCGCCGTCCTCATCGCCCTGGCTCACCGGACCTTCTGGGTCTGGGAGGACCCCCGGCTCGACGAGGTGACCGCCATGCTGCCAGGCACGAACTGCGGCGCGTGCGGGGAGCCGGGATGCCGTGCCTTCGCCGAGTCGCTGGTGGAGGGACGGGTTCAGCCGGCGGCTTGTACCTCCATGGGGAAGCCCGAGATCGAGGCGGTGGCCGACTACCTGGGAGTCGAGGCGGGAGAGGCGAACCACCAGGTGGCCCGTCTGCTCTGTGCAGGAGGGTCCCACGTGGCCGCTCAGCAGGCCGAGTACCGAGGTCTTTCCACCTGTGCCGCCGCCGCGGTGGTGGCGAAGGGAGGCAAGGGGTGCCCCTGGGGCTGCTTCGGCCTGGACGATTGCGAAGTGGCGTGCACCTTCGACGCAATCGTCATGAGCCGGGTCGGGCTGCCGGTGGTGATTCCGGAGCTGTGCACGGCATGCGGAGACTGCGTGGAGGCGTGCCCCCAGGGGCTCTTCACCCTCATGCCCACCGACCACTCCCTCCTGGTCCAGTGTCGGAACCTCATTCACGGGGACGAGGCGGAGGAGATGTGCAGCGTGGCCTGCAACGGGTGCGCCCGATGCGTCCAGGACGGCGCCCCGGAGCTGATCCGGATGGAGCACGGCCTGGCCGTCATCGACTACTCAAAGATCGATCTGGCTGAACCATCCGCCACCGAACGGTGCCCCACCGGCGCAATTGTCTGGCTCGAGGGGATTCAGTTCCCCACCGAGCCCCGAATGACGGGAAGTGTCTCATGATCGAGATTCCGAAGGGCCTCCGGTTTGGTCGCCGGGGGACGGACGAGGAGCCTTCTCCCCCCCGGTTTCCAGGGATCCGCCAGGCGATGGACGGCACGGAGGCCGTGGTGGCCATGGAAACGGCGGGCAGTGAGGCTGCCGGTGCCTATCCCATCACGCCATCGACTCAGATGGGAGAGGGGTGGGCCGTGGCCGTGGCCAGGGGGGAGACGAACGTCTTCGGTCGACGCCTCCTCTTCTTCGAGCCCGAAGGGGAACACGCCGCCGCCGCGGTCACCGCAGGGATGAGCATGACGGGCCTCCGGGCCACCAACTTCTCCAGCGGGCAGGGGATCGTGTACATGCACGAGTCCCTCTACCCAGCCGTGGGAAAGCGGCTCACCTACGTGCTCAACATGGCGTGCCGGGCCCTCACGAAGCAGTCGCTCAACATCCACGCGGGCCACGACGACTACCATGCGGTGGACGACACGGGGTTCTTCCAGCTCTTTGCGAAGAACGCCCAGGAGGCCGCCGACCTGAACCTCATCGCCCATCGGATCGCCGAGCTCTCTCTCACGCCGGGGATCTGCGCCCAGGACGGATTCCTGACGAGCCATGTGATCGAGTCGGTTCGTCTCCCCGAGCGGGAGTTGATCCGGGAGTTCCTGGGAGACCCATCCGACCGGATCGAATCTCCCACGCCGGCGCAGCGGATGGTGTTTGGCGAGCAGCGCCGCCGGATTCCCGAGCTCTTCGACCTGGACTATCCGGCCATGCTGGGGGTGGTTCAGAATCAGGAGAGTTACATGCAGGGGGTGGCGGCCCAGCGGCCATATTACTTCGACCACCTTCCCGAGCTGGCCAAGCGGGCCTTCACCGAGTACCGGGAGCTGACCGGGCGACGGTATGCGCCCCTCCAGGGCTACCGGCACGAAGACGCCGTATACCTGCTGGTGGCCCAGGGATCGGTGGTGTCGGACGCCGAGGCCGTCTGCGACTACCTGAGAGATGTCCAGGGCATGAAGGTCGGGGTCGTGAACGTGACGATGTTCCGGCCCTTCCCGACGGCCCTCATGGCGGAGATGCTCGCGGGAAAACGCGGGGTCACGGTCCTGGAGCGGTTGGATCAGCCCCTGGCCAGCGACCCCCCACTTCTTCGGGAGATTCGGTCTGCTCTGGCGCAGGCGCTGGAGAACGGCCGGGCTCGGGCCCGTAGAGATGGCGGAGGAGGCCGGCCACGGCGCCGCTCCTCCGTCGATCTGCCGGTGGTGGGTGACCCCGACCTCCCTCACGCGGGAGTCCCCGAACTGGAACAGGCGCAGGTGCCCGACCTCTACTCCGCCACGTTCGGACTGGGAAGCCGGGACCTTCAGCCCGGCGACCTGGTGGCTGCCGTCCAGAACATGGAGGAAGGGGGACACGGACGAAGGCGCTATTACCTGGGAATCGACTTCCTGCGTCCCGGCACGCGGCTTCCGAAGCTCCAGATCTGGCAGGAGGGATTGGCCGGAGCCTACCCTCACCTGGGACGCCTTTCCCTTCCCCGGGCAGAAGAAGTGGACGTCATGCCCGCCGACGCCCTCTCCATCCGCATCCACTCCATCGGGGGCTGGGGTGCCATGACGATGGGGAAGAATCTGGCCCTGACCGCCTTCGACCTGTTGGACATGCACGTGAAGGCGAATCCCCGGTACGGTTCGGAAAAGAAGGGTCAGCCCACCGCCTTCTTCCTGACGCTGGCCCGGTCTCCCATCCGCACCAACGGCGAACTGAAACGTGTGAATGTGGTCCTCTCGCCGGACCCAAACGTCTTCCGCCACTCGGATCCCCTTGCCGGGCTCCAGCCCGGTGGCGCCTTCGTGATCCAGAGCGATCAGGAGCCCGAGGCGCTGTGGGCGAGTCTCCCCGCCATCGCCCGGGCCGACATCCGGGAGCGGGAGCTGAAGATCTACACCGTCGACGGATTCCGGATCGCCCAGGAGGAGTCTTCGAATCCGGGACTCCGCTACCGCATGCAGGGAGCCGCCTTCATGGGTGCCTTCTTTGCCGCCTCTCCCCTGATGGAACGGGAGGGGCTCGACGAGGAGCGTCTCTTCGACGGGATCCGCACGCAGCTCGCAGCCAAATTCGGTCATCTCGGGGACCGGGTGGTGGAGGACAATCTCCGGGTGATCCGCCGGGGCTTCCAGGAGCTCCTGTCCGTGGAGGTCCCGTCGGAGGACAACCACCAGGAGGACGACGCCGGCGAGGTCCCCCAGATCCCCGACCTGATGGACGTGCCGGAGGCCGGTGCGGGTGTGGCGAATCCCGGCCAGTTCTGGGAGCAGGTCTGCAGTCTCTGCAAGGTGGGCCAGGACCCACTGGCCGACCCCTTCAGCGCGGTCAGCGCCATGCCCGCGGCCACCGGGGCCGTGCGGGACATGACCGGCGTCCGCCTGGAGGTGCCCGACTTCATCGCCGAGAAGTGCACCGGTTGCTCCCACTGCTGGGTCCAGTGCCCCGATTCAGCCATTCCGGCGCTGGTGAACTCAGTGGAGGACGTCCTGGAGGCCACCATCACCGCAGCCTCCAACGGCCGCCCCCTGGACCGGATCCGTCAGATCGCTCGACCCCTGGCCGGTGAGGTTCGCAAGGTTCTCAAGGGCGTTCCGTTCCATACGTTCGGAGAAGCCCTCTCTCAGGCGTACGAGAGCGTGGCGGACAAGTTGAAGTGGGACCCGGAGCGACGAACTGGGTTGGATTCCGAGTTCGCTCGGGTCTACGCCGCGGTGGCCGACTACCCCCTGGCCAAGACCGCGCCCTTCTTCGATGGACCGGAAGGCAAGGAGAAGGGCACCGGGGGGCTTCTCTCCATCATGATCAACCCGGAAACCTGCAAGGGCTGCAACCTCTGCGTGGAGGTCTGTCCCGAGGACGCCCTGGTCACCGTCCCGCAGACCGACGAGATGGTGGACATGCTGCGCCGCAACTTCGAGCTCTGGAAGCACCTTCCGGAGACCGATGACCGGTACGTGAACATTGCCAGCATGGATGAGGGGATCGGGGTCCTCTCTTCCCTTCTCCTGAAGAGAGAGAACTACCTCTCCATGGTGGGCGGCGATGGGGCCTGCATGGGCTGTGGCGAGAAGACCGCAATGCACCTGGTCACGTCGGCTGTCCATGCCGTCATGGGACCCCGGGTGGCCGAGCACGTGGCGCGGCTGGACGAGCTCATCGCCGAGTTGGACCGGACGGCCCGGGAGCTTCTCTCTTCGGAGGCGAACGTGGACGCGGTGGACGCCTGGGCGGAGGAAGGCGAGGTCACCCTTCCCCTGGCTTCTGAGAAGAAGCAGCGGCTGGAGCGCATCAGCCGTCTCATGGGTCGGCTCAAGGACCTGCGGTGGCGGTACTCCGAGGGACCGGGCGGACGGGGCCGGGCCCACCTGGGAATGACGAATGCCACGGGTTGTTCCTCGGTCTGGGGTAGCACCTACACGTACAACCCTTACCCCTTCCCCTGGGTGAACCACCTCTTCCAGGACGCTCCGTCTCTGGCCATCGGCATCTTCGAAGGCCACATGCGGAAGATGGCCGACGGATTCTGGGACGTCCGCCGAGCCCAACTCGAGCTGGACGGCGAGTATGACCCGGACGTCCACGATGCGGAGCTGGCCGCGCTGGACTGGCGCGACTTCACCGACGACGAGTTCGCGATCTGTCCCCCCATCGTGGCCACCGGTGGGGACGGGGCCATGCTGGACATCGGATTCCAGAATCTCTCCCGTCTGCTCTCCTCCGGAAAACCCATCCGGGTGATCGTCCTGGATACCCAGGTCTACTCCAACACCGGCGGACAGGCCTGCACCAGCGGCTTCACGGGTCAGGTGTCGGACATGGCCCCCTACGGCGCGGCCCAGAGAGGCAAGGAAGAGGTCCGCAAGGAGCTCTCCCTCATCGGGATTGCCCATCGGGGCGTGTACGTGCACCAGTCCTCCCAGGCATCGGCCAGCCACCTCCTGGAAGGAGTGCTGAAGGGACTCCAGCGCAGGCGGCCCGTGCTCTTCAACCTCTACACGCCCTGCCCAGTGGAGCATGGCACCGCCGACGAAGGGGCCATGCGGGCGGCGCGCCTGGCGCTGGAGAGCCGCGCCTTTCCCTACCTCACCTACGACCCCGACGCCGGGAACGCCCTGGCCGATCGCCTGAGTTTGGAGGGGAATCCCTCTCCCGACGAGCCCTGGCCGAGCTATACGCTGGAGTATGTGGACGACGAGGGGACGTCCCAGGAGATGGAGCTCCCCCTCACCACCGCGGACTGGGCGGCCACGGAAGGCCGTTTCAGGAGGCACTTCGAGCCGATTCCGAAGGAGGAGTGGGACGACGACCTGGCGCCATTCCACGAGTTTGTGGCCCTCTCCCCGGACGAGCGTGAGGGACGAATCCCCTTCATCCACACCCTGGGGGACGAGCAGGAACTGGAGCGCATGAAGGTCTCCGAGGAGATCGTCGGCCTGGCCGAGGAGCGCCTGCAGCACTGGGGCCTCCTGCGGCAGATGGCGGGTCTGGAGCTGGCCGACTGGGTCCGAAGCGGGGTGGCCCGGGAGTTGGAGGCCGACTTCGACGAGCGGGCTCGCAAGCTCGAGGAGGAGCACGAGGCGAAGATGGACGAGCTCCGGGCACAGTACCCAGTCATGGTGGCGCGGCGGATGGCCCAGGGGCTGCTCCGTGCCGACGATGGCAAGATGACCCTGGCCGACCTTCTGAAGGAAGCCGAGTCCGCCCCGGACCTGCCGCGCATGGAATCCGCCTCCATGGAAGGGTGGGCCGGGAGCAGGGGCGGAGGTGCCGGGAGGAAGAACGGAGGTGCCGCGGTCGAGGCGCCGCCCGAGGGCGAAGCGTCCCCGGCCTCCGGCCCCCAGGCAGGCGACGGTGAGAACGGCACCGAAGGCGCAGCCCCCTCCGCATCGGCCGCGGTGGCCGAGCCCCCGGCGGAGCAGGCCGAGCAGGGGGAGGAGGACGAGGAGCTGGCCCTGGAGCCGTACATCGAGACGGCCCGGTGCACCACCTGCGACGAATGCATCAAGATCAACGATCGGATGTTCGCCTATGACGAGAACAAGCAGGCGTACCTCAAGGATCCCCACGCCGGTACGTTCGCAGAGCTGGTGAAGGCCGCGGAGCGTTGCACCGTGGAGATCATCCATCCGGGAACGCCTCTGGATCCCACTGAGAAGGATCTGGACAAGTGGATCAAGCGGGCGGAGCGGTTCAACTGATGGCGCACCCGGACGCGGGAAATGCGATCGGCCGCCTCCTTGAGCGCTGGGGGCTCACCCGCGGAGGCTTCGCTCACGGCGTGCACCCACCGGACCAGAAGGAGCTCACCGCGGACCTCCCCACCCGTCGGCTCCCCTTTCCGGACGAGGTCGTGCTTCCCATCCGGCAGCATGCGGGGAAGCCGGCCCGGCCTATCGTGGAGCGCGGAGACCGGGTGGAGCGGGGGGACCTCGTGGCCGAACCCCAGGGCTTCGTCTCGTCGCCGATCCACGCTTCGGCCGCAGGAACCGTGGTCGACGTAGATTTCTGGCCCCACCCCGACGGGAGCTGGGAGCGAGCCATCCGCATCCGGGTGGACCGGTTCTCCACCCAACTTCCCCGACCCCGCCTTGTTCCCCGCTGGGAGACTCTGGCGCCGGCGGAGCTGGTGGAGGCCATCCGCCGGGCCGGGGTGGTGGGGCTGGGAGGCGCCGCCTTTCCCACCCACGTGAAACTGTCGCCACCCCCGGAGCATCCTGTGGATACGGTCCTGGTGAACGGTTCGGAGTGCGAACCCTACCTCACCACCGACCACCGGACCATGGTGGAGTTCCCGGAGCGAGTGCACCTGGGCCTCCGGGTCATGATGCGGGCACTGGGGGTCGAGCGGGCGGTGATCGGGGTGGAGCTGAACAAGCCCGACGCCATCGAGGCCCTCCGGCGGACCGCGCCCCCTGACCTCGACGTGTCGGTAGTGGGCCTCACCGTCAAGTATCCCCAGGGGGCCGAGAAGATGCTGATCCGGTCGCTGCTGGGGCGAGAAGTGCCCGGAGGCAAGCTTCCCATGCACGTGGGGACCCTGGTGCAGAACGTGAGCTCGGTGGCCACCATCGCCGAGGTGTTCGAGACGGGGCTTCCCCTGGTGGAACGCATCGTCACCGTGACCGGACGGGGGGTCCGTTCGCCGGCCAACCTCATCGTGCCGGTGGGGACGAAGCTGCGCGATCTGCTGGAGCACTGTGGCGGCCTGACTCCGGATGCCCGGGAGATCGTCTTCGGCGGCCCCATGATGGGGGGATCGGTCGCCCATCTGGACGCGCCGCTCCTGAAGGGAACCACCGGGGTGGTGGTCCTGACCGAGGCGGAGGTGCGGGTCCCCGAATCCTATCCATGCATCCGCTGTGGCCGCTGCCTCGACGCCTGTCCCCTCTTTCTGAACCCCCAACTCCTGGCGAGCCTGGCCCGGGCCGGTCGCTGGGAAGAGATGGAGGAGGCCCACCTGGCCGACTGCATGCTCTGTGGGTGTTGTGCGTACGTCTGCCCTTCCAACATTCCCCTGGCTCAGCTCTTCCGGTTGAGCAAGGATGCGGTCCGCCGGCAGCGGACCGTGGCCGCCTGAGGGGGGCGGACCGCCACCATGACCCCCGATCGCTCCAGGCGCCCACTCCTGGTCACCACCCCACCCCACCTGGGCTCGGGCGATACCACACCCGGCATCATGT
>PWLA01000355.1 GCA_003559555.1 Gemmatimonadota bacterium | reverse complement strand
TCCCCATGACCTGGCAGATCGATCTCTGGCTCATGCTGGTCCTGATCATGTTCGCCGTCCTGGCGCTGGAGGTCTCCGACCTCCTGGCGGCGGTGGGCATCCTCACCGGCTACAGCTTTCTCATGGCCCTCCTCTTCGCCGAGCTGGGAGCGCCTGACGTGGCCCTCACCGAGGCGGCGCTGGGGGCGGCCATCACCGGGATCTTCCTCCTGGTCACCCTGCGCTTCGTGGGCAGAAAGGAGGGGGAGGACTGATGCGCCTGGCCGGAGTCGTCCTCATCGCCCTCGTGGCCGGATTCCTCATGTGGGCCACCCGGGACCTTCCCCTGCGGGGAGACCCCCAGTCGCCGGCCTCCACCCACGTCTCGGTCTACTACATCGAGAACGCCCTGGTGGATTCCAAGACACCCAACATGGTCACCGCCGTCCTGGCCGACTACCGGGGCTTCGACACCTTCGGCGAGGCCGTGGTGGTGGTGGCGGCGGCCCTCTCCTGCCTCCTGATCCTCCTGAGACGACGAGATGACCAGGGCGTGGTGGACGACCCCGACGAGCGCCGCCGGATCGCGGGAGGGGCCGACCCATGACCAGCCGCTACGACTCGGTCTTCCTGGACGTGGTCTCCCGGGGCGTGGTGCCCCTCATCCAGATCTTTGCCCTCTACGTGGTGACCCACGGGCACTACGACCCGGGCGGGGGCTTCCAGGGAGGGGTCATGTTGGCCGCCTCCATCATCCTCCTGCGGGTGGCGCAGGGGGAGGAGTCCTACGAGCGCTTCCCCCGGGCCGCCGGCCTCTACCTGGCCGCCTTCGGGGCGCTGGCCTTCTGCCTGCTGGGCTTCATGCCCCAGCTCTTCGGCGGAAACTTCCTGGAGTACGGTTACGCCATCCCGCCCATGGAGGCGGTGGAGCTCCGCTACTGGGGGATCTTCTTCGCCGAGGTCTTCATCGGCTTCCTGGTCTGGGGAGCGCTGGTGGCCATCTACGACGCCCTGGCCACGGGAGGCTTCGACTGATGTCCAACGCCACGTCCACGCCCCGGAACGCAGGAGGGATCCGGTGACCATCGAGTTCTTCGCGGGACGCTATCCGTACATCCTCATCGCCGTGCTGCTGGGGATCGGGCTCTACGGCATGACGATGAAGCGGAACCTCCTGAAGAAGGTCATCGGGATGACCATCTTCCAGACGGCCATCTACCTCTTCTTCATTCAGGGGGCCAACAAGATGGGGGCCACCATCCCCGTCTACGCCGAGGAGCTGGGCACCGAGCCCACCGCCTACATGAACCCCCTGCCCCAGGTGATCGTCCTCACCGCCATCGTGGTGGGGGTGGCCATCACCGGGGTGGCGCTGTCGCTCATCCTCCTGACCTACAAACGCTACGGCAGTCTTGACGAAGAGGTGATCATCCGGCGCATGCGGGAGTCGGCGTGAGCCAGATTCCCGCGCTGATCCCGACCTCACTCCTCCTCGCCGCCCTCCTCAGCCTCCTGGCGGGGCTGCGCAGCCAGCGGGCGGGCCACGCCGTGGCGGCCGCGGGGATCGTCGTCTCGTTCGGGGCGGCGCTGCTGGGCATGTGGGAGGTGGTGAGCACCGGCCAGTCCATCCGCTACGCCATGGGCGGCTGGATCCCCCCCATCGGGATCGAGTTCGTCCTGGATCACCTGGCGGCGTACATGACCACGCTCATCACCTTCATCGGTGTGGTGGTCATCTTCTACGCCCCCCGGTCCATCCGCTTCGAGTCGCCGGGGAAGGCCACCTTCGCCTACCCCTCCATGGCGCTGCTCCTGGCGGGCCTCTCGGGGATGGCCCTCACCGGCGACGTCTTCAACCTGTACGTCTTCCTGGAGATCGCCGCCCTGGCGGCCTACGCGCTCCTGGCCATCGGGGATCGGGGCGGTCCCTTCGCCACCGTCCGCTACCTCCTCATCGGAGCCGCAGGCGGAGGCTTCTATCTGCTGGGGGTGGGCTTCCTCTACTTCTCGGCCGGCACCCTGAACATGGCCGACCTCTCGGCCATTCTGCCCGAGCTGGTGGAGAACCGGGCGGTGATGGCGGCGGCGGGCCTCATGGTCATCGGGCTGGGTCTCAAGATGGCCCTCTTCCCCATGCACTTCTGGATGCCGGACGTATACACCAACGCACCTTCGGCGGTGAGCGGCCTCATCGCCCCCATCATGACGAAGGTCTCGGCGTACGCCATCATCCGGCTCTTCCTGGACGTCTTTCCACCGGGCTTCTTCACCGAGACGCTGCCCATCACCGCCACGGTGGGGTGGCTCTCGGCCGGCGGGATCCTGTACGGCTCCATCCTGGCCATCGGGCAGCACGACTACCGCCGTATGCTGGCCTATTCCTCGGTGGGCCAGATCAGCTACGTGGGGCTGGGCATCGGACTGGCCAACCCCATCGGGCTCATCGGGGGGCTTCTGCACATCGTGAACCACGCTCTCATGAAGGGGCTGCTCTTCCTGATCGGGGGAAGCGTGCGGCTCCGCACCGGCGTCACCCGCATCCCCGACATGAAGGGGCTGGGGAAGGCCATGCCCTGGACAATGTACGCCTTCGTCATCGGGGCGCTGGCCATGGTGGGGATCCCGCCCACCGCCGGCTTCTTCTCGAAGCTCTACCTCCTCATCGGGGCGGTGGAGGCCGGCGCCTGGATCTGGTTCGCCGTCATCATCGCCTCGTCGCTCCTCTCGGCGGTCTACTTCTTCAGGGTCACCGAGATGATCTTCAGGGATCCGGGCTCGGACCCGGCGGAGACGTCCAGGGACCAGGGCGGGGAGAAGGACGAGTCCACCCCGGATCACCCCGTCGGTGAGGCGCCGGCCTCCATGCTGATTCCCGTGGTCATCCTGGCGGTGGGCGTGATCCTGGTGGGCGTCTTCAACTTCGCCATCATCAGTGCGCTCCTGGAGAGCGTCGTGGCACCGCTGGAGGGCTGACCCATGGACCAGCTCCTGCACTCGGCGCCCCTCCTGGCCATTTTGGTCTCCGCCCTGGCGGCGGTGGCGATCCCCCTCACCGGGGAGCGCCGGCGAAACCTGAGGGAGACGTGGACGATCCTGGCCTCCATCGCCAAGTTCGGCTTCGTGGCCATGATGATCCCGGGAGTCCTGGCCGGCGAGCGCTACGAGATGAGCCTCCTGGAGATCGCCCCGGGCGTGGAGCTGGCCCTGAAGGTGGATCCGGCCGGTCTCCTCTTCGCCACCTCGGCCTCCTTCCTCTGGATCCTCACCTCGTTCTACGCCATCGGCTACATGCGGGGCGGGAACGAGCGGAAACAGAGCCGCTTCTTCAGCATGCTGGCCGTCTGCCTCTCGGCCACCATCGGGCTCTGCTTCTCGGCCAACCTGCTCACCTTCGTCCTCTTCTACGAGATCCTCTCGGTGGCCACCTACCCCCTGGTGATCCACGCGGGGTCGGAGAAGGCATACCGGATCGGCCGACAGTACCTCATCTACGCCATCACGGCGGGGATCGCGCTGGTGGGCGGGACGGCGCTCATCTACGGCCTCACCGGGACCCTGGACTTCCAGCCGGGCGGGTTCCTGGAGGCCGGGCTGGGCGCCCCCATGCTCTGGACCATCTTTGCCCTCTTCGCCCTGGGCTTCGGGGTAAAGGCCGGCGTGATGCCCCTGCAGTCGTGGCTGCCCAACGCCATGATCGCCCCTACCCCGGTCTCGGCCCTCCTGCACGCGGTGGCGGTGGTGAAGGCCGGGGTCTTCGGCTTCGTCCGCCTGGTGGGCTACGTCTTCGGACCCGGGCTCTTCGGCGACATGGGGGCCGCCACGGTCCTGGCCGTCTTTGCCGCGGCCACCATTCTGCTGGCCTCCCTGATCGCCCTCACCAAGGACGACCTGAAGGCCCGGCTGGCATACTCCACCGTGGGCCACCTCTCGTACATCGTGCTGGGGGTGGCCCTCCTGGTTCCCCAGGCCATGCTGGGAGCGGCCTTTCACATGGTGACCCACGCCGCCATGAAGATCACCCTCTTCTTTTGCGCCGGGGCCATCTACATACACACCGGCAAGAAGAAGGTGAGCCAGCTTGACGGGATCGGCCGGCAGATGCCGGTGACCCTGGGGGCCTTCGGGGTGGGCGCCGTGGGGCTCGCAGGGGTGCCCCTGGTGGGCGGGTTCGTCTCCAAGTGGTACCTGGCGGTGGGATCGGTGGACGCCGGCATGCTCATCTTTCTGGGGGTGTTCCTGGTGAGCGGGCTGCTGAACGCCGCCTACCTGGTCCCCATCGTGACCCGGGCCTTCTTCCGGAGCTCTCCCGAGCACACCGGCTTCAACGAGGCCTCGCTCCTCATGGTGGCCCCCATCTTCGTGACCATGCTCCTTTCGCTCCTCCTGGGCATCCATCCCGATGGCTTCTTCCAGTTCTTCTCCATCTCCGAGGCCATCGTGGAAGCGGTGACCGGGACCAGCTTCACGGGAGGCGGATGATGCACCGCAACGTCTGGTGGGTCCTCTTCGGCCTGGCCCTGGTGGGCTCCGTGGCCCTGGGGTTCATGGGGGAAGGTGAACCGGTGTACATCTGGGACTTCGCCCTCTTCTTCGCCATCTTCGGCCTCGGGGGGTGCCTGCTCCTCTCGTACCTGGCCAAGGGACTGGTGAGCCCCGTCATGGACCGGCCCGAGGACTTTTACGGGCCCCAGGACGCCCAGAACGACTGGTCCACCCAGAGCCCGGCGGCCGCGCCTGCCGGTCCGGACCCCGTGCAACCCGATCCGCCGGAATCACCGGGCTCCGATCAGGCAAGGCGGCGTCCCGGCCGGGGCGCCGACGCACCGGAGGAGGGCTGAGCCGTGCTGGGTACCCTTCCTCCCGGACTCATCTTGATCCTCGGGGCCCTGGTCCTGATGGCCGTGCCCCGGGCCGCCCGGGGCTGGGCCTTCCTGGCCTTCCCCATCCTGGCGCTCCTGCAGCTCTCGGGGCTGGAGGACGGCACTCGTGTCACCTGGGACTTCGCCATCTACGAGCTGGCGATCCTCCAGGTGGACACCCTCTCCATGGTCTTCGGATGGATCTTCGCCCTGGTGGCTCTGGTGGCGGGGATCTACGCCCTGCACATCCGGGACACGGGGCAGCAGGTGAGCGCGCTCCTCTACGCAGGCAGCGGGCTGGGCGCCGTATTCGCCGGCGACCTCTTCACCCTGGTCTTCTTCTGGGAGATCATGGCCTTCGCCTCGGCCTACCTGGTCTGGGCCCGGCGAACCGACGAGGCGTATGCCTCGGCCATGCGCTACCTCTTCGTGCACATCTTCGGAGGGGCGCTCCTCATGGGAGGGGTGCTCTGGCACATCTCCGAGACCGGCTCCATCGCCTTCACCGCCTTCGAGGCCGGGGGCCCGGCGTGGCTCATCCTGGGCGGGTTCGCCGTGAACGCCGCGGTGGTGCCCCTCCACGCCTGGATCGCCGACGCCTACCCCCGGGGCACCATCACCGGGAGCGTCTTCCTCTCGGCCTTCACCACCAAGACGGCAGTCTACACCCTGGCCCGGGGGTTCGCCGGCTGGGAGATCCTGGTCGCGGCCGGGCTCCTCATGGCGCTCTGGGGGGTCACCTACGCGATCCTGGCCAACGACATCCGGAGGGTGTTGGCCTACCACATCGTGAGCCAGGTGGGGTTCATGGTGGCCGGGGTGGGAATCGGCACGGAGCTGGCCATGCAGGGGGCCACCTCCCACGCCTACACCCACATCCTCTACAAGGGGCTCCTCTTCATGGCCACCGGAGCGGTGATCTACGCCACCGGTCGGAGCAAGATGACGGAGCTGGGCGGCCTCATGCGCCAGATCCCGTGGACCTTCTGGGCCTACATGGTAGCGGCGCTGTCCATTTCGTCGGCTCCGTTCTTCTCCGGGTTCATCTCCAAGCCCATGACCATCTCGGCGGCCGAGTACGCCGGGACCCCCACCACGGTGCTCCTCCTGCACCTGGCCTCGGTGGGCACCTTCCTCTCGGTGGGGCTCAAGCTCCCCTACTTCACCTGGTTCGGTGAGGCGCCCAAAGAGCCGATCAAGGTGGTGTCCATCCCCTGGAACATGTACGCCGCCATGGGCATCGGCGTTTTCCTGAACATCCTCCTGGGGGTGTGGCCCGATCCCCTCTACGCCATCCTGCCGGGCGGGGTGCCCGACTTCGACCCGTACGAGCTCAAGAACCTGAAGAAGGGCTTCCAGCTCCTGCTGTTCACCGCGCTGGCCTTCTTCGTCATCGTCCGCTATCTGAAGCCCAAGGCCAAGATCCAGCTGGACACCGACTGGACCTACCGGGTGGCGGCCCGACCGGCCTGGAACCTGGTGGTGGCCCCGGTGGAGCGGTTCTTCGCCTGGGGTGAGAAGGTCTCCTGGGAAGCCGCCTCGGTGGTGGCCCGGGCCGGGATCGACCCCGTGCGCTGGATTCGCTCGGTTGTGGGTGCCCGGCCGGTGGACGTCACCAGCCCCGGCGAGAGCGCGTCCACCACCTTCCGGGTCTCCATGACCGTCATGATGGTGCTGCTGTTGCTCTCGGTCCTGGTGGTGTTGGTGCTGAGCGCGCTCCGGATGTGATTTCGGCGGCACACCCGGATATGATGCCGGCCGCCGAAGCGCTTTCCGCCGCCCGCGTCAGCGGGAAATATCCAGGATGACCTCGCCGTAGATGTCAGTGACCACCACCCGGTCCGGTGTGAAGTCCAGGGGTCGCAGGGGCAGGTCGAAGCGGTCGTCCGCCGGGCGACCGGCGTCGATGTGCACGCGGTTCTGGACCTGCTCGTCGCGGGGGGTGAAACCCCGGGCCACGATCTCGTAGTAGTCCAGCGTCCGGGCGTCACCCTGCCCCGAAAGCTCGATGGAGCGAATGGTCATCCGCTGGATGGGCACGTCCAGGACCACGCCATCCGCCGTGAACTCGCCCTGGATGGGCTCGGCCTCCGTGTGGGGGAGGAGCTCCAGCGGGTTCCGGCTCAGCCGCTCGTCCCGCACATTGGTGTCCCGGGGGAGCCCCACGAAGTAGCCCAGGTGGAGATGCGGGGTCACCGCGCCGGTCTGCCCCACGGTGCCCAGCCGCTCTCCCAGTTCCAACGAATCTCCCTGCGACACCTCGATGTTCCGCAGGTGGAGGTACGAGGTGGAGCGGTCCTCCGAGTGAGCCACCAGGACGGCGTTGCCCGGCCCCGAGCTGGAGCCGTCCCAGTGGGAAACCAGAACCACCCGGCCCGGAAGCACCGAGTAGACCGGCGTGCCGGGCGTCGCCGGGATGTCGATCCCGCCGTGGAAGTCGTACCGGGTGGCCAGCGCCCGAGGACCGTAGGGGAAGCTGATGGAGTCGGCGTCGGGCTGGTCGGTCAGATCCAGGGGCCACACGATCTGGGCACCCGCCGGCGGTTGAGGGGGCTCGACAACGTCGTCCTCATCGGATCCCGTCACCCCGGAGCTGGAGTCGCACGCGGCCACGACAAGGAGGAGCAGGAGGGCGAGAACCGCTCCGAGGTCGGACATTCTTTTGATCATGTGGCACCTGACGAAGCTCTGGGTGAAACCTCTCCGTAGGTAACTGTATACTCCACAGTATCTAATGAAGTGGCAATCCGGCGGCTGTTCCCGACCATGCGGGCCCGAATGACCCCTCAGAAGGCTTCCTCACGCCAGCGCCTCGAACTCCTCACAGGGACAGCCCCAGGCCCCTCGGCAGAGCAACCTCAGCCCCTCGCACGCGCGGATCGAGCCCGTCACCCGGGCGGATCGAGCCCGTCACCCGGGCAACCCCAGTCCCTCACTCCGGATGGTCCAACCGCTCACTCCGGCGAACCCAACCCCTTACTCCGGTGGATCCAGCCCGTTACTCCGGCGGATCCAGCCCGTTACTCCGGCGGATCCAACCCCTCCCAGAACCGATACAGGTTCTCCTCGCTCACCACCTTCCGGCACGAGCCGGTGGTATTGTCAGGCTCGATTCCCCGGAATCGGTGCTCCTCCACCATGGCCCGCACCGGGTCGGGCGCCGCGCTGGCCGGCACGGCCATGGGCGGCGCCTGGTCCGGGATCCGGCACCCGTTCAGGTCCAGGAAGTAGGGCCGGCCGTAGCGACCCATCCTCACCTCGAAGCCCCCCTCGTGCACCGCCTTGTGATGGGCATGGCACAGCAGCACCAGGTTGTCCAGACTCGTCTTGCCCCCCAGCGCCCAGTGCTCAATGTGATGACCTTCGGCGTGACGGGAGCCGCAGCCGGGGAACCGGCACCCGCCGTCTCGGGCCCAGAGCGCCCGGCGGATGGCCGGGGGGATCACCCGGGTCTTGCGCCCCACGTCCAGGATCTCGCTCTTGGCCCCCCGGACGATGCGCACCACCGCCGAGTCGCAGGTCAGCCGCCGGGCCGTCTCCAGCGACACCGTGGCCTCGCCGTCCAGCTCCGCCATGCCCCCCTTCTCCCCCTCCAGCGTCTTCTGGTCCACGTTGAAGAGCACCAGGTAGCGTTCCGCCGACGCGCTGGGCGGCGTGCGGGAGCAGGTGCAGGGGTTGGGGGGTGGATCGGTGTCGGCGGATGGAGCCGGCGCT
>PWLA01000330.1 GCA_003559555.1 Gemmatimonadota bacterium | reverse complement strand
GACATCCTGGCCGAGCGGACGGCGGAGGACGCGGCCCTCCGGAGACGGATTCGGGAGCTGACTCGGAAGCAGGGCACGGTCTATGCCCGAGTCGCTCGGGGAAAGGCAGAGGAGCCTTCGGCGGCCCGTTTCCGCGACTACTTTCAGCACCGGGAGCCGGTGGCAGGCATTCCCTCCCACCGGATGCTGGCCATCCGGAGGGGGGAGGCGGAGGGAGTCCTGGTCTGGGGGATCGAGGGGCCGGAAGAGGAGATCGGTGAGCTCGTGCGCCGGCAGGTGGTGGGGGACCGGGCCGCCCGAGAACAGTTGAGGGAGGTCGCCCGCGATGCCGCACGTCGGCTCCTGGGCCCCTCTATTGCCACGGAGATTGCTGCGGAGCTCAAGGAGGAAGCCGACCGGGAGGCCATCCGGGTCTTTGGCCAGAATCTGGAGCAGCTCCTGCTTCAGCCCCCGGCGGGCCAGCGGGCGGTGCTGGGTCTCGATCCGGGTTTCCGAAGTGGTGTGAAGGTGGCCATGGTCTCCCCCACCGGGACCGCCGTGGCCACCGACACGCTCTACCTTCACCAGCCGAAGCATTTTGCAGACGGCCTTCAGGCGCTCGTCGAGGAGTACGCCCCGGAGCTCATCGCCATCGGGAATGGAACCGGGTCGCGGGAGACGGAAGCGGCGGTCCGGGAGGTGGTGCGAGGGCTCCGGGACAAGGTTGGGGGCCCGGCTGGGGACCGGGCGTGGGGTCAGGCGGGAACGACCGGCCTCCCCACGGTGGTCCTGGTGAGCGAAGCCGGGGCCTCGGTCTACTCCGCCTCGGACGTTGCCCGGGAGGAGCTTCCGGATATGGACGTTTCGCTGCGGGGGGCCGTCTCCATCGCCCGCCGACTGCAGGACCCGCTTGCCGAGCTGGTGAAGATCGACCCGCGCTCCATCGGCGTGGGGCAGTACCAACACGATGTCCACCAGCCCAGCCTGAAGTCACGGTTGGACGAGACGGTGGAGCTTTGCGTGAATCGGGTGGGAGTCGAGGTGAACACCGCTTCGGCGGCACTTCTCTCGTACGTGGCGGGGATCGGTCCGGCACTGGCCGGCAACATCGTGGAGCTCCGGGACATGCGCGGGGGGCTGGAAGCGCGGAAGGAACTCATGGACGTGCCGCGGCTGGGGCCGAAGGCCTTCGAGCAGGCCGCCGGCTTCCTGCGGATTCGAGGGGGAGGGCATCCCCTGGACGGGACTGCCGTGCACCCGGAGCGCTACGGGTTGGTGGAGCGGATGGCCCGGGAGTTGGACGTGACCACAGCGGAACTGGTGGAGAACGAGGCGGCATTGGGTCGGCTCGAAGGGCGGCTGGACGACTGGGTGTCGGATGATGCGGGACTGCCCACGCTCCGGGACATTCTGGCCGAACTCAGGCGTCCCGGTCGGGATCCCCGGGAGGCTTTCGAAGCTCCCGCCTTTCGCGACGACGTACGCGAGCCTGGCGACCTGAAGCCTGGGATGAGGCTTCAGGGGGTGGTCACCAACGTGGTGGCCTTCGGTGCCTTCGTGGATGTCGGAGTGCACCAGGACGGGTTGGTGCACATCTCCCAGCTCGCAGACCGGTTCGTGAAGGATCCGGCGGAGATCGTGAAGGTGGGCCAGCGGGTGCAGGTCACCGTGCAGAACGTGGACCTGGACCGGAACCGGATCGGGCTCTCCATGAAGTCCCAGGGGACCGCGGACGGGACGCCTTCCTGACATGACTTCCACTCCCACGATCCGCGACCGCTCCACTGATCCCCGTGACCGCATTACGCCTCATGCGTTCTCGGTGGCCCCGAAGCTCCTGGGCCTCCCCCTGGCGACGCACCCGCGACGTGTGGCGGCGCTATTGGTGGACCTGCTCCTGGTGGCTGTCCTGGCGGCCGGCCTCGGTGGTTTCTTCCTGGGTGTGGTTCTGGCGGTGCTCTTCTTCCGCCTGGCTCTTCGCAGCGGCCGGAACGCTCAGGCGGAAGCTCCGCTCCCTTCGCTTCTCTTTCGCTCCTCGGTGGGCTGCCTGGGGGGGATCGTCCTGCTGGTCACGGTGGCGACGGTGTGGGGCGGGTTGCAGACGGCGCTTCAGCTGGGTGACAGCCCACGGGTGCCGACGCCGCCTGATTCAGAGGTGGTCCTACAGCCCGGATCCTTCGACGTCTTTCAGGGAATCCGCGAGACCCGGGAGTATCGGGCGGCGGGGTCGTCCGACGAGGCCCGGGAAGCGGCACAGGACCTGGCGGTGCGCCTGAGGGGCGCGGGGATGTCGGAGGAGGATGTTCGGGAGTTTCTTCGAGACGTGGCTCCCGAGCGTGCCCAATGGCGGGAACAGATCGACGAATGGCGCCTCCTCGACCCGGGCGAGGCTCCCGTGGATCCGATGGAGCTGATTCCCGAACTGGACGCTCCTGCCCAGGAGCGGCTCCCCGAGGACCCGGACGCCCCCGGCACCGATGCCGGCTGGTTCCCGGCAGCCGATACCCTTTCCGCCGAATCGGTGGCCGAGCTTCTGGAGGACTACGCGTCGCTTCTGCGGGAGCTCGAGGCGGAAGGGGAGGAGGACGCAGAGGCCGTCCTGGCCCTCCGTACGCGGATCGCCGAGGTGCTGGCCACTGACACCATTCAGGCCCTACAGTCGAGTCTGCAGGAGGAGTCCCGGAGTCGGCTGCGGGCGGAGCGTGCCCTCGTTGCCCTGGAGAGGGAGGAGACAAGAGAGCCCGGGATCCGGGCATGGCTCCGGAGCATCGCCGAGGATCTGGGGATCGGGTTCGGTTGGGGAGCCCTGTACTTCTCGGTGTTCCTGACCTGGTGGAACGGACGCACGCCTGGCAAGCGCCTCTTCGGGCTCCGGGTGGTGCGGTTGGACGGACAGTCCATTTCCTGGTGGACCGCATTCGAGCGCTACGGAGGGTACGCGGCAGGGTTCGCCACCGGCCTCATCGGATTCGCGCAGGTCTATTGGGATCCGAACCGGCAGGCCACCCACGACAAGATCGCCGGGACCGCGGTGATCATGGACGGCCGTGAGCCCCTCGGACAGGAAGGCCCCCAGGGGTAAACGGGAAGGGTGTCAATGGACGAGCGGGAGGCCCCGAGGAGGATCTCCCCGGGGCGCTCCCGCTGTCCTGTCCTGCTGGGAACCGCGGTATCACCGCGGCCTTCTAACGGCCTTCCATCTCCTCGAAGATCTCCTGGAGGCGGTCCATGATCTCACCGGCCTCCGAGTCGATCTCGATCATCTTGGCGCGACGAGCTTCTTCGAAGGCTTCGATGGGGTCGCGAATTTCCGGACGGTCCAGGACGTCTTGCTGCACGGCCTGCAACTCGGCCTCGATGCCCTGTGCCTCCATTCCGATCTCCTGTGTACGCTCCTGGTCGCCGGCCTCCTGGGCGGCCATGAATTCGGCCTCGAGCTGGTCCATCCGCTCGAAGAGTGCGGGGCTCTCATTGCGCATGGCCGTCTCGACCTGCTCCTGGATCTGCTCCAGCTGGCTGGAGAGGGCCTCGTCCTGCATGGCCTCCTGCTCGATGGGGGCGAGGCGCTGCTGCAGCTCCTGCGCCTCGGCCATCAGCGCCATCGCCTCGGGATCCATCTCCGGTTGCTGCTGCTGCGGGGCCGGCTGTTCGGCTCCCGTCTCAGGGGGTGCCGGGTCCGGCTCGGTGTCTCCGTTGCATGCGGTGATGCCGAAGACGGCGATGAGGGCCAGCGCCGCGAGTGTCTTGCTCTTCATGAAATTGTCCATCCGTGTTGGGCTATTGCTCTGGCACCACCGTCCCCGATGAATGCCCATACGAGGAAATCTAAACGTGGGCCAGTCGTTCGTTCCGGATGTTCGGGGGAGATCCCGCCGCCCCAGGAGGCTGCGCCGACCCCGCTGGAGCCATCCCGGCATCCGGTTCTTCTTGTGTCCTGGCAGGCCGGTGCGTACTCTCTTGAATCAGCCCCCACAAAACAGATTCGATTCGGAGGAGCCTGTACCATGTCCCCTTGCCAGCCGCCACGCTACCCAGCCCTGGGTTCATCCGTTCTGATGACGCTCCTGATCGGGGGCATTCTCGGGCTCACCGCCGCCGACGCCCTGGCCCAGCAGGTTGCGCCGGGCGTGCGGGAGATCCCCAGCGGAGTCCTGGGCGGCGTGCCCATGACAGCTGAGGACAGCGTGGTCGGGGCCGTCGTGGAGCGCCTGGACTTCGAGAGCTACAAGGACTTGATCCAGGGCCTCGCCGACTTCGGCGATCGTCGCGAGGGGACGGAACGAAACGAGCAGGCCAACGAGTGGATCGAGGAGCAGCTTCGGAGCTGGGGATACGAACCCCAACGCCACCACTACACGTTTCGAGGTGAGCCGCGCTGGCAGGTCTATGCCACCAAGGTGGGAGCGACGGCCCCCGGCGAGATGGTGATCCTCGGCGGTCACATGGACGGTCTCGGTGGGGGTGAGGCGGTGAACGACAACGCCTCCGGGACGGCGCTGGTCATGGAGATCGCCCGGGTCCTGGCCTCACCCGACGTGGAGACGGACCGATCTGTGCGCTTCATTCTCTGGAACAACGAGGAGACGGGGCTGAACGGCGCCCGCGCCTACGTGGAAGACCGGGTGGATCTCCAGGGGATCGAGGAACCGGCGGGCTCGGGCCTGTATCCGGAACCCCGCTGGATCGCCAAGATCCAGCACGACAAGGTGCTCTACGATCGGGGAAATCCTCCCATGCTCCACCAGGCCTGGAACGCCGATGTGGATGTGGAATTCCAGCTCGCCTCCGAGGAGTGGGAAGCGTCGGCGGAGCTGGGCCTGGCCATGATCAACGCAAACCGCAAGTTCGCTACCGACTACCCGGCCGTCCTGAGCAACGGGATGGCCAACACCGACTCGGCCCCGTTCATGGACCACACCGCCGCCGTAAGCGTTCGTGAGAACCGGCGCCGGTACGAGATCGGGTGGCGGGGGCCCTCAGGCTATGGGGCACGGGGCTCGGATCCCAACTGGCATCAGCCCACCGATCTGATGGTGACCTATACGGACTGGGACTTCCTTCTGGGCTTCAACGCCATGCAGACCACCCTGGGGGCTACGTTGAGCCTGGTGGGCTTGGAGGTGGACCGGGTCGAGGTGGAGGGGCGCTGACCCCACCACCGTGTTGGTGTCCGGTGCGGCGGATCTGCGCAGAGGGCGGGTTCCTTCAAGCCATCGTCTGCGGTCCGATCAGGGCCGGAAGCGCTCCTCCGGGACATAGCGTTCGTTGGCGGTTCCGAAGGTGAATCCGGGGCCAGGGCCGCCTGAGATGGCATAGATCGCCCCGTCCACCACTGCGGCACCGAGCCCGTGCCGGGCGGTGGGCATGGGGTCGATGGCTTCCCACCGGTCCTCCTCCAGACTGTAGCGTTCGGCCTCGGCGAAGGTACGCTCCTCACCCGGATCGAAGGTCTCGCCCCCGAAGATGTAGAGCCATCCGTCGAGCTCGGCGGCGGCTACACCACTTCGGCCCGTCCGCAGTTCCTCGCCTTCGGTCCATGTACCCTCCGCTGGATCATAGATCTCGGTGGTGGTCATGGTGAAGTCGTCACCGGCCCGGCCCGCGGTCACCACCAGGTGCCCATCGACCGTCTCGGCCGCATGATGGTTGCGGGCGGTGGGCATGGGTTCGAGTTGCTCCCACGAGTTCGCCACCGGATCGTAGACCTCGTGGGTGCCCACCGAAGCCTCGGGAGAGTCGGTGTTGTGCACCTCGTGCTCCAGGTCGTCCTTGTCTGTCACGGTTCCGCCGACGGTGTGGATCCGGCCGTCCACCACCGCGTAGGCCATGGCCCCGCGGGGCGTGGCCATGGGGGCCCCCTCCATCCAGGTACCCAGGGCCGGGTCGTAGATGTCGACCCGGGGCGAGGGATCGAAGGTATTTTCGATGTAACCCCCGATGAGGTAGAGACGACCGCCCACCTCCAACAACGCCGCGTGGTGGGTGCCACGTGGCGCCTCGCCGAGGGATTCCCAGCGATCCTCATCGGTATGGTAGACCCAGAGGGTCCGTGCAGCCGGTGGCCGTTCATCAGCCTCCGGGTCCTCCGCTTCGGTGAATCCCCCAATCAGGTAGATCCGTTCATCGACCTGGGTGACGCTCACCTCCGTCCGGGGCTCGGGAACCGGAGCCATGGCAGTCCACTCGCCCACCGCCTCGTCCGGCATATCATCCACTTCGCACCCGGTTGCGGAGAGGAGTCCCGCAAGAAGCACAATCGCCAGGCTGCGAAATGCGCCCGGGTTCCGAAGGTTCTGCGACGTCGTCTCCGCGTTCGAATGCTTCATCGGCATGGGCCTCCCTGACCAGGTAGGTTGGGGCTCACGATCGGATGGGTGAATCCGTCGCAAACGGACCAAGTAGTACCGTAACCCCCACTCCAGGTTTCACTTGACGCAGACTCTTGCAACGAGGTACAAGCGCTGGCTGACATCCGGAGTCATGCCGGCCCGTCCTGACATTCTCATGCCCCAACCGTTCCATGAACGTCCCGAGTCCATACCCTGGAGGGGTCGGCCTTCCAGGGACCATCCATCACGTCCCCCAAGGGAAGGCACGGGAGGGTGCAGATGTCGGCTGGACGCGGTTCTGGAGGTGGAAAGCAGCGAAACGGGATCACGGCGAACGAACGGGAGCAGGATCCCGGGCTGTCCGGCGGGGAGTGGAACCCCATGGCGCCGGTGAACGTCACGGAGGACGGCCGGATCTTCCGGAAGACCCGGTTCTCCAGTTATGCGGGAGGGCCCTGGGGGACGGAATGGATGTGGGTGGAGGTTCACTCTCTGGAGGATCGCCACGGGATCCTCACCAACGAGCCGGCCTTCATCCCCAACCTGCCCCGGGGGGCTGTGATCACCTTCCGGGTCATCCCCGAAGGAGAGCCGCTGGACGGATGCGCGGTGTGCGTGGGATGGCTTCCGCCGCCGGATGGGTGGGAGGGTGACGGTTCACCGGATTGATCCGGTGGGTTCTCCCATCGGCCGTCTCGGCGATCTCGCTGCGGGGCAGGCGGCCCGGATGGGCCGACGGGAGATCAGCCGGTCCCCTTCGCTGCTTTCGTTCGGTCCTTCTCCTTGGACGAGGCGGAGGTTGAGCCCTCCTTGTCGGTGTCCTTCTTTGACGGTGACGTTCCGGAAGGCGTCCCCGACTTCCCCGGCCCGGTGGCTTCCGGGCCCGGGGTGGCCGACGACGGAGGCTTGGCGGTGGCTTTTCCGCGACCCTCGGCGGCGGGCTCGCCCATGTCGATCCCGCCACGAAAGCGGGCGCCATCCTCCAGCACCACCCGGGGGGCCGTCAGGTCGCCGTCTACCTGGGCGGAGCCTCGCAGGATCAACTGATCGTCGGCGGTGAGGTCTCCCTCGACCCGGCCCTCGACGGTGATCAGCCGGGCTGTGACATCGGCTTTCACCTCTCCCTCGGCCCCGACCGTCAGGGCGTGCTGCTTCAGGTTCACGGTGCCGTCTACATGACCCTGAATGAGAAGGTCCTCGTCACCCGAGACCTCCCCGCGAATCCGAATGGATCGGCCAATGGTGGCCTGCTGCCCGGCCTCCCGGGTCAGGTTCCGGGGCGCGGAGCCCTTGCTGGGCTCCCGGCGGGGGGGTGTCGTCTCGTCCGGCGTCTCGTCCTTCTTCCACATCTGGCGTCTCCCTGGCTCAGAATGTCGGCCGCCCCCGGAGGGATCCGGAGGCGCGCTCTGAAAGGTTCCCGGCATCGCAGGCGACCGGGCGGGGCCGGGGCGCACCTGCATCCGGAGGTCAGACCATCTCACCAGGGCAACGTTCGTGCCTGGCGGAGATGCCGGTGACGGGGGTGGAGGCGCGGCGTCGAGGCTGCCTCCGGGGCGGCGGTGCTTTCCGGCTCCTGGTGGCGGTGGGGGCCCGTCCGGGAGGGCTGGGCGTGTGACGGTGAGAGGGTACGGACCCGGAAGTTTCTTCCGCCTTACCGGTCGGAAAATTCCCATTGCCGGGCTCGGTGCGTCTGGTTTCGGAGCCCTTCGTGGGGCTGCGGTGACCCCAGGCGGACGCAGCATCGGAACTCACCTTCTCGTTCCGGGTTGGGGCGGGAGATCGGATGGGACCGCCGATCCACTGATGGCGGATGGCCCTGTCCCGGTTCATATTGATCGCCGCATGCATGCCGGTGCTCCCGTGGCGACGCTGTGGAGGGGCGGCCGCCTCGCCGAGCGTTTTTTCAGTCCTCCGGCTTGATTCGACCATGGCTCCTTCCATTCGAAGTCTTCATCACGTCACGGCCACGGTCGCCGACCCCAGCCCGGATGTTCGCTTCTACACCGGGGTGCTGGGCCTGCGATTGGTCAAGCGGACCGTCAACTTCGACAATCCCGGGGTCTATCACCTCTACTATGGAGACGAGCGGGGAAGCCCCTCGACCCTGATGACCACCTTTCCATACGCCGGAAAGGGCGTCCGCGTGGGTACCATCGGTGCGGGGCAGATCACGGTCACCTCCTTCTCCGTTCCGGTGGGATCGCTGGAGTTCTGGAGGGATCGTCTCGGGGCGCAGGACCAGGCCTTC
>PWLA01000153.1 GCA_003559555.1 Gemmatimonadota bacterium | reverse complement strand
GGCCAGGTCGGCGTAGAGCTCCTCCCGGTTGATCCGCGAGGGCACCCACTTCTCCTCGTCCTCCACCTCACCGGTGCGGAGTGATGACGGAAGACCCGGACGCCGGGATGCGTCCTCGCCGCCGCTCGGTCCCTGGCCCTCGTCCTCCTCCTCCGAGTCCTTCTCCTGGAGCCGAGGAAGGGTGGCCTCCAGCGCGAAGAAGAGGAGTCGGAACTCCTCCGTATCCCGGAAGGCCGCCTCCAGGTCGTCCAGAATGGGTTCGTTCCCCTCCGCTGGGAGGATCATGTCGATCATGGCCCGTCCCCCTTCCACGGGCATGCACCAGCGGGGGGTCACGTCGTGGGAATCCAGAATTTCCAGCGCCTGCTCCCGGTGGTCTTCGGCCACCAGGAGCTTGACCATACGGAGGCTCATGGTGTCCCCCGGCGGCCGGGCACCCAGCCTTCTGCCAGGGCCAGCTCGGCGGTGAGGAGGGACCCTCCCGCGGCTCCCCGGAGGGTGTTGTGCGACAGGAGGACGTACCGGAGGGTCAGGAGCGGGCAATCCCGGATCCGGCCCACCGGAACAGCCATGCCCCCTTCCAGGTCCCGGTGGAGGCGGGGCTGGGGCGCATCCTCCTGGGGAAGCAGGTGAAGGGGTCGACGCGGGGCCGAGGGCAGGCCCAATCCCTGGGGACGGCCCCGGAAGGCCGCCATCACCTCGGCCGCGGCTTCCGGCTTCGGATCGCCCTCCAGCTCCACCGAGACGCAGGCCAGGTGCCCATCGATCACCGGTACCCGGTTGCAGTGGGCGCTCACCTGGACGGACGCCGGCTCGACTTCCCCATTCGAGAGCTGTCCCAGGATCTTTCGGGTCTCCCGCTCCAGCTTCTCCTCTTCTCCGGCAATGAAGGGGATCACATTGTCCAGGATCTCCATGGACGACACGCCCGGGATCCCGGCCCCGGAGACGGCCTGGAGGGTCACCACGTGCAGGCGGCGGACCCCGAAGGTCCGGTGGAGGGGCGCCAGCGTCAGGGCCAGCCCGATGGTGGAGCAGTTGGGGTTGGTGATGATCCCGCCCGGCTGGGCGGACTGGGCTTCCAGCAGGCCCAGGTGGTCCGGGTTCACCTCGGGTACGATGAGGGGAACATCCGGGTCCATCCGGTGGCTCCGGGCATTGGAAACCACCAGCACCCCCGCCTGGGCGAACGCCGTCTCCACCGGACCCGCCACCGAGGCGTCCAGCGCCGAGAGCACCAGGGGCGCCTCGCCGGTGACTCGAGTGGCCCGCACCTCCATGTGGGCCACCGCCGGCGGGATGGGGCTGGATTGGGCCCAGCGCGCCGCCTCCCGGTATGGAAGTCCCTGGGAACGTTCGGATCCGGTGACATAGGCCACCCGGAACCAGGGATGATCCGCCAGGAGCCCCACCATCCGCTGACCTACGCTCCCGGTGGCGCCCAGGATCCCCACCGGCGTGCGGCCATCAGCTGGCGTGCGTGCGGCGTCTTCCGGCAACTGGCGCTCCCGTCGTCGAGGATGGCGTGTCGTCGTGCTTGATCGGACAAGATGCGGCGATTCCAACCCCCGGGCCCATGCAAGCGTTCCCGGTCCCGGGATACACCCCGCCTTGCTCCCGATCCCGACCTGGGGGATCTTCTCTGGGTTCAGAACCTCCACGCACGCTCCGCTCCGGACGGGCTCGAGGTCCGCGCGGAGTCACCAGAGATGGCCGGGATGTCAACCACTTTCCAGACACAGCATCGGGACGGGCCCACCAACCCGGCGACTCGTGCCCGCCAGAAGGCGGCGGAGGCCGACCGGGAGGCGGCCGCCATCGAGGACCGGCTCCGGACCAACTCCCGGCTGCGGGTCGGCGCCTTCCTCCTCATGGTAGGTCCCCTCCTCCTGCTGGAGACCTCGCCCCGGGCGACCTGGCCGGCTCTCCTTGCGGTCGCCGGGGTGGGGGGTGTCTTCTTCGTCCTCCTGGTGCGGCGACATCGCCGGCTCCGGCGGAAGGCGGAGCGGGAGCGACTGCGGGAGCGGCTTTACCACGAGTCGCTGGCCCGGATGGCCCGGGATTGGGCCGGAGCTCCCCTCCCCTCCCTGGGCGCCGCCCCTGCGAACCATCCCTGCGCCACCGACCTTGATCTGCTGGGCCGGGGCTCCCTGGCCCAGCTCCTGGGGCGGGTGAACACCGGACCCGGACGCGCCGCCCTTCGTCGGAGCCTGCTGGACCCCCTGGCACCGCTTCCCTCCGATGCCGTCCAACTCCTGGCCGAGGCCGAGGCGACGACGGGGCCGGCCCGAACGGAGAGCGCTCCGCCAGGCCAGACGGAGGCCCCTGACGCCCAGGAGGCCGAGGCGTGGATTCGTCGGATCCGCCGCCGCCAGGAGGCCGTGGATGCGCTGGCCCGGGATCCGGAGCTCCTGGAGGAGCTGGAGCTGGCGGCCCGGGAGGTCTCGGGTGAGGCCTCGGCCGCCCGTACCCTGGCCTTTCTCCGGTGGAGTGGAGGCGGCACCTGGCTCTCGTCCCATCCCGGTCTCCTCTGGGCCGCTCGGGGGGTGGCCGCCTTCAACCTGGCCACGCTCACCATCTGGTTTCTGGGGTGGGTCGGTCCACCCATCTGGGTCCTGGGCATGGTGGCCGCCTACGTAGTGAACCGGATGGGGGTCGCGGAGGCCCACCGGAGGTTCGCCGCCGCCGAGGGGGGAGAGGGGGATCCGGCCCGTTGGGCCGCGCTCCTGCAGGTGGCCCAGGGGCTGTCGGACGACGATCCCACCCTGGCCGGGATTCGAAGGCAGGCCGGGGCCCCCCCGCCCGGCGCCAGCGGAGCGCTCCAGCGGCTCCGGTCCGCCACCGACGTGGCCGCCGTGCGCTACTCCGGCCTCGTGCACTTTCCCCTGGCCGTCCTGGTGGCCTGGGACATCCATGCACTCCGGAAGCTGGAGAGGTGGCAGGACCGCTACGGAGCCCACGCAGAGGGCTGGGTGCTGGCGGTGGCCGAGTTAGAGCTCCTGGTGGCCCTGGCCGGTCTCCGCCATGAGCATCCGGACTGGAGTTTCCCCTGCTTCACGCCGCCCCCGGTGGTAAGGGGCGACCAGGACGGCAACAGCGCCTCCGGAGCAACGTCAGACGACCCCGAGGGCCTGGACATGGAGGGCCGGAACTTGGGGGGATGGGGCATTCGCGGCGAGGACCTGGGCCACCCCCTTCTTCCCACCGAGACGTGCGTGGGCAACGACGTGGAGGTTCCTGGCCCGGGAACGCTCCTCCTGGTCACCGGTTCCAACATGGCGGGCAAGACCACCCTGCTGCGGGCCCTGGGGGCGAACCAGGTCCTGGGCCTCATGGGGGGCGTGGTGGCGGCCCGATCCATGGAGACCCGTCCGCTGCTTCCCTGGACCGCCATGCGGGTACAGGACTCGGTGCAGGAAGGCGTATCCTTCTTCATGGCCGAGCTCCAGCGCCTGCGGCGGGTGGTGGATGCCGCGCGCCGCAGCCCGGTTCTCTTCCTCCTGGACGAGATCCTCCAGGGGACCAACACCGCCGAACGGCGGACCGCGGCGCGGATCGTCCTGCGACATCTCCTGGACACCCGGGCCATCGGCGCCGTGACCACCCACGATCTGACGCTGGCCGACGCCCCCGACCTGCAGAAACGGAGCGTCGACATTCACTTCAGAGAAGACGTGGTGGAGGAGGACGGGCGCCGGAAGCTGCATTTCGACTATCGCTTGCGGCCGGGCCCGGCCACCTCACGCAATGCGCTTCTTCTCCTGGAGCTGGTGGGACTGAGCACTGGAGAGCACGAGGAGCCCGACGAGAACGCTTGACCTGGACCGGTTTATCCATAGACTACCAGTCCATTGAGGCACCGTGCGAGCCACGCATGATGGGGTGTAGCTCAACTGGCAGAGCGCCTGGCTGTTAACCAGGAGGTTGAAGGTTCGAGCCCTTCCGCCCCAGTATTGCAGGACGGCAGGTCCGCCTCTGGATCCTGCCGGATGCGCCCTCCGGTCCCGCTTGTCCCACCTGTGGTGAGTCCATAGAATGGAGGCTCACCGTCCGGAGGGTGACCCTCCGGACGAGAGTCGGAGCCCCTGCGCTCCGGGCAGCGACCAACCCGCCAGCCTTCCCAGACTGCTCCTCAGAACGAAGGTAGCGCGCCAAAGATGGCCACCCAGGATTCCTCTCCTCCCGAAGAACGGCCATCCGAGGTCACCGCTCTCCTGGTGGAGCTCAGCGGCGGCGACTCCAGGGTCCTGGACCGCCTCTATCCTCTGGTCCTGGACGAACTCAAGCAGATCGCCCGCAATCATCTCCGCTCGGAACGAAGCGGCCACACCTTGAACACCACCGCCCTGGTGCACGAGTCCTACATGAAGCTCGTGGAGGGAAGCTCGGTGGAGTGTCGCAATCGGTCCCAGTTTTTCGCAATAGCCTCCAGAGCCATGCGGCAGCTTCTCATCGACCATGCCCGGCAGCGGAAGGCGCGAAAGCGTGGCGGTGACCGAACCCGGGTGACACTGGATCCGGGGATGGCCGTCGCCGAGAGCCGGTCCATGGAGATCATCGCCCTGGACCAGGCCATGACCCGGCTGGGAGAGCTGGATGCCCGGCTGGAAAGCGTGGTGGAATGTCGGGTCTTTGGCGGCATGACCATGGACGAGATCGCCGAGTCTCTCGACGTCTCGCGGCGGACGGTGGAGCGGGACTGGCAACGGGCACGGGCCTACCTCTACCGGGATCTCCACCCCGAGGGCGGCGAGGGCGGCTCGGCCTGAGCAGGAAGTTCCCTGCCGCGGCGTCGCGACTCCAGCCTCTCCCGAGGCTGCCGCATGGCTGACGAGAGCCCGACCATCGCTTCCCCGAGAGCTCCGGTTCATCATGCCATCAGGCAGGACCGATTCCGAAGACCCAGGTCCCGAAGTGGAACGGAAACGCCGGTTGGACCGAGCCTTCCAGCGCCTCCTGGAGCTGTCCCCTGCCTCCCGGGCTCGCCGACTCCGGGAACTCGACCGTACCGAGCCCCGCCTCGCTGGGGAGTTGCGGAAGCTCCTTCTCCTGTCCCGTCGGGCCACATCCGAGTTCGAGCACGCCCTGGACAGTCTGGCAGGCTCGGTGCTGAAGGCGTTGTCACCTCCTGGCGAGATGGAGGTTCGCTCGCACGCCCCGGCGGACGCACAAGCCCGCCCCTCGGAGGAAGGGGAGCCACGTAGCGGGTCCCAGCCGCCCTCGACTTGACCCCCCGAACGCCCAGACTCACCTTATCGACTCGAGGGTCCCCCGGCCGCTTTTTCGCCCTGTCCCCCCACCCGGAGACGCCGAACATGCCTATGCGCCCGATTCGCTGCCTCCCGCTCCTGCTCGCCGCAGCTATGGTCGCCTGCGGGAACGACGTTCCCCCGATTCCAGATGTGCCGGATGCCGCGGTGGATGAGGAGGTCCCTGACCTTCTGGCTCAGGCCCAGGAACAGTTCTGGACCAACCTGCAGGCCCTCTGCGGCCAGGCGTTTCGAGGCGAGGCGACGGAGGTGCAGGCGGTGGACACCGACTTCTCCGGCGAGATGATCGTCCACTTCAGGCAGTGCGAGGAAACCGAGATGCGGATCCCCCTTCATGTGGGGGAGGACCGCTCCCGGACCTGGATCGTGAGCCGCACGCCCGAAGGTCTCCGGCTGAAACACGACCACCGTCATGAGGACGGCACCGAGGAGGACCTCACCCAGTACGGTGGCGACACCGAGGACCCGGGTACGGCCAACATGCAGGAATTCCATGTGGACGGCTTCACCGTGGATATGGCGCCGGAGACGGCCACCAACGTCTGGACCATGGAGATCGTGCCGGGGGAGTACTTCGCCTACGCGCTGCGCCGGGAAGGCACGGACCGGCGGGTTCGCTTCGAATTCGACCTGAACGATCCGGTGGAGGCGCCCCCGGCTCCCTGGGGGTACGAGGGCACCTGACGCCAGGCGTCAGTAATACGGAGCCATGAAGGCGTAGACCATGACTCCGGTCACCGCCACGTAGAGCCAGACGGGAAAGGCCCACCGCGCCACCGCCCGGTGCTTTCCGAACTCTTCCCGGAGCGCCCGGATCACCGCGTAGAGCGCCAGGGGAAGCACCACCGGCGCCAGGGCGATGTGGCTGATCAGGATGAAGAAGTAGACGGGCCGGATCCACCCCTCCCCACCAAAGGTGGCTCCGGTGGACTGGGAGTGGTAGATCACGTACGAGATCAGAAAGACGCACGAGAGGGCGAAGGCGCCCACCATGCTGGCGCGATGCCGGCCCACCTTCCCCTTCCGGATGAAGAGGTAGCCTGCCACCAGGAGGAGCGCGCAGGTCCCGTTCAGAGTGGCATGGAAGGCCGGGAGCATGGAGACGTCCAGCCCCTCGAAGCGGAGCACTCCCGGCATGGCGATGAGGAGCACCACCAGGAGGCAGACCACCGCCGAGAGGCCGTAGACGATCCAGGCCAGCGCCCGTTCACCGATTCGATGCAGCCCGTAGCTCATGCCCGCTCCTCCAGCTCCATCCAGCGTTCGTACAGGCCCTCCAGCTCCTCCTCCAACTCGCTGAAGCGCCGGGACACCTGGGCTACCCCTTCGGGGTCCGACTGGTAGAGCTCTGGATCGCTCAGCCGCGTCCCCAGCTCCTCCTTCTCCTCCTCCAGCGCGGCGATCCGTTCCCGGGCCTCCTCCAGCTCCTTCTGCTCGCGGAAGCTCAGCTTCTTCTGGCCGGCCCGCGCCTCCCGGGTCTGTCGGCGTGCGGCCGCCGCCCGCTCCTCTCTCCGTCGCCGCTCCTCCGCCCGGTCTCGGGCGGTCCGGGCTGCCTCCTCCTCTTCCCGGCGCGCCAGATACGCGTCCCAGCTTCCGTGATGGCGGTGCACCTTGCCTTGGCCCTCGAAGACCAGGAGCGAGGTGGCCAGCTTGTCCAGGAGGAAGCGGTCGTGGGTGACTACCAGGACGCACCCGTCGAACTCCTGAATCGCGTCCTCCAGGATCTGCAGGGTGTCCAGGTCCAGGTCGTTGGTGGGCTCGTCCAGCACCAGGAGGTTGAAGCGCTGGAGGAAGAGCCGGGCCAGGAGTACCCGGTTCCGCTCCCCCCCCGAGAGGGCGCCGACCTTCTGCTCCTGCACGTGGGCCGGGAAGAGGAAGCGATCCAGGTACGCCTTCAGGTGCATCCGGCGCCCTCCCACCTCCACCCAGTCGCTGTCCGAGACCGCCCGGGCCACCGAGAGCTCCGGGTCCAGTTCCCGCCGCTGGTCCAGGTAGCCCACCCGCGTGTTCTCGCCCAGCACCACCTGGCCCGAATCGGGTTCCTCCAGGCCCACCACCAACCGGAGGAGGGTGGTCTTCCCCGCCCCGTTGGGACCCACCACCCCGATCCGCTCTCCCGAGAGGAGACTGTCGGAGAAATCCTCCAGGATCACCTCGTCACCATAGCTCTTGGAGACGCCGTCCAGCTCCAGGATGGTCCTGCCCAGCCGGGGTGCGTCGTGGAGCTCCAGGTCCACCTCGCCGGTGCGGGTCCGTTCCCGTTCCCGCTGGGCTTCGGCCAGCTCCTGCGCCCGCTGCCGCCGTGCCTTCTGCTTTCCGGTCCGGGCCGGCGGCGACCGCTTCGCCCACTCCAGCTCTTTTTCCAGGAGCTTGACCCGCTTCGCCTCCTCTACCTCGGCCCGGGCCTCCCGCCGGGCCCGCTCCTCCAGGTACTCCGTGTAGCCCCCCTGGTACGAGGTGAGCCCCCAGGCGGACAACTCCACCATCCGATCCACCACCCGGTCCAGGAAGTACCGGTCGTGGGTGACCACCAGGACGGCTCCGGGAAAGTCGAAGAGGGTCTCCTCGAGCCAGAGCACGGTCTCGGCATCCAGGTGGTTGGTGGGCTCGTCCAGCAGGAGAAGGTCCGGGTCCGCCACCAACGTCCGGGCCAGGGCCACCCGTCGTCGCTCGCCTCCCGAGAGGGGTCCGATGGCGCGATCCCATCCCTCGATCCCCAGGCGAGTGAGGATCGCCTCGATCCGGTGCTGCAGGTCCCAGCCCCCTTCCTCCTCGATCCGGCTGGAGAGGCTGGCCTGCCGAGCCATGAGGGTCTCCATCCGTTCTGGGGATGGCTCCTGGGCCAGCTCCCGGTTCACCTCCTGATACCGCGACAGGAGATCCCGGAGCTCGCCTCGCCCCTCCGCCGCCGTCTGGAAGATGGTCTGATCGGGATCCAGCTCCGGGTCCTGGGAGAGGAACCCCACCCGGGTGCCACGCCGGGTGGCCACGGTCCCGCTGTCAGGGCCCTCCAGGCCTGCCACGATGCGCAGCAGGGTGGACTTCCCCGAGCCGTTGCGCCCGATGAGGCCCACCTTCTCCCCTGTCGCCAGCGCGAGGTCCACACCCTCGAAGAGGGTCCGGGCCCCGTAACTCTTGGAAAGCCCCTGCACGTCCAGAACCGCGCTCACGGCGCCGGCACCTCCAGGGGCGGCATCCGGACCGGACCGGGGAGATCACCCAGCAGCCCGCTGGCCGCCGCCCGGGAGATGAGAGGCCGGAAGGCCCGCAGCAGCTCGCCCTCCGGGGCCCCGCCCGTCCCGAGGGAGGCCAGGCTCACCCGCCAGCCGTCCTCCATGAGG
>PWLA01000151.1 GCA_003559555.1 Gemmatimonadota bacterium | reverse complement strand
TCCGGTGGTGACCACCGAAAAGGACGCGGTGAAGCTGGCGCCCTTCGAGGCGGCTCTTCCTCCGGTGCATGTTCTCACCCTCCGCCCCGAGTTGGACCCGGGCGTGGAGCGAGTGGTGGACCGGATTCTGGACCGGGCGCTGGACACCGCCGGAGCCCCGGGCCCGGCGGAGCGCGACTCCGTGGAGGAGTTTCCGGGCAGGAACCGGCGGGGAAGGGAAGTGAAGGAATGAAGCTCCACCTGGTGGTGGTGGGCGACGTGCGCGGGCCACTGGCGTCGGCGGTGGACGAGTATCGCAGCCGGGCTTCCCGTTACTGGAAGCTGGAGGTGAAGGAGGTGTCGGCCGGTGCCTCGGGGCGGGATCCGGACGGCCGGCGGGCGCTGGCGCAGGAGGCCGAACGGATCCGGGCCGCCCTCCCGGACGACGGGGACTACTGGGTCCTGACGCGGACGGGGAAGGGCCTGTCGTCCAGGGATTGGGCTCGCGCCCTGGGCGACCGGGCTCTCCACGGAGGGCGGGACCTGGCCCTGGTCCTGGGCGGTGCCTTCGGGGTGGCGGAGGAACTCACCCGAAGCGCCGCCCGCCAGATCTCGCTGGGGCCGGTGACCCTTCCCCACGAGATGGCCCGTCTCGTCCTTCTGGAGCAGCTCTACCGAGCAGGGACGATTCTCAGGAACGAACCCTACCACAAGGGATGAGGCGACGGCATGGCCACCGATCGAGGAGCTGACGACCCGGGGGGACCACCGGGAGGCCGAACGGGAGGGGACTCCGAGGGCCCCTGGTATCGCCGGTGGTTCGGCGAGGAGTACCTGGAGCTCTATCCCCACCGTAACCGCCAGGAGGCCCGGGACGCAGTGAGGCTCTTCCTGGAGGGACTGGATCCGGACGTGACCGGACCGGTCCTGGACCTGGGCTGCGGCGCGGGGCGCCACGTGGCGGCCTTCCGGGACCACGGCGTCGAGGTGGTGGGACTGGACCTGTCTCCCGTTCTCCTGGCCCGGGCACGTGCTACGGCCTCCGGCGCCACCCTGATCCGGGGCGACATGCGAACTCTGCCCTTGCGGGACGAGAGCTTCGCTGCGGTGGCCTCCTTCTTCACCTCCTTCGGCTACTTCGACGCGGAGGATGAGGACCGTCGGGTGGTGGCCGAGGCTCGCAGGGTTCTTCGGCCGGGCGGGCGCTTCCTCCTGGACTTCCTGAATGCCGAGGCGGTGGCGAACAACCTGGTGCCCCGGGACGAACGACAGGTGGGCCGTCGGCAGATCATCCAGGAACGACGCCTCACCCACAACGGGCGCTTCGTGGAAAAGCGGATCCGCATCGAGCCCCGTTCCGGGCAGGGGCGGCGGCGTGAGTTCGTAGAGCGGGTCCGGCTCTACACCCGGACCGAACTGGAGGCCCTCCTGGAGGACCAGGGCTTCTCCCTCATCCATCGCATGGGGGACTACCAGGGGGGACCGGCACACTCGGCCGCGCCGAGGGTCATCCTTCTGGCCGGCCGGACCGGCTCCGGCTGACCGTGCCCGCAGAGGAAAACTGTTCCTCACCTGACCACCAGACATAACCGGGGCGACCACCCCATGCAGATTCGACATCGACCCTTCGGAGGTGCCCGGCTCGTTCGGGACTGGCTCGACGGCGCCGTCGAGGTGGCGGACCTGGTACCGGCCCATCCCTCCGATCCGGAAGGCTATGCGCGCCGGCTCCAGGCGTTGGACAGAGAATTCGACCAGGAGCGACGTCGGACCGCGGCTTCGGCGCTCTCGGGGGGAGGGCCTGAGGGGGCCGATCGGCTCCGTCGCTTTGTGGACGAAGGCGGCTACGTGGTGACCACCGGTCAGCAGCCGGTCCTCTTCGGCGGCCCCCTGTACGTGATCTACAAGGCCCTCACCGCAGTCAGCCTGGCGGCCCGACTGGAGCAGGAGACGGGTCGTCTGGTACTCCCGGTCTTCTGGATCGCCTCGGAGGATCACGACTGGGACGAGGCGAGCAGCAGCTGGGTCCTGGACCAGGAGAACGAGCTGAGACGGACGTCCCTCACATTGCCCGGAAGTGCGGACCGGGAGGTCAGGCCCGCGCTGCACCGTGTTCCCCTGGACGCCTCGGTGGAGCCCCTCCTGGAGGCCTTCCTGCAACACCTTCCGGATTCGGATTTCGCCCCTGGGTGGCGAGACCTTCTCCGGGAGGCCTGGCGGCCGGAGCAGACCATTCCCGAAGCCTTTCAGGATACCCTGGACGGGCTCCTGGGGAACCTGGGGCTCTACTTCATCCAGTCCCACGCCCAGCCCCTGAAGGAGGCGAGCCTCCCCCTCCTCCTGGCGGAGCTGGAGCGGAGTGAGACCACCGAGACCGAGCTCCGACGGGTGGCCGACGCGCTCACCCGGCGTGGGTACGATCTCCAGGCACCCATCCTGGAGGGGGGCACCAACGTATTCGTGGATGCCCCTGAGGGCCGAGAGCGTCTCTTTCGCGGGGAGGACGGTGGCTTTCGTCTGCGCCACTCGGGTGGGAGCGTGGAGCTTTCCGCCCTGGAGGCACGGGCGCGCGAGCAGGCGCTTCTCCTGAGCCCCAATGTGTTCCTCCGACCGGTGGTGGAGGCCCGGGTCCTTCCTACCCTGGCCTACGTGGCTGGTCCTGGCGAGGCGGCGTACCTGGCCCAGATCGAGCCCCTCTTTCAGGCTCACGGGGTGACCCGTCCGGTGATCCACCCCCGTCTGTCGGCGGAGCTGATCGAGGGGAAGGTGGGAAAGGTTCTGGAGAAGTACGAGCTGGCTTCCGAGGAGCTGGTTCGCCCCCACCACGAGCTGGCCGGCCGGCTCCTTCGGGAGGATCTCCCCCAGGGGATCCGGCGGGAGCTGGGAAGCTTCCGGGGCGCGCTGGCCCAGCACACCCGCGGGCTGTCCGACGAGGTGGGGAAGCTGGATCCCACCCTGAAACCCACGGTGGAGCAGGTCCGGAGCCAGGGATTCGCCCAGCTCGACGAAGTGGAGCGGAAGGTGGTGCAGGCCCTCAAGCGGGAAAACAAAATCGCACTGGCGCAGTTGGCCAAGGCCCAGGAGCACCTCTTCCCCGAAGGCAAACCACAGGAGCGCGTTCTGAGCCCCTGGTACTACCTGTTTCGCTACGGCCGGGACCTGGTGGGTCGACTGGCCACGGAAGCGAACGACGCCCTGGTGGTTCCGGCCCGCTGGGCCGCCGGGTCACCGGATGAACCCGTGGGCGGGGGGGAGGGGACGGGCCATGACGTATGAGTGGGCGAGTGAGCGGGTGCAGCCCCGGCCACCACATGGGCTCCGGGCCGGAGGTGAATCCCCGACGGTCCGGGTGCGTAGAAGGGGAGGGGACGGTCTCGATGTTCCCCGTTGCAGGAAGATCCCCCCGGCCGGTAGGTTCAGTCCATGACGTGGCTCGTCATCATCGTCCTCGCCCTTCTGATCCCGGAGATCCTCTCCACCGTCCTGGATTCGCGCCTGGGGCGGGCCGCCGCCGCACGCCTGGAGTCGGGGGCGGGCGAGCGGGAAGATCAGGTTACGGCTGAACGCCTCCGCTACCTGGAAACCGAGGTGGACCGGCTCTCCAGCGAGGTGTACCGGCTGAACGAGGAGAGCGAGTTTCTGCACAAGCTCCTGGCCGAGCGGCCCCCCGACGGCTCTCCCCGGATTCCGCCTGGTGACCCGGATTCCTGACCCTCCCAGCGGGGGAATGCCGGGGGTGGAGTCTCCTCCACCGGAATCCGGACCAGATCGGGCCGCCGCACGCACCCGCGCCTCCGCCCTGGTGAGTGCCGGGATCCTCCTGAGCCGGATCAGCGGTCTGGTTCGGGAGCGGGTCTTTGCCCACTTCTTCGGCGCGTCGCCGGTGGCCGATGCCTGGAAGGCGGCCCTCCGACTTCCGAACCTGATCCAGAACCTCCTGGGCGAGGGTACCCTTTCGGCCTCCTTCATCCCCATCTACGCCGAGCTGCTGGAGGAGGGGCGGGAGCGGGAGGCCGCCCGGTTCGCCGGCGCCGTCCTGGGGCTCCTGACCGTGACGGCCGGTTTGATGGCCCTGGCGGGAATCCTCCTGGCTCCCTGGCTGGTCGCCTTCTTCTTCTATGGTTTCGACCCGGAGCGACAGGCCCTGACCGTAGAGCTGGTCCGGATCCTCTTTCCCATGACCGCCCTCCTGGTTCTGTCGGCCTGGGCGCTGGGGATCCTGAACAGCCATCGGCGGTTCTTTCTGGCCTACGCGGCCCCGGTGGCCTGGAATGCCGCCATGATCACGGCCATGGCGGTGGGCGGGCTGGCCTGGGACATGACCGGCGCCGAGCTGGTGCGGCTCCTGGCCTGGGGTGCTCTGGTGGGAGGCGGGCTCCAGTTCCTGGTGCAGCTTCCCATGGTTCTCCGGCTCCTGACCGAGTTCCGCCCCGTGGTCTCCACGCGGGTCCACGGGGTGCGGGAGGCCATTCGCAACTTCCTGCCGGTGGTGGCGGCCCGGGGGGCGGTGAACCTGGGGGGATGGCTGGACTACGCCCTGGCAGCGTTTCTCACCGCCGGTGCCGTGGCCACCCTGGCCTACGCCCAGATCCTCTTCATGCTTCCCATATCGCTCTTCGGGATGGCGGTGGCGGCCTCCGAGCTCCCGGAGATCTCCCGGAACCGGAAATCCGCCGCCGCGGTGCTGGGTCCGGAGGTGACCCGGGCCGGGGAACGGGTCGCCTACTGGTTGGTCCCCTCCACGGTGGGCTACCTCCTGCTGGGCGACGTGGTGGTGGCGGCGGTCTTCGAGACCGGGGCGTTCGGCTCCGACGAGGTCCTGGTGACCTGGGTCATCCTGGGGGCCTATGCCCTGGGGATGGGGGCGTCGGCCACCTCCCGGCTCCTCTCGTCGGCCTTCTACGCCCTCCGGGATACGCGTACACCGGCCCGGGTGGCGTATCTGAGGGTCTCGCTGGCCCTGATCCTGGGGGCCGCCCTCATGTTCCCGCTGGACGGTTTCCGGATCGGGGCCCTGGGCCTGGGAGCGGCCGGGCTGGCCCTGGGTTCGGCGGTGGCGGCGTGGGTGGAGCTGGGACTCCTCCGCGGGAGCCTGAGGGGGAAGCTGGGTCGGAAGCTCAGCCTGGCGGGCCCGGGCCTTCCCCGGATGATCCTGGCCGGGGCGATCGCCGGTCTGGTGGGGCTGGGTCTCCACCTGGCTCTTCCACCGCTGCATCCATGGTGGACGGCGCTGGGAACGCTCCTTCCCTTCGCCGGGGTATACCTGATCCTGACCCGGGTTCTGGGTGTCTCGGGTCCCCTGGACGGCCTTCTGCACCGCTCGCCTCCCGCCACATGATCCCTCTGTCATGATCGATCGGACCATCCTGGACAACCTGCCCTCGTCGCCTGGAGTCTACATCTTCCGGGACGGGGAAGGGGACCCGTTGTACATCGGGAAGGCGAAGGCCCTCCGGAACCGGGTGCGTAGCTACTTCAGGGCCGGGGCGGAGCTGGGGCTGCGAACCCGGGAGCTGGTGCGCAGGACCGAGAAGGTGGAGACCATCGTGGTAGGCTCGGAGGCCGAGGCCCTTCTCCTGGAATCCAATCTGATCAAGGAGCATCGCCCCCGCTTCAACATCCGCCTCCGGGACGACAAGAGCTATCCGTACATCAAGGTGACGACCCAGGAGCCCTTCCCCCGGGTCTTCGTGACTCGACGGCTGCGGGACGACGGAGCCCGCTACTTCGGCCCCTTCACCTCGGTGGGCCCCATGCGGCAGGCCCTGGAGGTGGTCAAGCGGCTCTATACCGTCCGCTCGTGCCGTTACGATCTTCCTGACGAGGCACCGCCCCGTCCCTGCCTGGACTACCATATCGACCGCTGCAAGGCGCCCTGCGTGGGGCTCCAGAGCCAGGAAGACTACGGGGAGATGATCCAGGAGATCCTCCGGATCCTGGCCGGTGACACCCGGGAGCTGAAGGAGGAGGTGCGAGCCCGCATGGAGGCGGCCTCCGAGGAGCTCCGCTTCGAAGAGGCCGCCCGACACCGCGATGTGCTCCAGGGGCTGGAGTCGCTGGAGCGGGACCAGCGGGTGGAAAAGGCCGGCGGGGGCAATCAGGACGTGCTTGGGATCGCCCGGGACGGGGAGCTGGGCGCCGCCGTACTCCTCCGGATCCGCCAGGGTACCCTGCTGGGCCGGGAGAGCCGCCGCTTCGACGGGCTGGGCGACCAGTCCGACGAGGAGATCCTGGGCTCCTTCGCGGCCCAACTCTATCTGGCGGGTGGTGACGAAGCCATCCGGGAGCTGCCCTCGGAAATCCTCCTTCCATCAGAGTTCGGCGACCGTCGGGTTCTGGCGCAGGCGCTGACCGAGCAGGCGGATCGAAAGGTTCACCTGAAAATCCCCAGAAGGGGAGAGAAGCGCAGGCTGGTGGAGCTGGCCGCCGCCAACGCCCGTCACCTGCTGGAGGAGCGGGTCACCGCCCTGGAGGCCACGGCGGACCGCGCCGACGCCGTCCTCTACGAGCTCCAGGATCGTCTGGCGCTGAAGGTGGTGCCCCGGCTCATGGTCTGCTTCGACATCTCCCACACCCAGGGCACGGAGGTGGTGGCCTCGGCGGTGGTCTTCGAGAATGGCGAGAAGAAGCGGGGCCTCTACCGACGCATGAAGATCCGAGGCGAGTGGGGTAACGACGACTACCGTTCCATGGCCGAGGCCGTGGAGCGTTACCTGCGGCGACGAATGGACCAGGATGAGCCTCTTCCGGAGCTCATCGTGGTGGACGGCGGCCGGGGCCAGCTCTCTGCGGTGTTGCCGGTCCTGGAGCGGCTGAATGCCCCCGAGGTGGCCGTGGCGGCGCTGGCCAAGCGAGAGGAGGAGGTCTTCGTGCCCGGGCGCGCCGAGCCGGTACGCCTGAGCCGCCGGGACCCAGCCCTCCGACTCCTGCAGCGAATCCGCAACGAGGCCCACCGGTTCGCGGTGGAGTACAGCCGGAAGCTCCGAGGACGGCGCATCATCCGGAGCGCGCTGGGCGACATCCCGGGGATCGGGCCGGCCCGCCAGAGGGCGCTTCTCACCCGGTTCGGCTCGGTGAAGGGCGTCCGGGAGGCCGACCGGGACGAGATCACCCGGGTCCCGGGGTTTTCCAGGGTTCTGGCGGAACGCGTCCTTTCCTACCTTGGAGGGGATCAGGACGCCGAACCCACCGCCGGAAACGGCGCGGACCCGGATCGCTTGCCGGACCCATCATGAATCCGGAGGTTGCTCGTTCGAGCCGGGGACGCGTCGCCCTGGAGCCTGCGTTGCGCCCGAGCACCTCAACGGAATCCGAGTCACTCTGCCACTTCACCGTGGATCTCTTCGCATGACCACCGTCCGAACCCGCTTCGCCCCGAGCCCCACCGGATCCCTGCACCTGGGAAACCTCCGGATCGCCATCTTCAACCATGTCCTGGCCCGGCACCATGATGGGCACTTTGTCCTCCGGATCGAGGACACGGACCTGGAGCGGAACGTGGAAGGCGCGGTGGAGGGCATCCTCACAGACCTCCGGTGGGCCGGGTTGGACTGGGACGAGGGCCCGGACATCGGAGGGGGGCATGCCCCGTACCGGCAGTCCGCCCGGGGCGACTCCCACCGGATCGCCGCTCTCCGACTGGAGGCCGCTGGGCGTGCCTACCGCTGCTTCTGCACGGACGAGGATGTTGCTGCGGCTCGTACGCAAACTGCATCGGGACCGGGGTGTCCCGGTCAATGTCGCACCCTGGGACCCGGGGAGATCCGGGCCCGAACGGAGGCCGGCACTCCACCGGTCCTGAGGTTTGCCGTCCCGGACAAGTCTGTCTCGTTTCGAGATGAGGTGAGGGGCGACATAGCTTTAGATGGCAAGGATGTAGGAGACTTTGTGATTCTCCGTAGCGATGATCGGGCCACCTACAACTTCGCCGTGGTGGTGGACGACATCGCCATGGAGATTACCCATGTGATCCGGGGTGCCGGACACCTCTCCAACACCCCCAAGCAGGCGCTACTGTTCGACGCCCTCGAGGCGCCACGTCCCGTCTTTGCCCACCTTCCCACCGTGCTGGGGCCCGACGGACGAAAGCTCTCGAAGCGGGAGGGGGCGCCAGGGATCCAGGAGATGGCGGCGGAGGGGTATCATCCGGACGGCGTGGTGAACTACCTGTCGCTCCTGGGGTGGTCACCGGGCGACGATCAGGAGATCCTGAGTCGACAGGATCTGGTTCGTCTCATGGACCTGGACCGGGTGGGCGCCTCGGACACGGTCTTCGATCCGGAGAAGATGCGCTGGGTCTCGGCTCAGCACATCGCCTCCATGCCCCTGTCCGACCTGGTGGAGGCGGTGTCGCCCCGGGTGGACCGGACTCGCTATCCTCTCTCGGACGAGGAACTCCCCGAAGCGGTAGAGGCGATCCGAACCCGCCTGACCACATTCGGGGAGGTGAACACCCACCTGGCTCTGATCTTTCCGGATCACGCGACCATGACGGCCGGCTGGGCCGAATTGTCGGGCGAAGAGGACGTGGAGGCGACCCTTCGGGCCGTGCAGGACCAACTGGCGAGCGTCGAAAACTGGGATGAGGAGACATTGTCCACTGCGGTCCGGGAGGCGGGCCGGATCGCCGGCGTCCGGGGCCGGGCGCTCTTCCACCCGGTTCGTCTCGCCCTCACTGGCGCCCGCAAGGGACCGGATCTGGGGAAGGTCCTGTCGGGAATCGGGCCCGTCCGGGCTGCGGAGCGGCTGACCCAGGC
>PWLA01000334.1 GCA_003559555.1 Gemmatimonadota bacterium | reverse complement strand
GATCCGGCTCCGGGAGGAGGGGTACGCCGACCGGCCGGTGCGGGAGATCGCCCGGGAGATCTTCTCCCATGCCCAGGGGTGCACCATGTCGGCCAAGAAGGACGGACTGGCCAACATTGGAGGCTTCGTGGCCACCAACGACCCGGAGCTGGCCCGCCGGCAGCGCAACCTCCTTATCCTGACCGAGGGGTTTCCGACCTACGGCGGGCTGGCGGGACGCGACCTGGAGGCCATCGCCATCGGCCTCAGGGAGGTTCTGGAAGAGGACTACCTGGAGTACCGGCTGGCCTCGGTCCGGTACCTGGGTGAGCGCATCGCCGAGGCCGGCGTCCCAATCGTGCAGCCGCCGGGGGGGCATGCCGTCTACATCGACGCTGCGGCCTTCCTGCCCCACGTGCCGCCGCTGCAGCTGCCTGGCCAGACGGTGGTGGCCGAGCTCTACCTGGAGGGGGGAATCCGATGCGTGGAGGTGGGCACGGTTATGTTCGGGCGCCGGGATCCGGAGACGGGAGAGGAGCATCCGGCGCCCATGGAGCTGGTGCGCCTGGCGCTTCCCCGTCGGGTGTATACCCAGAGCCACGTGGACTTCATGGTAGAGGCCATCCTGGCCTTCGGCGAGCGGAAGGAGTCGGTGGGAGGGTACCGGTTCACCTACCAGGAACCGGTCCTCCGGCACTTTACCGCCCGCTTCGAGCCCATGTACTGAGCTGAGGCCTGCCGAGCCCGGCCCCGGGAACCAACGCGGTTCGTTGCGGTTTAATAGCCATACTCCCGGTCGATCCGTCCCGAACCCCGAACCCTTGATCGATGCGACGCGTCCTTCCCTTCGCCGTCCTGGCCCTCCTGGCCCTTCCCGCACTGGACTCCGGTGGGGTGGCCCCAGGGCCCGTTGCGGCCATGGCAGGGGTGGTGGGCCTGGCGGCCCAGGACGTGGAGATGCTGGGGGAGCACTACGGCACGCGCCCTCCGGACGCCTACTTTCAGGAGTTGGAACGGGACCCCGGCGCTTTCCAGTTCCGGCTGGAGGGTCGCGAGCGGCTCCTCCACATGCAGCAGATGCGAGGTGCCGGCTTTCCGGATCTCATCCTCCACTACGGCGATCCTGCCCGGAGCCTGGGGCCTCGCGACATTCCCATGGTGGGCACCTTCCGCTTCCCGCTGGTCCTGGGGCTCTTTGCCGATTCCCCCGAGCCTGCCTTTGACCGGGACCGGATCCAGGAAGAGTACTTCGACGGGCCCAACTCCTACCATCAGACGGTCACGGAGCTGTACGACGAGATGTCCTCGGGCCGGGTCCAGCTCGAGGGGACCACCTTCCCCTGGATCCAGGTCGAGCTGACCCGGAGCCAGGTGACGCTGAACAATGCGGGCCTGTCGTCCAGTCGCGAGGAGGGTGTGGGGGCCTACGTGGAGCAGATCGTAAGAGCCCTGGACGAGCAGGGGGTGGACTGGAGCCGGTTCGACAACACCGGCGACGGCTTCGTGGACGTGCTCTCGGTGATCCACCCGACCCACGGGGCCGAGTGTGACGGGGGGGCGAACCAGATCTGGTCGCACCGCTGGAACCTCCAGAGCGCCACCCAGGGACGCCTGGCTCCGGACCCCCAGGAAGGGCGCTTCGAGCCCGGAGTTCGGACCAGCACGCCCCGGCCCGACGGGCTCGGCTACATCTACGTGAACGACTACACCATTCAGCCGGTCCTGAACTGCAGGGCCGAGGACATCAACGAGATCGGCGTCTTCGCCCACGAGCTGGGCCACGGCTTCGGACTCCCGGACCTCTACGGGACGTACGGCGCGTCGGCCCGGGGCGCCGGCCGTTGGGATCTGATGGGCACCGGAGCCTGGGGGTGTCGCGGTGGCGACCCGTCCCGGCCGTGTCACATGGGAGCATGGAGCAAGGCGGTCCTGGGCTGGGTCGATGTGATCGAGCTGGATCTCGAAACCGACCACGGCACAATCACGCTCCCGCCGGTGCAGACGTCCCATGAGGTGCTTCGGATTCCGGCGGAGGACGGCTCCCCCGAGTTCCTCCTTCTGGAGAACCGGCAGCGGATCGGTTCAGACCAGAACCTCTGGGAGCCGGGGCTCCTGATCTGGCACGTGGACAGCGACGTCCTGGAGAGCCGCTGGCCCACGAACCGGGTGAACAACGATCAGAACCGGCTCGGGGTGTGGCTGCGACAGGCCGATGGGCGCAATGAGCTGGCCGGCGGAGGTCCGAGCCACGGCGACCCGGGGGATCCCTTCCCCGGGTGCATCAAGGACTCGTACTGGGACTACTTCGACTCCTCGAAGCCGTGCCTCCGGAGCAACACCCGCTTTCACGCCGGGAGCCAGCCGGCATCCCGGACCCACGGAGGCGACCCGTTCGGAGTCACCCTCACGGAGATCCAGGTTCTGGGCGACGAACCTCATGACGTGCGCTTCGACCTGACGACCCGGCGTACCCGGGTCACCCTCTCCCGGGAGGGGGAAGTGGACCCTGCCGGAGGTGCGCCGTATCGCGTGGATGGGGAGCCCCGCTCCGGAGAACCCCTGGTGGTCGAGGCCTTCCCCTTCGACGAAATCCAGGTCGAAGCGCCTCCGGGTGAAGCGCTGGAGGAGGGCGTGCGGGTGGGATTCCAGGGGTGGTCGGATGGCGAGCCCCGGGTGCGGACGCTGACGTTTCCCCTGGCCGACACGGAATTGACGGCGGCCTACGGAGGGCGGGAGTTGCGAATCGAGTGGGTCCCCAGCGCCGACGACGGACCCGGAACCCCTGGAAACCTGGCCACCGATCCACACTCCTCGGACCTCTGGTTCCTGGAGGGGACCCAGGTGGAGCTGGAGGCCGAGCCACGATCCGGGTACTCCTTTGTGGAATGGACCGGTGCCCTGGCGGGCCGGGAGAATCCCACCACAGTGACGGTGGATGAGCCCATGACGGTGGAAGCCGACTTCAGCTTCGAGTTCGGCGTGGTCGGCCTGGATGGCGAGATTCCGCTCCCGGCGGCGGAGCCCGGTCAGGTGGACCTGAGGGTCAACGCGGCCCAGCAGCCGGTGGAGTGGACTTTGGTGGAAGGCGAGCTTCCGGCGGGATTGCGGCTGTCGACCTTCGCAATCCCCCGCCTGTCCGGTGTACCGATGGAAATGGGACGATTTCCCATCACCCTCCGGGTCCGGGACGCCACCGGCCTGGAGGCGCAGGCCACCGTGATTCTGGATGTGGGACGTCCGGCGGTGGGGATCTCGGAGCTGACCGGCCCCTTCCTGGGTCGCGACGAGGCGTTGAGCTCGGCGCAGAAGGAATTCCTGGATGTGCACGGCAACAACACCGGAGGCTACGACGTGGGTGACCTGCGACGCTACCTCCGGGAGAATCCGGACCTGGCCGATGGCGCTGCGGCCTCGAGCGGCCTTCCCGCCGCACCCTCGCCCTCGTCGGGAGTGGTGATCCGGGACGACTCCGGTGCGGCGAACTGGGTGATCCAGCTCACCGTCGGCAGAGCCGACGACGGCGACTCGGCCGGCGAGGCCCGAAGCGGAAACCATCAGGGCACGGGGGGCGGACGATGATGGCCAGCCCGAGGTGCCGTGTTCGGCTGGACGTTCGACGGATCGTGGGGATGCTCCTGGTGGCCCCCCTTCTCCTGCTGGCGGGCTGCGACAGGGCTCCCAGCGGGGAGGGAGACTGGGAGGTCGCCATCCAGGGGCCGGGCGGACCCTTTGGATCCGCCGTGGTGATGGTCTCCGGCGACGGTGTCGTGGATGTGGCGGGCAGGGCCGGCACCCGGGTCTGGAGCGAGGAGGTGGAGGAGGGCGAGTTCCGGGCCGTGGTCATTCAACTCGGATCGTCGGGAAGCGCTGACTTCCGGGTCCGGGTCCGGGATCTGGGTGACCCGGCGCCGTCCGTGACGATTCTCCAACTGGCGGATATGGACGACGAGCCCGTGCCGGTGACGTCGGCCCATACTCTCCGCCACCGAAGATAGCTTCTTCTGGGGCAATGACCCGGGCCCCGTCGGAGCGCCGGAGCAGGGGGACATCCTCGGGATGGGTTGATTTCGGACTCTCAGGAGTCGAGTTTAACCGGCGACCCAATCGACCTGCTCCGGACGCGCCGACGTGCCCAAACGAGACGACCTGCACACCATCCTGATCCTGGGCTCCGGCCCCATCGTCATCGGTCAGGCCTGTGAGTTCGACTATTCAGGAACCCAGGCGGTGAGAGCCCTCAAGGAGGAGGGCTACCGGGTGGTCCTGGTGAACTCGAATCCGGCCACCATCATGACCGATCCGGAGCTGGCGGATCGGACCTACGTGGAGCCCCTCACCACCGAATGGGTGGCCCGGGTCATCGAGAAGGAGCGACCCGACGCCATCCTTCCCACCATGGGGGGGCAGACGGCGCTCACCGTGGCCATGGAGCTCCACGAGCAGGGGATCCTGGATACCTATGGGGTGGAGCTCATCGGCGCCAACGCCCGCTCCATCGAGATGGCCGAGGACCGGGAGGAGTTCACCGCCGCCATGGGCCGGATCGGGCTGGCGGTGCCCCACGGAGGCTTCGCCGGGACCCTGGCCGAGGCGCTGGAGATCGTGGAGGACACGGAGTATCCGGCCATCATCCGGCCGTCCTACACCCTGGGCGGGACCGGGGGCGGAATCGCCTACAACCGGGAGGAGTTCGAGCACGCGGTCCGCAAGGGACTGGACGCCTCGCCCATCACCGAAGTGCTGGTGGACCGGTCGGTGATCGGGTGGAAGGAGTACGAGCTGGAGGTGGTCCGGGACGGTGATGACAACGTCATCATCGTCTGCTCCATCGAGAACTTCGACCCCATGGGTGTGCACACGGGGGACTCCATCACGGTAGCCCCGGCCCAGACGCTCTCCGACGTGGAGTTTCAGGAGATGCGGGACGCGGCCATCGCCATCATCCGGGAGATCGGCGTGGAGGCCGGGGGCTGCAACATCCAGTTCGCCGTGAGCCCCGATACCGGTGAGCTTCTGGTGATCGAGATGAACCCGCGGGTGAGCCGCTCGTCGGCGCTGGCCTCCAAGGCCACCGGATTCCCCATCGCCCGGGTGGGGGCCAAGCTCGCGGTGGGATACCGTCTCCACGAGTTGCCCAACGACATCACCCGGAACACCCCGGCATCCTTCGAGCCCACCCTGGACTACGTGGTGGTCAAGTTCCCCCGCTTCGCCTTCGAGAAGTTCCCGGAGGTAGATCCCACCCTGGGGGTTCAGATGAAGGCGGTGGGCGAGACCATGGCCATCGGCCGCACCTTCAAGGCCGCATGGCAGAAGGGCCTCCGGGGACTCGAGATCGATCGGATCGGATGGGTTTCGGGTGATTCCCTGGAGGACGACGGGCTCACGGCCGATGATCGGGAGTCGCTGCTGGCGGCGCTCCGGCGGCCCACCACCGAGCGGCCCTTCCAGATCAAACGGGCGCTGGAGGCCGTCCTGGCCGCGGGGTCCCTGGAGGATGATCCGGATCGCCCCGCCACCATCCAGGAGGTCCAGCAGGCAACGCGGATCGACCCGTGGTTCCTGGATCAGCTCCTGGAGATCGTTGAGATGGAGGCCTGGTATGCGGGCCTCGACGAGGTGACGGCCGAGGACCTCCACTGGATGAAGCGAAACGGCTTCTCCGACGCACAACTGGGTCGCCTCCGAGGAGAATCCGAGGCTCGGGTCCGGGACCGCCGTCGGGAGTGGGGCGTGCGTCCCACCTACAACGTGGTGGATACCTGCGCCGGCGAGTTTCCCTCGGAGACACCCTACTTCTACTCGTCCTACGAGAGCGAAGACGAGGCGCCGCCCACGGACCGGGAGAAGGTGGTGATCCTGGGGAGCGGCCCCAACCGGATCGGCCAGGGGATCGAGTTCGATTACTGCTGCGTTCAGGCGGTTCTGGCGCTGCGGGAGGCCGGATACGAGACCATCATGGTGAACTCGAATCCGGAGACCGTCTCCACCGACTTCGACATCTCGGACCGGCTCTACTTCGAGCCCCTCACGCTGGAAGACGTCCTGGAGATCGTGGACCGGGAGAAGCCCCTGGGAGTGGTGGTTCAGCTGGGTGGCCAGACCCCGCTGAACCTGGCCAGGGGACTCGAGGAGGCGGGCGTGCCGATCCTGGGGACTTCGGTGGACGCCATCGACCGGGCGGAAGACCGAGAGCGGTTCGAACAGGTCTGCCGGAAGGTGGGGGCGCTGGTGCCTCCCAACGGGGTGGCCACCTCGCTGGAGCAGGCGCTGGAGGTGGCGGGCCGCGTGGGATACCCGGTCCTGGTGCGCCCCTCCTATGTGCTGGGGGGGCGGGGCATGGAGATCGTCTACGACGACGAGGCGCTCCAGGGCTATTTTGCCCGGGCCGTGAAGGCTTCACCGGACCACCCGGTCCTCATCGACAGCTTCATCGAGGATGCCTTCGAGGCTGACGTGGACGCCCTGGCCGACGGCACCGACGTCGTCATCGGCGGGATCATGCAGCACATCGAGGACGCCGGGGTCCATTCCGGAGATTCGGCCTGCGTGCTTCCTCCCTACCGCTTGGGTCCGGAGGAGCTGGATCGGATCCGGGAGCTGACCCGCGCCTTTGCCCTGGAGTTGGGGGTGGTGGGGCTGCTGAATATCCAGTACGCCATCCGCGACGGGAAGGTCTATGTGCTGGAGGTGAACCCCCGGGCCTCCCGGACCATCCCCTTCGTGAGCAAGGCCACCGGTGTCCCACTGGCCCGTCTGGCGGCCCGTGTTATGGCCGGAGAGCCGCTGGCGGAGCTGGACGCTCCTCCCGAGCCCCAGGTGAATGGGGTGGCCGTGAAGGAGGCGGTCTTCCCCTTCAACCGCTTCGACGTGGATATCATCCTGGGCCCCGAGATGCGTTCCACCGGCGAGGTGATGGGGATCGACGACTCGCTGGGGATGGCCTACGCCAAGGCCCAGGCCGGCGCGTACAACGTGCTGCCCCGGGACGGGGGCACCCTGGTGGTTACCGTGAATGATCGGGACAAACCCACGGTCACCCCTATCCTCCGGCGCTTCAGCGACCTGGGCTTCCGGATTCTGGCCACCCAGGGGACCCACGAGTACGTGGGTCGATTGGGGCTTGCGGCGGAGCGGATCTACAAGGTGGGTGAGGGACGGCCCGACATTGTCGACGCCATCGTGAGCGGGGAGGTGGACCTGCTGATCAACACGCCGCTCGGGAAGAAGTCCCAGTACGACGACTTCGCCATGCGCCGGTCGGCCATCACGTATCGGGTGCCGTACCTGACGACGATGTCGGCCACGAACGCGGCCTGCGACGCCATCATCGCTCTCCGGTCGGTGGCGCCCCAGGTACATTCTCTGCAGGAGCGGGTCGCCCGGAAGGGGGGAACACCCGCGGCCCCGGCGGGGTCTGTGGGCTGAGTTGCTCCCTTCTCCCCCACCGGACCCCACTCCGGAGGCCTGATGGTCGACGCCAAGGCTCCACCCACCGGGTTCAGCATGCACCCGGCAGCTGCTCTCCACGATCCAGGGTGGGGGCATCCTGACCACCAGGGACGACTTCGCACTCTGGCGTCGGCCGTGGGGAAGGATCTCCTGACCCTCCACGGACACGTGGAGCAGATCGAGGCCCGCCCGGCCCGCACCGACCCCATCCTGGACGTCCACTCCCGGGATCACATCGCGTCGGTTCGTCATGCATGCGAGGCGGCGGGGAGCGGGCAGCGAGAGGTGGGCCCCGAAACCTTCGTGTCCAGCGCGTCTTGGGACGCGATCCTGGGCAGTTCCGGCGCCATCCTGGAAGCGGTGGACCGGGTCATGGTGGGATCGCTCCGCAACGCCTTTGTCGCCGCGCGGCCTCCGGGCCACCATGCCTCCCACGCCCGGGCCATGGGCTTCTGTATCGTGAACCATGTGGCGGTGGCGGCCAGGCACCTGATCCGATCGGGTCAGGCGGAGCGGGTGGCCATCGTGGACTGGGACATCCATCACGGGAACGGCACCCAGGAGATCTTCTACACCGATCCCAACGTCTTCTACCTGTCGCTGCACCAGTCCCCCCTCTTTCCCGGCACAGGATCGAGCAGGGAGCGGGGGAAGGGAGCCGGTGAGGGGACGACCCTCAACACCCCCCTTCCCAGCGGAACCGGCCCGGACACCTACCTGGACCACTTCCGCAGTACCCTGGACACGGCCCGCGAGGCCTTCCAGCCGGACTTCATCCTGATCTCAGCCGGATATGACGGGCTGGCCGAGGATCCATTGGGGGGATTCCTCCTCCGACCCCGAGACTTCCACGGTACGACCCGGATGGTCATGGAGTGGGCCGAGGAGGTGTGCGACGGACGGATCGTGGCCTCCCTGGAGGGAGGGTATGCGCCCGAGGCCACCGGAAAGGCCGTGGTGGCCACCCTCCGGGCCATGGCCGACCTGGACCCGGCCTGACCGGGGTCGGCGCGCTTCAGGGCCCCACACCGGGCCGAGAAGTGGCAAGGGGGCCCCCGGGCTCGGGAACCGTTCGTGGCCCCCGGTTCTGGAGCCGAACTTGAGATGCAGGGCCGATCCCGCGATATTCGCTACTTGCACCGGCGCCCGCCACACGACCTTCGACGAGGTGAAGCCGATGCGACAGACCCTGATCGCTCTCCTCCTCGTGGGACTCACGGCCAACCTGGCCTACGGGCAGATCCCCGAGGGGGTGGAGGGCACATATGAACCACACCCCGAAGCGGAGAAGGCCATCGGCCAGCTCCTATCGCCCTACTGCCCCGGCCT
>PWLA01000272.1 GCA_003559555.1 Gemmatimonadota bacterium | reverse complement strand
GGCGGGACCCTGAAGGCGACTGGGACATCGATCCCCGCGACCCCACCGGGCGGGCCATGGTCCGGGTGGAGTCGGGCACCGGAAGCTGGTCCATGTCGTCGGAAGGCAGCGGGAGCGACGGAATCGGCGGGCTGGACCTCCACCGCAACTACCCCATGAACTGGCGGCCCATGCCGGGCCGGGAGCACACGGGGCGGGGCTACACCCAGGGGGGCGCCGGCGCGTATCCCCTCTCGGAGCCCGAGACCAAGAACGTGGTCATCTTCCTCCTGGAGAACCCGAACGTGGGCGTGGTCAACTCCATGGACACCCGGGTGCCCATGCACCTGCGTCCGCCGTCCACATCCCGGGGCGAGGAGTCCATGTTTCCGGAGGACCTGGACCTCTACCTGCACATGGACTCGGTGGGGATGAGCATCACCGGGTACCCCTGGGCCGGAGACGTCTACTACGACTACGCGACCCGGGGCAGCCGGGAGACGGGCAACCCCCTGTTCGGCCACGGCCCCGACTTCGGCTACTTCTACTACGGCTCCATCTGGTACGGAGACGAGCTCTGGGACGGGGGCCAGGTGGAGGACCTGAACAACGACGGGGAGATCGACGAGCTGGACCGGCTCATCTGGTCCGACAGCGTGACGGACGGCCGGGCGTTCAAGGACTGGACGCCCTTCGACCACCCCACCCTGGGCGAGGTGGAGATCGGTGGCTGGCACCCCAAGTTCTTCTCCCGCAACGGCCCGCCCGAGGTGCTGGAGAAGTGGGCGGCAAACCAGGCGCTCTTCAACCTCTACATGGCGGCGAGCCTGCCCGACCTGCAGGTGGACGCCCCCCGGGTGGAGCGGATGGCCGCGGAGGCCGACAGCACCACATGGGAGGTCCGGATCCCGGTGCGGAACGACGCCTTCCTCCCCACCGCCCTCCGCCAGGCCGAGCGGGTGAAGATCGTGCGCCCCGACCGGGTGGTTCTTTCGCTGGAGGGTCTGGAGACCGGAGGGTCGGACCCCGAAGCCCGCTTCGTCGAACCCTCGGGATCGACGTTTCAGATGGAGCGACACCTTCAGGGCGGCGAGACCGTGGAGGCGGTCTTCACCATCCGGACCTACGGTGAGGTGGACGACCTGAGCGGTACCTTCACCGTCCTGTCCACCCGAGGGGGTGTGGTGCGAGGGGAGTTCAGCTCGGGTGGGGAGGGTGGGCCGGAGTAGACCCGCCGGGGGGCGGGATCGTGTCCGGGGGTGGGATCGTATCCGGCGGGGGCACCGTGTCCGGGGGTGGCACCGTATCCGGAGGCGGGATCGTGTCCGGGTCCGGCACCGTGTCCGGATCCGGCTCTTCGGGCTCCTCAGGGGGCACGGGGCCCTCCACCTCCATCTCGCCGCCCCCGCCGGACACCTCGTTCAGGTTCACGATGCCCTCCACCACCACGGTGTAGGTGACCTCGGGCTCCAGGGGGCCGTCGAGGATGGCCACGATCTCGAACTCCGGGAGCAGCTCCTGGGGCTCGGGAGCGGGCTCCGGCGGCGGGGGCGGGGGATCCTCCTCGTCCGGCGGATCGTCGAGGTCGACCTCCTCCCGCTCCCGGGCCTCCAGCAGGGCCTCCCACTCGTGCAGGTGCAGCAGCTCGGCCACCTCCGGCGCCGGCTCTCCGTCCTCCCGGCTGAGCCGCACCTGGACCCCCTCCAGCGAGCGCTCCGGATCCAGCGGGTCGTCGAAGCCGAGCCGCAGCGTCAAGGAGTCCACGGCCTGCACGTCGTCCAGGATCGCCGGCGTGGTGTCGGGCAGCAGGAGCGCCAGCTCGGTGACGATCAGGGTATCGCCCAGGCTGAGCTCCACGTCCATGGAGTCCTGGGGCTCGGCGAAGTCGGGCTCCCGGTTCCGGTTCAGGTCCTCGTACGCCTTGATCCGGTAGCGATCCGCCGGCAGGAAGGGAAAGGTGAAGATCCCGGTGGAGTCGGTCACCGTGGAGTGGGTGGGGCCCTCGTCCAGGGGCACGGCGTCGACCCGGGCGCCTTCCACTTCCTGGCCGGTGAGGCGATCGGTGATGAGCCCGCCCAGCACGTTGGGCTCGAATTCGGGGCCCGTGGAGAAGAAGAGATCGTAGGGGCCGTCCAGCCGGTTCTGCCACAGATCCCGAATGGTGGGAAGAAGGGTGATCCGGTAGATGGTCCGCTCCCGGAAGCCGCCTTCCATCTCAACCCGAAGTCCGTGGCGCCGATGCTCGACGCTCACCTCGCCGGTGCGGGGCGAGACCACCACCGCGTCCCGGAGCTGGCCCTGGGCCGGACGCTCGCTGGGGCGCCGATCGAACTCGAAGCTGACCCGACCGTCGAAGGGGTCCACCACGGCGAAGGTGTCCGGCGAGGTGCTGACCACCTGCATGGGCGTCTCGGGGACGGGCCCGCCCTCCGGCGACACGGTCCGGGCGCAGGCCACGGCCACCAGCCCCGCCAGGAGCACCATCGCCATAAGCCCCGCCAGCGGCGGCCGCATGCCCCGCCTGCCCATCAGGCCCCCTCCAGAAGGCTCAGCTTCTCCTGCAGTTTGTCCCGCTGGTCCCGGAAGGTGGCCTCCTTCTCCCGCTCTTTTTCCACGACCTCGTCGGGGGCCCGGGTCACGAAGTTCTCGTTGGCCAGCTTCTTTCGGGCTCCGGCGAGCTGCTCCTCCAGCCGCCCGATCTCCTTCTCCAGCCGCTCCCGCTCCCGGGCCAGGTCCACCAGCCCCTCCAGGGGAAGGAAGACCTCGGTTCCGTTCTTCAGGACGGCGGTGGCCCCCACCCCATGGCCCGCCGCCTGACCGAACTCCAGGGTCTCGACCCGTGCCAGTTGCTCCAGCCGGGCACGGGTCCCCTCCAGCGAGGCCCGGAATCCCTCGGGCGCGCCCTCGAGCACCAGGGACACCGGTGCACCTTCTCCCACCCCGTATTCCTTCCGGAGGCTCCGGACGGCCGTCACCAGCTCCTGGAAGTGGGCCATGGCCTCCTCGGCCTCGGGATCCCGGTGTGCCGGATCGGGCTGGGGCCACGGAGCCACCAGCAGGCTCTCGGGTCGCTCGCCGGCCTCCGCAGGCCAGGGGATCCGGTCCCAGAGGTGCTCGGTCACGAAGGGCACCAGCGGGTGGAGGAGCCGGAGGATGCCGTCGAAGGCGTGGACCAGCACGGCCCGGGCCGCCTCCCGCGAGTCGTCTCCGGCCTCGCCCCGGAGGCGTCCCTTCACCATCTCCAGGTACCAGTCGGCGAAGTCGCCCCAGAAGAAGTGGTGCGCCCGCTCCACCGCCTCGTGGATCCGGAACCGCTCCAGCGCCCGGGTCATCTCCTCCGCGGTGGCCGAGAGGCGAGAGAGGATCCAGCGGTCCTCGGCTTCCAGCCCGTCCTGCACCTCGTCCACCGACCGCACCGGCTCCTCTCCCACGCTCATGAGGGTGAAGCGTCCGGCGTTCCAGAGCTTGTTGGCGAAGTTGCGCCCCGGGGCGAAGGCCGCCTCCAGGTCCTCGTGGTCCAGGTGGATGTCGGTGCCCACCCCGCACATGCTGAGCACGGTGTAGCGGAGGGCGTCGGCGCCGAAGCGTTCCACCACCTCGATGGGGTCGATCCCGTTGCCCAGCGACTTGGACATCTTGCGGCCCTGGGCGTCCCGGACCGTGCCGTGGAGGAAGACGTCCCGGAAGGGGGGCTCGCCCTGGAACTCGTAGCCGGCCATGATCATCCGGGCCACCCAGAAGAAGAGGATCTCCGGGGCGGTCACCAGGGTGTGGCCGGGGTAGAAGGCCTCCAGGTCGTCGGTCTCGTCGGGCCAGCCGAAGACGGAGAAGGGCCAGAGCCACGAGCTGAACCAGGTGTCCAGGACGTCGGGATCCTGCTGGATCTCGGCGCTCCCGCACCGGGCGCACTCGGTGGGGTCGGTCCTGACCACCATGACCTCGTCGCAGCCCTCCGCCTGGCAGTACCACACCGGAATCCGGTGACCCCACCAGAGCTGGCGCGAGATGCACCAGTCCCGGATGTTCTCGAGCCACTCCTCGTAGACCTTGGTCCACCGCTGCGGGTGGAAGCGGATGGTGCCGTCCCGGGACGCGGCCAGCGCCGGCTCGGCCAGCGGCTTCATCCGGACGAACCACTGGTCCGAGAGCCGGGGCTCCACCACGGTGTCGCACCGGTAGCAGCGAGGCACCGAGTGGGTATGGGGCTCGTCGCCGGCGGCCAGGCCTTCCTCCGCCAGCGCCTTCACCACCGCCTTGCGGGCCTCGAAGCGGTCGATTCCGCGGAATCGCTCCGGGACCGCGTCGTTGGTGGCGGCCTCGGGGGTCAGGATGTTCAGAACCTCCAGGCCGGTCCGGCGGGCAATCTCGAAGTCGTTGGGGTCGTGAGCCGGGGTCACCTTCACCATGCCGGTGCCGAACTCCGGATCCACCCACTCGTCGGCCACGATGGGAATGGTGCGGCCCGCCAGGGGAAGCTCCACCTGCTGGCCCACCAGCGCGGCGTAGCGCTCGTCGTCGGGATGGACCGCCACCCCGGTGTCGCCCAGCATGGTCTCGGGGCGGGTGGTGGAGACGGTGAGGAACCACCGGCCGTCGTCCATCTGCCCCAGCGCCTCGGCACCGGCCTCCCGGGCCCGGGCCGCCGCCTCCCACGCCGACTCGGGAAGCGGATAGCGGATGTGGTGGAGGCGGCCCTCCGCCTCCCTTCCCTCGGCCTCCTCGTTGGAGAGGGCGGTGCCGCAGCGGGGACACCAGTTGATGATGTACTCGCCCCGGTAGACGAGCCCCTTCTCGTAGAGGCGCACGAAGACCTCCCGCACCGCCCGGGACAGCTCCGGGTCCAGCGTGAAGCGGGTCCGCTCCCAGTCGCACGAGGCCCCGATGGCCTGGAGCTGCTCCAGGATCGTGCCCCCGGTGTCGTCCACGAAGCTGCGGACCTCGTCCAGGAAGGCTTCCCGACCCAGATCGAAGCGGGTCCGACCACTCTCGGCGGCCACCTTCCGCTCCACCACGTTCTGGGTGGCGATCCCGGCGTGGTCGGTGCCCGGCACCCACTCGGCGGCCCGCCCCTGCATGCGGCGCCACCGGATGAGCACGTCCTGCACCGTGTTGTTCAGCCCGTGCCCCATGTGGAGGACCGCCGTCACGTTGGGCGGCGGGATCACGATCACGTACGGGTCCGCGCCCTCCTCCAGGACCCGGGCGGCCGGCACGTGGAAGCGCCCGGCCTCCAGGGCCCGCCGGTAGAGGGGACCTTCGATGGCTGAGGGATCGAGTCGGGTGGGAAGGGCGTCGGCCACGTGCACCTCGAAAACTGGAAGGTCGGAGCCGGAGCTCCGCTGCGAAGGATTCAGATCGCCCGAAGGTTATTCGGGACGGGGGAGAGCGTCAATGCAGGGTCAGTCGGGGGAGGGACTTCCGGGTCATCCGCCTCCACTTCCCCGCTGCCGGTCCCGCTCCTCGTCCATGCGGCGACGGATCTCCTGGGCCCGTTCGGCCCAGGTCTCCCGGATGGACTGCAGCGCCTGGCCGCGCATCAGGTCCTCGTAGACCCACTGCCGGTGGGCCGCCACGCTACCCGGCGCCGGCGGCGCCTCGAAGTTGAACGGCAAAGGGATCGTGCGGTCGCCCAGGTGGAGCTGCCCGGGAGAGACACCCCACCGGCGACCTTCGCTGTCGGTCACCGTCCAGTCCCTGGCCCGCTCCGCCATGGCGGCGGCCACGGCCACCGAGTCGTTCCAGTCCTGCATCATCCCGTACAGGAAGAGCTGGGCCCGCTCCTCTTCGGTGAGGTCCATGTAGTCGGCATCCAGCGGGGCCCACAGCCGGGCATCCGGAGTCTGGGGCTGGAGCCGCTCGGCGATGTGGCGCCGGTCTTCCTCGTCGGGCGCTACCTCCACCGGGTCCGCCGCCACCGGATCGTCCACCGGGTCGTCTGCCGGGTCATCGGGCGGGGGCGCCACCGGTGTGGGAACCACCGGGTCCTCAGGGACCTCCTCGGGCTCTTCCTCCGGCTCGGGTTCGTCCATCAGCTCCTGGAAGGCGATGACCTCCATGCCCCGCTCCACCAGCTCCGGCTCGTCGTCGGGTGTGATATCCGGATCAGAGGGGAGCCGGTCCATGAGAAGGGGGTAGAGGGCCAGAAAGATGACGTGCAGGCCCACGGAGATCCCAAGACCCCAGGCGAGGGCCCGCCGCTCCCGCCGCGGGGCACTGCTCACATCCGGGGCCGCAGGACCATCGTCGGGGTCGGGGGTGGGGGTGGGAGACGCCATCGCTCCTTAGAACACCCCGCGGCAGGGGCCGGTTCCGGTTCTGGCCGACGGGACGAGGCTCACCTCCCGTTTCCGCCGGACTCCTACACCAGCTCCGCCAGGCGGGCGGCAGCCGCCCGGAGACGCTCCTCGGAGGTGGTGAGGGCCACCCGGAAGAAGCCTTCCCCCCCTTCTCCCAACCCCGCACCCGGAAGCACGATGACCCCGGCTCTGTCGATGGCCCGACGAGCGAAGGTCCGGGAATCCCCGTCCCCCGGCACCGGGATCCAGAGGTACATGGTGGCCCGGGGCGGCTGCACGGCGAACCCGGCCTCCTGGAGCGCCTCCACCGCCACGTCCCGGCGGCGGCGGAAGACGGCCACGTTCTCCGGCACCCAATCGCTCCACGACTCCAGGGCCCCGATCCCGCCGGCCTGCACCGCCAGAAAGGCGCCGGTGTCCACGAAGGTCTTCACCCGACTCAGGGTGGCGATGATCTCGGGGTGACCGGCCGCCCAGCCCAGACGCCAGCCGGTCATGTTGTAGGTCTTGGAGAGGGAGTGGAACTCCACCGCCACCTCCCGGGCTCCGTCCAGCTCCAGGACCGAGGGGGGTCGGTAGCCGTCGAAGGCCATCTCCGAGTAGGCGTGGTCGTGGAGCAGGACGATGCCCCGTTCCCGACAGAAGGCCACCGCCTCCTCCAGGTACGACCGGGGCGCCGTGGCCGCGGTGGGGTTGTTGGGATAGTTCAGGATCAGCACCCGGGTCCGCTCCAGCACCTGCTCGGGGATCCGTTGGAAGGGGAGCAGGAAGTCGTCTTCCGGCCGGAGGGGAACCGGGTGGGGGGTCGCTCCGGCCAGCACCGTCCCGCCCCGGTACGCCTGGTAGCCCGGGTCCGGGTAGACCGCCACGTCCCCGGGGTTCAGGATCGAGATGAGCAGGTGGGCGATCCCCTCCTTCGAGCCGATGAGGGGGAGGAGATCGGAGAAGGGATCCAGGCCGACACCGAAGCGCTGGTCCATCCAGCCGGCTACCGCCTTCCGGAAGGCGGGGAGGCCCAACTGGAAGGGGTAGCGGGAGAAGGACGAGTCGGTGACCGCGCTCCGCAGCCGCTCCACCGCCCGGGGTGGGGGGGCCAGGTCGGCGTCTCCCGCCCCCAGGTCGATGACGTCGACGCCCTCCTCCTCGAGCTGGCGGCGGCGTTCCGGGATTCCGGCCATGGGGTAGCCGGGAAGGGAGTCCAGGGCCCGGGAGCGCGGGGGGAAGGGATCGGTCATCGGACCCGGTTCCTCACGGCGCCCACCCCCGGGATCGAGACCTCCACGTCGTCGCCGGGGGTGAGGGGGCCCACGCCGGCCGGGGTGCCGGTGAGGATCAGGTCGCCCGGCTCCAGCGTCATGACGCCGGCGATGAAGGCCACCAAGGCGCCCGGGGAGAAGGCCATCTCGCCGATCCGGCCCTCCTGGCGGAGCTCCCCGTTGACCCGGGTCTCCAGGGCCAGGGCGTCCCGGTCCAGGCCGTCCAGAGGCACCGGGTCTCCCAGCGGGCAGAAGGTGTCGAAGCCCTTGGCCCGGGTCCACTGGGCGTCGGAGCGCTGCAGGGCACGGGCGGTGACGTCGTTGGCCGGCAGGACGTGGGAGAGGACCGCCCACCCTTCCTGGGAGCGCTCCCGCCAACCTTCATCCCAGCGTTCGTCCCGTGGTTCGGCCGGGTCTTCGGCCCGGGACGCTCCCTTCCACCGACCCGTCCGACGGCCCACCACGAAGGCCATCTCCCCCTCGAAGTCCACCTGTCCAACACCGGGGGGGAGCGCGATCTCGCCCCCGGAAGGCAGGAGCGCTGAGGGGGGCTTGAAGAAGAGGAGGGGTTCGTCGGGAATCCGGTTGCCCATCTCCCGGGCATGCGCCGTGTAGTTGCGGCCCACGCAGACGATCTTGGACGGCCGCGGCGTCGGCACGCCGGGACTACTTCCTGGGTCCCGAGGGACGATGCCGGAGGGTGCCCACCACGATGACCAGGGTGGCGATCCCCAGGAGCACACCGGTGACGGCGTACCAGAAGCCCACGTCGGCCTGGTCGGCCGCCCACCCCGCCGATGCCGCCCGGAAGGCCATGAGGGTAAAGATGAGCCAGACCGCGCCGGCAGCGAGTCCCAGAATGCGAGCCATGAAGATCAGCTCCGGTGGAGCGTTGCGATTGCGTGATGATCGACGGACCGCCGTAATCTACGACCGCACCGAGGTGAGGCAAGCGGACGGTGGTTCATCGGGTCCTCGACGAACAGGCATGAGAAGAGGCGAACGTGAAATGATCGGACGTGGTTGGCTCCGAGCAGGGAGGTTCTCCCGGCACGTTTGTGCCCTGTGGGGCGTTGCCCTCGTGACCGGGGCTCTATTGTCCCTTCCGGCGTTGCCGCCACGTCGGCATTGACTACTTGGCCTTCGAAAAGGCCGTTGAAGAAGGGCAGGGACCACCGGGACGGGGTCTTGCGGTGTCAGGGTAGGAGGAGTGTCGAAAGCGATGCCCCAGTGCATCGGTGAGACGCTCCGACGCCGCCTGACGCCG